>NZ_JBDSMB010000088.1:0-30687 GCF_039916025.1 Flavobacterium sp.
CGAAATTTTGTCTTTAAATGCCATAATGTATAAAAAGAGGGAAGCATTGCTTCCCTCATTATTTAGTTTTGAATAGTAAATAACGGTGCAAATATAGTTATTTTTTTATAAACCAAAAAGCATTGTTGATTCAAAAAAAAATAATACCTTTATTGTAGAATTATTTACAATCCAAAACTTACTTTTTATGAAAAAAATCTTAGTACCAACAGACTTTTCAAAACACGCCTACTACGCATTAAAAGTTGCTTCTCAAATTGCCCGTAATAACGGCGGTGAAATTATATTATTACATATGTTAGAATTACCTCATCAGGCAGGTGATGCAATTGGAAGCGGTCATGATTTACCTGAAATAATGCTTTTTAAGAATTCAGCTATCAACAGACTGGAAGATTTAATGGATGATGAGTGCCTGGATGGCTTAAAGGTTTCTGAAATTATTCAGTTTGAATTGGCTTTCGATGGAATACTTAAAGTAAGTGAAAAAAATGATATTGATTTAGTTGTTATGGGTTCGCATGGAGCAAGCGGTTTCAAAGAAATGTTTATTGGTTCCAATGCAGAAAAAGTAGTTCGGCATTCAGTAGCACCTGTATTAATTATTAAAAAAGAGGTTGGGGAATTTAAAGTAGATAAATTTGTTTTTGCTTCTGACTTTTCAGATGAAATAAAAAAACCTTTTGCCAAAGTAGTTGAATTCGCCAACAAATTTGACGCAGAATTAGAGCTAGCCATGATCAATACACCCAGCACTTTTAAACCTACTCATGTTGCCGAAGAGGTTATGAAAAACTTTATTTCAAATTTTACTGTCAATAAATATTCTCTAAATATCTATAATGATGTTAACGTTGAAAATGGAATATTACATTTTGCTGACAAAATCGGTGCTGATTTAATTGGTGTTTGCACACACGGAAGAAAAGGAATCTCACACTTTTTTAACGGAAGCATTAGTGAAGATTTAGTAAATCATTCATTGCGTCCTGTGGTTACTTTCAAAATATAAATACTATTCAAAAAGTCATAAAATAAAAAATCCTCTCAAATTGAGAGGATTTTTTTGTTGGTCTACAAGGACTTCCCGAAATAAATTCGGGATAAACTTCTCGTCCTGCCAAAAAACAAAAAATCCCGCAAGAGCGGGATTAATCGTTGGTCTACAAGGACTCGAACCTTGAAAGACTGCACCAAAAACAGTTGTGTTACCATTACACCATAGACCAGCTTTGCTTAACGCGAGTGCAAATTTAGTACAAATTTTATTTTACACAAATAAATATCTATAAAAATTAAAATATAAGCCTAAAATCAATTCAAAACGAACCACAATAAACTTGATATTAACCCGTTATCCTATTTAAGAAAATTTTGTTAATGCAAGTTTACTTGCGTTAAAAAAAATAGTTTCTTTGTAACATTAAATAAAACCTTCATTTCATATCTGTATGATGAACTTTAACTTCAATAAATGGAATACCATTCTAGGATGGACAACATTTGCAATTGCCTTAATTACTTATTCACTGACAGTTGAACCAACCATGAGCTTTTGGGATTGTGGGGAATATATTTCAACAGCCGCGAAACTGGAAGTTGGCCATCCACCCGGAGCACCATTGTTCCAGATTCTTGGAGCTTTCTTTGCCATGTTCGCTTTCAATAAAGAAACAATCGCCTTGATGGTAAATATGGTATCTGTGTTTTCAAGTGCATTTACTATATTGTTTATGTTTTGGTCATCAGCCATATTATTGAAAAAAATTGTTTCTCAATACACTGAAATTGACAAAAGCAAAGCAATTGTTATTCTTGGAAGTTCTTTTGTTGGCTCGTTAGCGTTTACTTTTTCAGATAGTTTTTGGTCAAGTGCTGTTGAAGCCGAAGTATATGCCATGGCATCATTGTTTATTGCATTATTGTTTTGGCTTGGATTACGCTGGGAACAAGACATGCATACACCAAGAGGTAATCGCTGGCTTTTATTGATTTCATTAATGGTTGGACTTTCGTTCGGTGTTCACTTTATGGCATTGTTAACCATTCCGGCTATTGGGTTTTTGTATTACTTTAAAAATTTCAAAACCATTACTGTCAAAAATTTTATCATTGCTAACATTATAATCGTTGCGATTTTATTATTCATTTTCAAATTATTATTGCCATATACACTAGCGTTCTTTGGAAAAATGGAAATCTTTATGGTTAACAGCTTTGGATTGCCGTTCAACTCAGGAACCATATTTGCGCTTCTGCTGATTGTTGCTTTTTTCTATTTTGGATTAAAATACACCCGCGAAAAAGGACATCCGTTTTATAACACAGGTTTATTGTGTATTCTTTTTGTGTTAATCGGGTTTTCTATCTGGATGATGTTGCCAATTCGTGCCAATGCCAACGTGGTAATCAATGAAAACAAACCATCGGATGCTGCCGAAGTTTTAGCTTATTATAACAGAGAACAATATGGCGTAAACCCATTGTTTTATGGTCCGCAATACACCGATACTTTTGCTGGTTTAGATAAAGATGAACCATATTTAGATAAAGCTCCCAACTACGAAAGAGATTATAAAACCGGAAAATATGTGATTGTAAACAATTACAAAAACGCCGAACAAAATAGCGATAATAGGCAAAAAGCATTTCTTCCGCGTCTTTGGAGCACAGACCATATTGACAATTATATTCAGTTTACCGGTGTGCCAAAAGTAGAACTAAATCAAAACTATCCTTACGAAGAAGATTTAGCGCAATACGGAGTTAATATCGATAGTTTAAGTGAAGAGCAAGTGGCTATGGCTGTTGGGCAGTTAAAAGACGAAATGGGCAAAACTATTTCTGAATTCAAATCTGCTTACGCTCAGAAAAAAATTGACAACGAAGATTATGTTTCGTTCCTAAAAAAATACAGCGATTATATAACTGTTGAAAAACCATCTGCCTGGGACAACTTAAGTTTCATGATTGAATACCAGTTCGGCTATATGTATGGCAGGTATTTGCTTTGGAATTTTGTTGGAAGACAAAATGATATCCAGGGGAAATATGACAATCTTGATGGCAATTGGCTAAGCGGAATTAAATTTATAGACGAAATCCATCTTGGTAAAGGAACGCAGGAAAATCTGCCTGATGATGTCAAAAACAATAAAGGCAGAAACGTATATTATTTTCTGCCTTTCCTGATTGGTTTGATTGGATTGATGTATCACGCACAAAAGGATTTGAAAAGCTTTTATGTGCTGTTAGCATTGTTTTTATTCACCAGTATCGCCTTAAAAATATTTCTAAACGAAAGACCGTTTGAACCTCGCGAACGGGATTATGCATTGGTTGGCTCATTCTATGTTTTTGCCATTTGGATTGGGTTTGGTGTTTACGCGATTTATGAAATGATTGCCGAGAAATTAAAATCGAAATTGGTTGGTCCAATAGTAATTGGAGCCTGTCTTTTAGGCGCACCTATTTTAATGGCATCTCAAAACTGGGATGATCACAGTCGTGCGAAAAAATATACGGCTATTGCCATGGCAAAAAATTATCTCGAATCCTGTGATCAAAATGCAATTCTGTATACCATCGGTGACAATGATACTTTCCCGCTTTGGTATGCTCAGGAAATTGAAGGCATTAGAACGGATATCAAAATTGTGAATACCCAATTATTCATGACCGATTGGTATATTGACCAAATGAAATTCAAAACCTATAAATCTGATGGTTTGCCAATATCGTTTAAACACAGCGAATATGTTGGAGATAAATTAGATTACGTGGCTCATATTCCGAAAACGGATGCACGTTGGAACATTAAAGATTTTATCAAATTTATCAAACTTCCAAAATCTACGGTTGAAATGTCAAACGGACAAACCATCCATTTTTATCCGACAAATAAAATCAGGATTCCTATCAACAAGGAAAACATCATAAAAAATAAGGTTGTAAATCCAAAATATTATGATTCTATTGTTCCTTACATTGATGTAGATATCAAAGGAAGTGCTATGTATAAAAACCGTTTGATGGCTTTCGATGTGTTAGCTAATAACGATTGGAAACGTCCAATATATTTTACCGGTGGAAGTTTTGGTGATGACGATTATCTTTGGATGAAAGACTATCTTCAGCTTGATGGATTGGTTTATAAATTAGTCCCAATAAAAACACCAATCGACAAAGAGAATCCATACGATATGGGTGATATTGACAGCGATAAAATGTATGACTTAGTTATGAAATGGAGTTGGGGTAACGGTGACCTAACCACAATTTATCACGATCCTGAAACGCGCAAAAACAGCATTTCATACAGAACCAACATGGCCAGATTAATGGAACAATTAATCAACGAAGGTAAAAAAGAGAAAGCCAAAAAAATCATCGATTTAGCTTTAAGCAAAATGCCGATGGATTATTATGGTTATTACACCATGGTTGAACCATTTGCAGGCGGTTATTATGAGCTTGGTGAAAAAGCTAAAGCAAGGGAATTATTAGAGCGCCTGATGACTAAATACAAGCAAAATCTAACATACTATTCAAATATTCAGCCATCAATTCAAAATGGAATCGCTACTGATATTATCACCGATATTGAGCGTTATAGAAGTTTGTTGATTGTAATGAAAGATCGTGGTGACATAGCATTTTACAACAAAAACAAACCTGTTTTTAACTCGTTCGTAAGAAGATTTGCCCGTTTCGAAAGAGAATTAGAATAGTTCAGTTTTAAAATTTAAAAATGTGCCAATTGAGAAATCATTTGGCACATTTTTTTTATATTTAGCGTATGAGTTTCTGGGTAAAAACAAACTATTTTGTCAAAAGGATTTTTCCAAATTATGTTTGGGATATTCCTAATCCCGAAAATAAAGTATACCTAACCTTTGATGATGGTCCAACACCAGAAATTACAGAATGGACATTGGAGCAATTAAAAAAATACGATGCCAAAGCCACTTTTTTTTGCATTGGAAACAACATTGAAAAGCATCCGGCCATTTTTCAAAAAATAATTCAAGACAGTCATGCTATTGGCAACCACACTTTCAATCATCTTAAAGGTTGGAAAACAACAAATGACGAATACATTGAAAACGTTGCGCTGTGTCAATCAAAAATCCTAATTCCTAATTCCCAAATCCCAAATCTTTTTCGTCCTCCATACGGCAAAATCAAACCTTCGCAATCCAAAATTTTAAGAAAGCTCGGCTACAAAATAATAATGTGGGATGTTTTGAGTTATGATTTTGATAAAACCATTACTCCTGAAAAATGCCTGGATAATGTTTTAAGGAATCTGGAAAGTGGAAGCATTATCGTTTTTCACGATAGCATAAAAGCAGAGCAAAACCTAAGATATGTTTTGCCTAAGACTTTAGCATTCCTAAAAGAAAACGGATTTGTTTGTGCAAAAATCGATTAAAGCTGTTCCTGAACAAGCCCAATAATAGTGTTGGCGTCCAATTCTCCTGATTGTCTCCAAACCATCTGACCTTCTTTGTAAATCATCAGCGTTGGCAATCCTTTAATGCGAAGTGCATCGGCCAGTTCCTGATTCTTATCTACATCAATTTTTATTACTTTTGCTCTATCACCAAGCGCAGCTGCTACATCTCTGATAACAGGATGCATAGAAACTGAAGATTCATTCCATTCTGTGTAAAAGTCAATTAACACAGGTACTTGAGCATTGATTAATTCTCCAAATTTTGACATAAAACCAAAATATTTTTAATTCTTTTTTTATTTTAAAAGAAATTGTAAAGCACAAATGTAGCATTTTTAACTAATTATGCTACTTTTTCCCCTTTTTTTAGTTCAAAAACAGTAATCTCCGGCATAATTCCGACCCGACCAGGATAGGCATGGAATCCAAAACCGCGGTTTACATACACATATCTTCCAAATTCCTCATATAATCCCGCCCACTGTTTATACATGTATTGCGCTAAACTCCATTTAAAAAAACCTGGGATTTCTATTCCAAACTGCATTCCGTGTGTGTGTCCGGCAAGTGTTAACTGTATATTTTTTGGATGTTTCTTAACAATATATTCCCAGTGACTTGGATCATGACTCATCAGGATTTTGAAATCTGTTTCCGCTAAATTTTCAGATGCTTTATTAATATCTCCAAATTCACCAAAATGTTTTCCCCAGTTTTCTACACCAATCAAAGCAATTTCATCATTCCCTTTTTTGAGTTTAATATTTTCATTCAACATTAATTTAAAATCAATTTGACGATGCAGGTCTTTTATCGCTTCAAAATTAGCTGCTTTTGCTTTTTCAGATTTCCAATCCAGGTAAGCGCCATAATCGTGGTTTCCTAAGATGGAATATTTTCCGTATTCGTATTTTTTTATTCCGTTGAAGATGTCAATCCACGGATGCATTTCATCTGCCTTGGCATTCACAATATCGCCTGTAAACAATAGCAAATCCGCTTCCTGTTCATTGATTAAATCAATAGCATATCTTATTTTTTCTTCGTTATCAAAACTACCGCTATGAATATCCGAAATTTGGGTGACTTTAAAACCGTCAAAAGCATCTGGTAAATCAGGGAAAAATATGGTTTGACGAATTACTTTGAAATTGTATTTGCCAATCGTCATTCCGTAAATCAAAGAAAGAAATGGAACCGCTGCCAATCCGAGCGCAACCTGACTAACAAACTTCCTTCTATCCGGTAAAAAACTATCTGAATTATGGCCCATAAAATGGGTAATTGTTCCCATTAGAATTCGCATAACATCTTCCAAAAGCATTACAAAAGTCAATACTATTTTGGGAAGCAAAACTAAGAGCAGCAATCCTAAAGTAATCAGCGTCGTCTTGGTTTGCCCAACGCTTCTGTCAAACTTCATAATCTCATACGTAATAAAAAATATTGCTGCAACAGAAATTACAACATAAGCAATCAAAATCCATTTGGATTTAGTAATGGTTTTTATAACCTGATAAGCGTAAAGTTCAACTATAGCAATGATTACAAAAAGAATTATAAAGCGAAAAGCCATTTTTTTAATTTTTAACAAATTAACAAAGAAAGTTGTTTCAAATTTTTCTTTTTGGATAAATTTTAACTATCGTATAAACAAAAAGGCCAATGGGAAAATCCATCGGCCTTTACAATAAATAACAATTGCTTCAACTCATTTTTCCCAAAAAGTTTTGTTATTTTTTTGCTGGTGTTGCTGGTGTTGCTGCAGTAATTGGCATAACTTTTTTATCTGCTTTTGCTACTTTAGCTTTTTTAGTTGCTTTCTTCTCAGCTTTAACTTCTTTTGCAAGTGTCGCTTTTGCAGGTGCCGCTTTTGCAGGCGCAGTTTGAGCGTTTACCAAAGCAGTTGTTCCTAAAAATAAAACTGCTAACATCAATACTTTTTTCATGATTTTATATTTTTAAATTAATTAAATAACGTTGTTGTTATTTTTACAGGACAAATGTATTTCTGCTAAATGAAGTTGAGATGAAGATTTATATAGTTTAGAAAATTTAACAATTTTTTATTCTATAATGTTCAAAGTAATTAGAGTTGCGGTTACGAAAAGAGATGAAAGTCCAACAAAAAATAAAACATCTGCATACTTCTCATATTTTATTCCCATTTCAGTTTTGCTTCGCATGGCTAAAAAAGATAAAATGCAGCTGAACATAAATGAAAATATAGCAAATGCAGTTAATTCATCAATCAATGTTGCGGCCTTCATATCAAGAATATTTCTTGATGTTAAAACGATAAAACACAAACCTAATAAGTTGGCCGAAGTATTTAAAATGTGCTGCGAATTAGAACTCTTTTTTTTCATATTTACTTTTCATTTATCAAAAAAACCGATAAAAATTTATCGGTTTTTCTGGAATTAATAACTAACCTTTCAACTTCAAACGTCACTCTCACAAACGCTGAAATTTAATCTGAAGTTATTTTTTTGCTGGAGAAGCAATTGGAGAAGCTTCTACTTTTTTGGCTTTTTTAAGATGTTTTTTGTGTTTTCTAATTGAAATCTCTTTTGTTGATTTTCCTGTTGATGCAACTGGTTTTACATTCGCGAAAGCTGCTGTTCCTAAAACAAGCATTACTAACATTACTACTTTTTTCATGATTCCTAAAATTTTGAATTAATAAATAACACTATGTTATTTTGTACTTCAAAACTATGTCTGTCAAATGAAGACAAAATGAAGATTTGGCCTTGCAGCAAATGTTTAACTTTTCTTTGTGAAATCAATAGGAAATTGAATCGTGAATGTGGTTCCAAAATCAATTTTAGAATCCGCTTTGACTTCAATATGATGAAATTTGGCAATGCTGTCGACAATCGCCAATCCTAAGCCCTGACCTTCCTGCTCGATAGAAATTCGGGTAAACCGCTCAAAAATTATAGCCTGTTGCGTTTCGGTCATTCCTTTTCCGGTATCGCTAATACTTAAAAGACAATGATCTGATGTAGAATTAGTTTTTAAAGTGATTTTACCTTTTGCAATATTGTATTTAATGGCATTCGATATCAAATTATTGATCATAATCCGAATCAGTGTTCTGTTTCCTATAAAGACAAAGTCATTTGTAACTTCATTCAAAACTGTGATTTGCTTTTCTTCAATCCGGTCTTCAAAATCTTCCAGGATTTCAGCAACGATTTCTTTAATGGAAATTTCTTCATTATTGACAAACTGATTATTGTCGATTTTAGAAATCAGCAACAGATTATTTATCACCTTTTTGAGCACATCCAAAGTTCTTAGTGAACTTGCAATCTTGTCAATTCCTTCATCGTTTATCGATTCATTTTGAAGCAGGTTTTCAAATCGGTTTTTCAAAAGTGAAATTGGCGTCAGCAACTCGTGGGAAACATTGCCAATAAATTGTTTTTCCTTTTGAAACAAATCGTTTATCCTAAACATCATCTGATTCAGAACAGTATCCAATTCTTCAAAATCGGTCGAATGTGTTTTTATTTCGGTGTAATCAAAACCATTCGGTTCGTCAACATGCCTAATTTTGGTATTGATAATTTTATAAAATGGCGTCAACAGATATTCGATATAAAAAGTATCTGCCAAAAAGGTAATCAGCACAATTATAAAAAGCAGCACCGTTGTAAAAAGCCGAATCGAAAAAGTCAAATCGTTAATCTCGCTCAGGCTATTTCCAATTTCTAAGACATATTTGGTGTTTTCATAAGTAAAATTATAATACAAAACCCTATAATCACTTTCTTCATCTTCTATCACTCTTGACTCGTTTACAAAAACACTTTTGTCTTTTGCAGAGTCTTCTTTTGCTCTGTATAATTGTAAAAATTCATTGTGCAAAGTCGAAAAACTGGCATACGTTTCGGCTGAATCTTTTCTGGAAATAAAATCGTTGATTTCCTTTTTGTCCAAATGCTGGATAAACTTTTGCTTCTTTTCTAAAATGCTTTTATCGATATGGGAATAAACGACATTTTGCACCAAAACTGGAAGCGAAAACCAAAGCACAACAATGATCAACAATCTTGTCAATAAATTAAAAACCGCTAATTGGTGCTTGATTTTCATTTATATATTTATTCTGTAGCCAACGTTTCTAACAGTTTCAAACCAATCTAATTTGGAAAAAGCATTCAGTTTTTTTCGAAGATTACGAACATGGACATCAATAAAATTGGAATCAGAATTGATTTCCAAAACATCGCCCCAAACATGTTCCGTCAATTGCAACCGGGTGATAACCCTGTTTTTATTCAGTGCCAGATATTGAAAAATATCAAATTCCTTTTTGGTCAAAGAAATCGGATTTTCCTCAAAACTAACTTTATAATCCTGTAGTTGAATTGTGAATCCGTGAACGCTTAATTCATTGGCTGTAAATCCGTGAATTCTTCTGATTACGGCAAATAATCTTGCGCCTAGTTCAGTTAATGCGAATGGTTTGGTAAGATAATCATCAGCACCTAGTTCCAAGCCATTAATTTTATCATCTAATTCTCCGCGCGCCGTGATAACTATAACCGCAATTTTAGATTTTGATTTCCGGACTTCTTTCAAAACATCAAAACCGCTTCCATCGGGCAAACCCAAATCCAAAAGCATAGCGTCATAATCGTTTACAGCAATTTCTTCCGATGCTTCTTCGCAGGTAGTAACGGCTTTACATAAATAACCGTTTTTGGAAAGATAATCTACCAATTCCGTCGCCAGTTCTTTGTAATCTTCAACAATTAAAACATTCATAAAATTCTAGTATAATCAAAGTAAATATAATCAAAAAGTCGGCAAATCCCTTCGCCGACTTTTAAAAACCATCATCTATAAAAAATCCCATTTACTCATCTTTCTGAACCATTTTTAAAAAGTCGCACTCTTTATTAAAAACTACATCAACCCATTTTTCATTTATTGTGATTCCTATTTCGAAGGTTATATTATTGTTGTTTCTCATCACTTTTGCTGCTTTTTTTATTTTGTTTTTTGGATAATTTCTCTCCATATAACTACTTATTTTGGCTGGAATGTCGGCGGTTTTTATTTCAAATTCCAAAACCTTAAAAACTCCAATAAAACTATAAACTGCTGTCATGTTGGTGTTGTTCAAAGTAAAATCTGCATCAAAACTCAATTCATCTTTATCATCACCAGTATATTCTTCTCTCCAGCTTGGTTTAATTTTTGGAAAATCTTTCTGAAACGCTTTTTCAACTTCAAGTGTTGGCACAACCGTTTTTGAACTTTCTTCCTGCGCATGAAGTAAGAAAGAGAGAAAAAGCGACAATACTAAAAGTGAATTTTTCATTTCTATTCTTTTCTAATTCATTTACAAGGCAAAACTATAGCCTGAAAATGAAGATTAAATGAAGAAATGACCATTTAAAAAAGTTTAACTTTAGTTTGTGATTTTGCCAAAAGGTAAACTTCAAATTCCTATTTTTACACTCGTTCTGAATTCATTTCAGATTCTAATTCTATTAAACTTATGTCACAGAAACGTCTTTTCCTTCTTGATGCTTACGCCTTAATTTTCCGTGGGTATTATGCTTTTATAAAAAATCCCCGTATCAACTCTAAAGGAATGGATACTTCGGCGATTATAGGATTCATGAATGCCTTAATGGATGTTATCAAGCGTGAAAAACCGGATCATTTGGCTGTTGCTTTTGACAAAGGCGGAAGTGATTATCGTTATGAAATGTATCAGGAATATAAAGCCAACCGTGATGCAACTCCGGAAGCAATTAAAATTGCGGTGCCTTATATTCAGGAATTATTAAGAGCAATGCATATTCCGATTATTGAATTGGCAGGTTGCGAAGCAGATGATTTGATTGGAACTTTGGCAAAACAAGCCGAAAAAGAAAACTTTCAGGTTTTTATGGTCACGCCCGATAAGGATTTTGCGCAATTGGTTTCTGAAAATATTTTTATGTACAAACCCGCGCGTTTAGGGAACGATATTGAAATTTGGGGAATTCCGGAAGTGTTGGCCAAATTCGAAATCGAAAGACCGGAACAGGTAATTGATTTTCTTGGAATGATGGGCGATGCTGCGGATAATATTCCAGGATTACCGGGTGTTGGCGAAGTTACTGCCAAGAAATTATTGAAAGAATTTGGTTCAATGGAAAATCTTCTGGCAAACACGGATAAGCTAAAAGGCGCGATGAAAGAGAAGATCGAAGCTAATAAAGAACTCGGGATTTTATCCAAAAAACTGGCGACAATCCTGCTTGATTGCAGTGTCGAATTCAATGCAGAAGATTTTGAACTATCAAAACCTGATGTAGAAAAAACAGATGCCTTGTTTATGGAATTAGAATTCCGTCAACTAAAAGCTCAGTTTGACAAGTTTTTTGGATCCGGAAAAGAGTATGATGAAATTGACACCAATGGCTCAAATGAAACTGTTCCAGGCGAAACACCAAAACCTGCTAAAAAATTCGCTCCAAAAAATGAAAGCCAATTTGATTTGTTCGGATTTTCAGATGATGAAAGCGAAGACGCAAAACCAAATTCATATTACGCTACTTTAGAAAACACAGATCATAATTATACCATCATTCAGGGTGAATTAGGCACGAAATTGTTTCTGCAAAACCTGATGAATCAGACTTCGGTTTGTTTTGATACAGAAACTACAGGAATTGATGCCTTGAATGCTGAACTGGTTGGAATGTCATTTTCTTTTGAAAAAGGAAAAGCATTTTATGTTCCGGTTACCGAAAATCAGGAGGAAGCCAAAGCATTGACAGAAAAATTCAAACCATTTTTCGAAAGTGAAACCATTGAAAAAATTGGGCAAAATGTAAAATATGATTTGAAAGTGTTGTCGAATTACGGCATTCAGGTCAAAGGAAAAATATTCGACACGATGATTGCGCATTATCTGATTAATCCTGATATGCGTCACGGTATGGATGTTTTGAGTGAAACATATTTGAAATATTCGCCAAAATCTATCGAAACCTTAATTGGCAAAAAAGGGAAAGGGCAACTATCAATGCGCGATGTAGCTTTGGAGGAAATCAAAGAATACGCCGCCGAAGATGCTGATATTACGCTTCAGCTAAAAGAAGTTTTCAGCCCAATTTTGGACAAAGCCGAGACCAAAAAACTATTCGAGGAAATTGAAATTCCGTTAATTCCGGTTTTAGCCGCAATGGAAATGGAAGGCATCAATTTGGATGAAGATTATCTAAAGAAAATGTCGGTTGAGATGCAAAAAGACATTCTTCTATTTGAACAAAAAATCTACGAAACGGCAGGAGAAAAATTCAATTTGGCTTCGCCTAAACAACTCGGTGACATTCTTTTTGATAAAATGAAAATTGGTGGTGCCAAACAAAAGAAAACCAAAACCGGTCAATATGCAACTGGCGAAGAAGTGTTGTCTTATTTAGCCAATGATAATCCGATTGTAAAAGACATATTGGAATGGCGTCAAATGGTGAAATTACAAAGCACTTATATTGATGCCTTGCCAAATCAGGTTGATAAAAAAACGCAACGAGTTCACACTGATTATATGCAAACTGTTGCGGCAACAGGCCGTTTGAGTTCGAATAATCCAAATCTGCAAAACATTCCGATTCGTACTGAAAGAGGAAGATTAATCAGAAAAGCATTCATCGCGCGTGATGAAAATCACACCTTGCTATCTGCCGATTACTCCCAAATAGAACTTCGGATTATTGCTGCTTTGAGTGGCGAAGAAAATATGATAAAAGCGTTCCGGAACAACGAAGATATTCATAGAAGTACGGCCGCAAAAGTGTTCAATGTTCCGTTGGAAGAAGTTACCAAAGAACAACGTAGCAATGCAAAAACGGTAAATTTCGGAATTATTTATGGCGTTTCCGCTTTTGGATTGAGTAACCAAACATCATTGTCAAGAAGCGAAAGTGCCGCATTGATTGATGCGTATTATAAAACCTATCCAAAACTAAAATCCTATATGTCGGAGCAAGTCGATTTTGCCCGTGATAATGGTTATGTGCAAACGGTTTTGGGAAGACGTCGTTATTTAAAAGATATCAACTCGGCAAATGCTATCGTAAGAAGTGGAGCCGAACGAAATGCTGTCAACGCTCCAATTCAGGGAAGTGCTGCTGATATAATCAAAATTGCAATGATTAATATTTATAAAAAACTTAGCACTGAAAACTGGAAATCAAAAATGCTGTTGCAGGTTCATGACGAACTTGTTTTTGATGTGCATAATTCCGAATTAGAAAAAATCCAGCCGATGATTAAATACGAAATGGAAAATGCCATTAAACTCGCTGTTCCATTAGATGTCGAAATTGGTTTGGGTAAAGATTGGCTGGAAGCACATTAAGAAAGTGTTCAGTCCCGATAGCTATCGGGAGTAGCAGTTGGCAGTAAATTTGTGTTTATGAAAAAATTGATTTTTATAGTTTTTATCACTTTTTCAAACTTGATTTTTAGTCAGGTTAGTGAAAAAATATTGAATGATAATTTTTTAAATCTTTTAGAATCAGACCAAGCTTGTTATCTAATTAATTTCGAAGATTTAAACACAAATGAGATTAAAGAAATTTGTATTCTGGATAACGCTTTTATAAGCGCATTTGAAATTGAGAACAATATCATTCATGATGAAACTAAATGTTGCGATTATTTAGAAAGATATTTTTATGCCACCAATTTGATAAAAAAGAATGGTTCAAGGAATTTTAAATTTAAAAACCCGAAAAGTTTAGAAATTTTAAACGAAAATTATATTTCTTATGATGAACTCAATGAGTTTAATAAACGGTTGACCATAAATTTAATAATTCAAAACTTTAAAAAAGGCGAAAATTTATCTATTAACATAGCAGACGATGATTATAAATACATTAACTATTATGGATACTTATTATCCAAAGAAGGATTTCAAATAAATTACTTTTTATTTAATTGCTTTGGGCCAAATAATTTGTTTTGTTCAAACTGCCAAAAAAAATAACACCTTACTCTTTCTTTTAAATCCCAGAAATAAAATTTCCCGAATAAAATTTGTTTGTTTAAAATAATATTTAGACATTTGTCTAAATATTTAATTACATGAACGATATCTTCAAAGCATTAAACGATGGAACGCGACGTGACATTCTTGAAATGCTCCGCAAACAGGAAATGACTGCGGGAGATATTGCCGATCAATTTAATATTTCGAAACCCAGTATTTCGCATCATTTGGACATTCTTAAACGTGCCGATTTGGTCACGAGCGAAAAAAAAGGCCAATTTGTTGTCTATTCTTTAAACACAACTATCGTCGACGACATCATTAAATGGATCATAACTCTAAAAAAATAACAATGGAAAAATTTAAAAAAGAAATCCCGTTTATTAGTATTGCATTATTGCCTTTTATTTATTTGGCATACATCTGGAATCGTTTGCCTGAAAAAGTTCCGATGCATTGGAATGCTTCAGGTGAAATTGACGATTATGGAAATAAAAAAGAATTATTTTTTATGCTTTTATTAGTTGTTGGCCTTCCCTACCTGATTTTACTGGTTATTCCAAATATTGACCCTAAGCAGAAATTAAAAACGATGGGTAATAAATTAAACAATCTGCGTTTTATCCTTAGCCTGTTCATGTCGGCTCTTGCCATTTTTATCTTATATAGTGCACAACAACAAACAAGCAATCCCGGATTAATACTTGCTATTGTAGGTTTGTTATTTGCTTTCCTGGGGAATTATTTCAAAACGATTAAACCCAATTATTTTATCGGAATCAGAACTCCCTGGACGTTGGAAAATGAAGAAGTGTGGAAAAAAACGCATTTGCTCGCCGGCAAGATGTGGTTTGTCGGTGGACTACTAATGGCAATGACTTTTGTTTTACCTGAACCATTAAACATATACACTTTTTTAGGCATTACAGGCATTATTTCAGTAATCCCAATCATCTATTCCTATTTGGAATTTAAGAAACTGAAAAACCAGCAACAGCAGGTAAACTAAGTCATTGGCGGTTTAAAATCTTCTTGTTTTTTAAAAAAATTTAGGTGAACAAAGGGTAAACATCCATAAAAGGCTTAGGGTTAATTCGGATTAAAATGTTACTTTTAAATACCGAAAAACGCTATGACCATTGGAAACACTTAAAACAATTTTGTACTTTTCTATTTTTAGATATCCTCTTAAAATTGAAGAAATACACAGTTACACGAACTATCTAAATATTTCCGAAACAGAAAAAGAACTGCAGCACCTGATAGATGAAAAAATTCTTATCAAAGTAGATGAGTTTTATGTCTATGGCAGCGATTTAGATTCGGTTATCAAAAGACTAAGAGGAAATCTTCATGCCAAGAAAGCGCTTGTAAAAGCATATCAAAAATCTAAATTGATTGCTAAATTCCCTTATGTAGAAGCAGTTGGAATTTCGGGTTCGTTGTCAAAAGAATATTATGACAATGAAAGCGACATCGATTTTTTTGTGATTACAAAACCAAATAAATTGTGGATTTGCAGAACATTATTGATGCTTTACAAAAAGATATTCCTGCTTAATTCCCGAAAATATTTTTGTGTCAATTACTTCATTTCATCCAATCAAATGGAAATCGCAGAAAAAAACCGGTTTACTGCTACCGAATTGAAAACTCTGATTCCGATGCATGGTAAAGCTGTTTTTGAGCAATTTTATCAAAGCAACAAATGGGTAAATGATTATTTTTCGAAGTTTGAACCACAAATTGAAACTGTTTCCGATAAAAAAAAACCACTTTTTTCCCGTTCAATTGAATTCATTTGTGATACTAAAATAGGCCTTGTAACTGATTCTGTATTCAAGTTAATTACCTTAAAAAAATGGAAATCTAAATTTGATTACATGACTGAAGAAGATTTCAAAATCGCTCTAAAAACAACCAAAACAGTTTCAAAACATCATCCATCAAACTTTCAAAAAAAAGTTATCTTATCTTTGAATATAAAACTTGAAGAAGTTCAGTCAAAGTATAATTTAGTTTTACAAAGAGAACATGTCTAATATTCTTTTTTCGCATTCCTATTATTACAAACTTGACCCAAAACAATGGAAAAACAAAAACCCTTTTCCGCCTTTGGGAACCTTGTATGCAGCTTCTTTATTGCGAAAAAACGATTTTGATGTTTCCCTTTTTGACACTAACCTATTAAATTCTCCAAAATCAATTCAAGCTGTTTTACACAATACCAAACCAAATTACTTGGTGATTTTTGACGATGGATTTAATTATCTGACCAAAATGTGCCTGACGAATATGCGTAATGCTAGTTTTGAAATGATAAAATATGGCAAAAACCATAATGCTACAGTAATTATGTGCAGTTCAGATTCTACCGATCATTACTCAGACTATATTGAAAAAGGTGCTGATTTTATCCTTCAGGGCGAAGGTGAAATTACGCTTTTGGAACTTTTAAAATCACTTGAAGAAAACAAAAGCATTGATGATTTGCATGGCATTGTTTTCAGGAAAAATGATACTATTCAGGTCAATAAAAAAAGAGAAGTTCAGCAAATCTTAGATGAATTTCCATTACCTGCCTGGGATTTGGTTGATATGGAAAGTTATCGCAGGATTTGGAAACAAAGCGGAAAAAAATTCACTTTAAACATCGCTACAACACGTGGCTGTCCATATAAATGTAATTGGTGTGCCAAACCAATTTATGGCAATCGCTACAACGCACATTCACCAGAATATATTGTTCAGCAAATTGCATTTTTAAAAGCCAATTTTGGTGTGAATCGCTTTTGGATGTGTGACGATATTTTTGGCTTAAAGCCGAATTGGGTTCAGGAATTCAACACAAAATTAAAGGAGCAAAACCTAAAAATCGGCTATTATATTCAAAGCCGGGTTGATTTATTATTGAAAGAAGATACGATCGATTGCCTGGCTGAATCCGGTTTGGAAGAAGTTTGGGTTGGTGCCGAAAGTGCTTCGCAAAAAATCCTTGACGCAATGGATAAAGGCACAACCGTTGAACAGATTTATAAAGCAACGAAGATTTTGAAAGACAAAAAAATCAAAGTAGCGTTCTTTCTTCAGTTTGGTTATCTGACCGAAAATCAGGAAGACATTGCCAAAACGATTGCTATGGTCAAAGAACTGATGCCGGATAATATTGGCATTTCCGTTTCGTATCCTTTGCCTGGCACCAAGTTTTATGAAAAAGTAAAAGATGATTTAAAACTAAAATCGAACTGGACCGATTCCGATGATTTCGATATGATGTTTAACGGCACTTACAATTCCAATTATTATCGAAAATTACAACGCTTTGTGCATAAAGAATTCAGAAAACAACAAGGGTTTCAGAATTTGAAATTAGCAATTTCACATCCTTTGCATGTTTCTCTTCACAATTTAAAATCGATTGCAAAACTCGCTTACTACATTCCAAGTGCTTTTTTGGACACTATTTTTCTAAAAAAACTGCAGCATGGAAAATAATTTTGCTGAAAATATAAGTCCTGCGTTTTCTTCAATTTATGAGGAATATGAAACCCTGAGCAAAGAAAACTATTGCGATATTTACAGACGAAATACCATAAGAAAGCATGTTGAAACGTATTTAAATCCGAAAGACACCATACTTGAAATCAATGCCGGTAGCGGAATTGACGCGGTTTATTTTGCTAAAGCAGGCTATAACGTCCTGGCAACTGACATTGCCGATAGCGCAGGAATTTATATCAAGAACAAAATCAAAACTGAAGGATTAAAAAATCTAGAGTTTCAAAAATGCTCTTTTACAGATTTGAGTAGCATTGAAAACAAAAAGTTTAATCATATTTTTTCTAATTATGGCGGATTGAATTGCACCAATAATCTGGAAGAAATTTTTAGCCAGTTTAACGATTTACTGCATCCTAAAGGTTTTGTTTCCCTTGTCATTATGCCCAAATTTTATCCCTGGGAAATGGCAACTTTTTTGAAAGGAAACAAAAACGCATTCAGACGCTGGAAAAAAAATGGTGTTTTGGCAAATGTCAATAATCACTTGATTCCAACTTTTTATCATTCGCCAAAGCAAATAAAAAGAGCGATGGGCAATGATTTTAAAGCTGTTTCAATAAAAAATATCGGAACATTTTATCCTTCATTACATTATAATTCATTGCATAAACATCCAAAAACAATAAATTTTTTGATGCATTTAGATTCCTGGATCAATGGCAAATCAATAATCCCAAAAGGGATTGGAGATTATTTCATTATTACTTTTCAAAAAAACACGTAATATGAGCGTCATCTACTATAGCCAGCCCAATACTGCTTTTTCTGATTTATATATAAATGCCAGAAAAAAAGAAAACCGTTTTTATTCGGAAGAAGAAATTAAAAAGCTTCCTAACATACAAAAAGACCATCCGCATTATTCAGAATGGCAAT
Source organism: Flavobacterium sp. (assembly GCF_039916025.1). Lineage (GTDB taxonomy): Bacteria > Bacteroidota > Bacteroidia > Flavobacteriales > Flavobacteriaceae > Flavobacterium. The sequence goes on from NZ_JBDSMB010000088.1 coordinate 18,912, forward strand.
TGCGGAAAAAGTCTTCAAATCGGTTTTTTAGTTATTTGAAAACCAAAAATAAACCTTTAGAAATTTTAGAAATTGGTTGTGGCAATGGTTGGTTTTCACATTTAATGAGTTCAGTTCAAGACACACAAATTACTGGTTTAGACATTACGATAGTAGAATTGGAGCAGGCTGCGAAAGTATTCAACAATGAAAATTTGAGTTTTGTTTATGCTGATTTGTTTCAAAAAACAGCACTTAACGACAAGAAGTTTGATATAATTGTATTCAACAGCAGTCTTCAGTATTTTGAAAACCTAAAGGAATTATTTAAAATGGTGAGTAACTTACTTTCGGAAAACGGTGAAATTCATATTATTGATTCGCCTTTTTATAAGGCTTCTGAAATTGAAAAGGCAAAAGAACGAACCCAAAACTATTATAAAGATCTAGGTTTTCCTGAAATGTCAAAAAACTATTTTCACCATAGATTAGAAAACCTGGGGAAACATAAAATTATGTATAATCCAGTTTCATTTTTAAATTATTTCAGAAAAGACAGCCCATTTTATTGGATTTTAATAACAAACAATTGAAAAACGAATCTAAATATTATTACTTTCTGACCTTACTCTATTTTGCAGTGAGTTATATTGGCATTTTACATCATGAACTTTGGCTTGATGAAGCACATCATTGGCTTTTGGCGCGAGACAGTAATTCTGTTTCAGAACTGATACAAAACACCCATATTGAAGGCCATTCATTGTTTTGGAGTTTCCTGCTTTATGGAATTACGCGTTTTACATCTGACCCATTTTGGATGCAGTTTTTGCATATTTTAATATCAAGTTCTGCCGTTTTTATATTTCTTAGAAAAGCGCCTTTCGATTGGATTTTTAAAACGCTTTTCATCTTTGGCTACTTCATGATTTTCGAATACAATCTGATTAGCCGGAATTATAGTTTGGGGATTTTGTTCCTGTTTTTGGCAGTCACTTTTTTTAAAAACCGGGAGCAGAAATTCACTTTGCTGTGTGTTTTTCTGGCAATAGCTTCAAATACGCATTTGATGTTCAGTGTAATTGCATTTGCTTTATTTTTGACGCTGGTGTTAGAGCAAATCCAAAACAAACAATTTTTTAAAAAGCAATATATTACAGGCTATTTCATTTTTGGATTGGGTTTGCTATTGATTTTTATCCAAATTCACGCAACGGATACTGATTGGCTTTTGAACCCAATTAGTAAACTTCCTTTTGAGAAAAGAATTGTTCAGGGTTTTGTTTCCTTTTTCAAAGGAATTGTCACGATTCCCGATTTCAGAACCATACATTTTTGGAATTCTAATCTGTTTGTAAAATTGAGTAAGCCAATAACTGCCATATTCGCATTGCTGATTTATTTTCTTCCATTACTGCTTTTCTTCAAAAACCGAAAAACACTTTTCTTTGTTTATATAGGATTGATTGGAACGCAGGTTTTCTTTTTTGTTACCCAAAGAGAAGCAATTCGTTTTCATGGAATGACTTATATTATCGTTATTGTTGCGTTATGGATTGAACATTATTATCATTCTGAAGATTATAAATTGAAGGATTTTTTGAATTCACTGAAACTAACGTTGTTAAAAAAACCTATTATTTACAGCATTTTAATAATTCACTTTTGCAGCGGAATCTATGCCTACTCTATAGATTATGTGTTTGATTTTTCATCTGCAAAGGAAACTATCAATTACGTCAAAAAAGAAAACAGTGCCAAAATTGAAATTATTACTGTCACTTGTGAAGGCACTATGTTAAGTGCTTATTTAGAGAAAAAAATCTTCTTTTTGTGCAACGGAAGTTTGCAAAGTTATTGCCATTGGGATTCTGGCTGCATTGCAAATGTTAAACAAGAAGAATGTGTTGCAATGCTGACGGATTATATGAGTACTCATAATAAAAATGTTTTTTTGGTTTCTTATTATGCACTAATAAAGGATCAAAATGCAAAGAGCTGGGTAAATTTAAACGACAAAATAAAAGTCCGATTTGTGAAAAAATTTGAGGCTAACATTGTCGACAAAGACGGTTATTACATTTTCGAAGTTTCAAAAATAACTGCTAATGCTCAATAACAAGAAAATAATCGTCGTTCTTCCTGCATACAATGCGGGCAAAACACTTCAAAAAACCTTTGAAGAAATTCCTTTTGATATTGTTGACGAAGTGATTTTAACGGACGATTTCAGCAATGATGAAACTATTGATGTCGCTAAAAAAATTGGAATCAAACACATCATTTCACACGATTCAAACAAAGGTTATGGCGCCAATCAGAAATCGTGTTACCAAAAAGCTTTTGAGCTCAACGCCGATATTATTGTGATGCTGCATCCCGATTATCAATATACGCCAAAGCTTATTCCGGCTATGTGTACTTTGGTTGCCACTGATTTGTATGATGTGGTTTTGGGTTCACGCATTTTGGGCAAAGGCGCTCTGAAAGGCGGAATGCCGTTTTATAAATATATTTCCAATCGGATTTTGACTTTCACTCAAAACATTTTGATGAACCAAAAACTATCCGAATATCATACTGGTTACCGATGTTTTGATGCTAAAATTTTGAAAAAAATTGCTTTTGAAAACAACTCTGATGATTTTATTTTCGACAATGAAATATTGGCACAATGCTGTTTTATCAAATCACGAATCGGTGAAATCTCCTGTCCGGCTAATTATTTTGAAGAAGCCAGTTCGATTAACCTTCAGCGAAGTATTGTTTATGGTTTAGGTGTTTTGAGAGTTTCTGTTTCTTATTTTTTGCAGAAAACAAAACTCGCTTCTTTTTCAATTTTTAAGAATTTATGAAAACGGTTCTTCTTAAATATTATGCTTTTCTTCCATTGCTTTTGCTTTGTGCATTTTATGTATACAAAGCTGTAGCTTTTCCGGTTCATGATTTTGCCAATTATTATTTCGGGAGTTATTTTTTAAGAGAACATGCTTTTACATCCAACACTTACTTTCCGTATTTATTCAACAAAGAAATTGTAGCGTTGGGTAGTCCTCCATTATTTGCCGGATTTGCACCCAACACGCCGTTTTTGGCGATGCTTTTTTATCCATTTAGCTTTATTTCGTTGGCAACTGCGAAACTGACATTCAATACAATCAGTGCCATTCTTTTTGTTATTAGCATTTATCGATTGGCACAATTTTATAAAATAAATTGGGTTTATTTAGTGTTGATTCCGTTTGTGTTTTTTGTACCAATAAGAAACGAATTGCTATTTGGGCAAGTCTATCTTTTAGTTTTTGTCTTATTGACCGAGTTTTGGTTGGCTCATGAAAAAGGCCAACAATTTAAAGCTGCTTTGTTTTTGTGTTTTGCCATTTTCCTGAAAGTCTTTCCGGTATTGTTGGTGCTGATTTTTCTGTGCAAAAAACAATTCAAGCCACTATTTTATATGCTGGGAATTAGTGTGTTGTTTTTTTGCCTTTCCCTATTATTTATTGATATTGATCTTTGGAAGTTTTATATAACGGATGTGCTGTCCAAAGCTTCAAACGGTGAAATTGCCACATCATATGTAGATAATTATCAATCTGCTTTTATGTTTTTAAAGCGGTTGTTGGTTTTTGATGCAAATGAAAATCCGGCAGGTTTGTTTAATTATCCAGGTTTGTTTTATGCTTTGATTATCGGTTTCAAAATTATGTTGATTGTGATTGGTTATTTTATTTCTAAGGCTAACAAGAATCAATTAACTGCTTTTAGTTTTTGGATTTTAGCCTGCATTTTAATTTCTCCTTACGGAAGCACTTATACTTTTATCTTAATGCTGTTCCCGTTTTTTGCTTTGCTGAAAAGTGAAATTTCAAAGGTTAAAAAAATTGCGTTTTGTGGCTTATTGCTTCTGGTTAACAATTTGCCTTTGTCTTTTTTTATGCAGGAAAGCTTTCCGATTTCTTATTTAAGATTGCTGTTTCTGATTTTGCTTTTTGGATTTTTCTTATTTGAATTTAAGCAAAACATAAATTGGAAATTCGCTAGCGTTATTACTGTTATCCCGATCGTTTTGCTTTTGGTTTTCAAAAAAAATGAAGCTATAAATTCAACGGCAGTTCTTGAAAAATCGCCACTTTTGATTTATGATTATAAAATAGAAAACAACCAACTAAGCTATTTTTATTGGAACGAAAAAGGAGAAAATAAAGATTCTATACCTTTTGAAAGTTACTCCTCAAGAACATTAGATATAAAGGATAATCAAGTAACTTACAAAATAGGAAAACTAACTTTTGATAAAAGTCACAAACAAAAACCAATGTTAGTTGATAACAAAACCGTCATTTATCTTTCGGATTATGGAAGAGGAATTGGTTTTTATACACTTCGGAAAATAGAATTACATTGAAAAATAAATCGCTAAAAAGGTTAGGGGTAATTACCAACAACACCATTCGACAGGTGTTGATTTCGCTATTTGGAATGGTGATTCCTTTTTTGGTGATTCACTTTTCATCCAAAGAAATTTGGGGTTCGTTTGTCGCTGTTTTTCTTTATAGCTTGCTTGCCCTACAATTTATAAGTTGGGGAAACAAAGAATACCAGCTTCGAAAATTCAGCGAAAATCCAGCGAAAATTGCGGTTGCTTTTTCTGAAAATTTAGTGACTCGTTTTCCGTTGGCGATTTTGTTTTCCATCATAAGCTTCTTTCTATTTCCGGTTTCATTTGGATTTTGGATAACGATTTGGCTGGTTGGACGCTATTGGAATCAATCGGTTGAAGCTTTGGTTTTGTACCAAAAAGAATTCAACAAATCGATTATTATTGAAGTGCTGAGCTTTATCGGTTTTGGGATTTGTTTTTATTATTTGAAATCTGAAATCAGTGTTTTTTCATTGTTGATTATTTATAGCACTTATCAGTTTTTAAAAGGATTGCTCTACATTTTTCTTTTCAAAAAGTTTCTTTTATTTCAAAAAGCTCCTTTCCAAATTGATTATTTTAAAACTTCTTTCTCATTCTTTTTATTATCCATTTTGGGATTCTTAGGTTCCAAAGTTGATGTTTATATTGTTGAACATTTTGGCAACAAAACTATCACTGCCGATTATCAAATCATCAATAGTCTGTTGGTTTTTGTAATGTCAATTACTGCTTTTATTTATTCGCCTTTCACTAAAATGATTTACAGAAATAATGAAGATGTTATTAAGAAAACCCAAAAAACCTTATCGTTATTTGGGTTGCTGATAGTTCCTTGCTCGTTGCTGGTCGTTCATTTCATAATAAAATTCTATTTGAAAACCACTTTTGATATCACGTTTTATCTAATTACATTTCTATATGTTTATCCTTCTTACGTTTATGGATTAGATATTGTAAATTTGTTTAAACAACACCAGGAAAAAGTAGTTGTTAAAAATCTTATTGTTGGAGTAATTATCAACTCTGTCCTGAGTTCGCTGTTTTTATATTTAGGATATGGAATTCCCGGAGCTTTGACAGGAAGCGCTATTGCCCAGATTATTCTTTTAATTTTATTCAAATCAAAAATCAACCGTGAAATCTAATAAAATCATCATATTCAATCCAAAAAGTGCTAGCAGCAAACATAGAATTCCGAATTCTATTTTGCAGGTTGGAGCTGCTGTCCATGGCAAATATGAATATGTTTTTGTAGATGGGAATCTGGAAAAAAACCCTTGGCAAACTATTGAAAATTATTTAAAAACCGGCGAATATAAATACTTTGGTTCTACAGTTATGCCTGGGCCACAACTTCGTCAGGCGATTCCGTTTACCAAAAAAATAAAACAACTATTTCCCGAAACCATTACTATTTGGGGCGGTTATTTTGCTGCCAATCAATACAAAGTTTCGTTGCAATCTGATGTTGTAGATTATGTCATCAATGGTCCGGGCGATACAGCTTTTCCATCTTTAATCGAAGCTTTGGAAAACGATAAAAAAGAAGAAATCTTCTTAATCAAAAACCTGATTTACAAAGACGAGAAAGGCGAAATCATCAAAACTGCCGTTGAAGCTTTACTCGACCAGGATACATTGCCTAAGTTTCCGTATGAGTATCTGAATTCGTTTTATCCGGTTAAGAATTATTTGGCCAAAACATTTATGGGTTATAAAACCCTGTCCTATCATTCGAGCATGGGTTGCCCGTTTTCATGTTCGTTTTGCGCCGTGGTTCCAATTTATAATGCCAAATGGAAAGGCATGTCGCCGGCAAGAATCTATGAAGATGTCAAATATTTCAAAGAGAAATACAACATTGACGCAGTCGAATTTCACGACAATAATTTCTTTACTTCCAAAAAACGTGTGCTTGAATTTTCGGAACTTATCATGAATGACAATATTAGTTATTGGGGCGAAGGCCGCATTGACACGATTAATATGTATAGCGATGACGAATTGAAACTGATGCGAAAAGCAGGTTGCAAAATGATTTTCCTTGGAGCTGAAACCGGAAACGACGCGGTTTTAAAACAAATGAATAAAGGAGGAACGCAAAGCGGACAAATGATTAAGGATTTTGTGCTGCGAATGAAAAACGCAGACATTATTCCTGAACTTTCATTTGTTCTTGGAATGCCTGCAAAAACTGAAAAAGAAGTGTATGATCAAATTCTGTGGGACATTAATTTCATCAAAGAAATCAAAGTCATCAACCCAAATGCAGAAATTATCATTTACCTTTTTAGTCCGGTGCCAACAGAAGGTTCTGAATTATACAAGCAGATTCTTGATGCCGGTTTTTCATTCCCGAAACATCTTGAAGATTGGATTTCGCCAAGCTGGGAAAACTTCGATTTGAGAAAAAATCCGCTGACGCCTTGGTTGAAACCCTATATGATTGACACGATTAAAAATTTTGAAACGGTTTTGAACGGCTATTATCCAACAGTTTCCGATTTTAGAATCCGGGGTTTTAAAAGAATAGTTTTGACAACCGTAGCAAGTTGGCGTTACAAAACCGGATTTTATCAGTTTCCTTATGAGATTAAAGCGCTTCACAAACTCTGGAAATATCGCCAGCCTGAGATTGAAGGCTTCTATTCCGAATGAGACAATTGCTGAAGAAAATAGCGCTTCCTTTTTTGAAACTTGGTTTACGATTGTATTATTGGAAACCGAGAACTTTTTGCTACGACAATATTTGCATCAAGGTGCATTCTGAAGTTTTTCCGCCGCATCTGACTTTTAGCACCAATATTCTTTTGGCTTTTGTCAATAAATTAGATTTACAAAACAAAAGTTTTTTAGAGCTTGGTTGCGGCAGCGGAATAATTTCACTTTTAGCGGCAAAAAAAGGCGCTGATGTTACAGCATCTGATGTTAATCAAATCGCGTTGGATTTTCTGGAAACCAATGCTTCGAAGAATAATCTGAAGTTAAAAATCATCAATTCTGATTTGTTTGACAATATTAAAAATCAAACTTTTGATTACATTATTATCAATCCGCCGTATTATCCAAAAACTCCAAAAAACATAAAAGAACATGCCTGGTATTGCGGAGAAAACTTCGACTATTTTGAAAGACTATTTGTTCAGTTACCAAATTATTTAGCCATAAGTAATTGTTATATGATTCTGTCACAGGATTGTGATATCGAAAAAATAAAAGCCATAGCATTAAGAAACGCTATGACTTTTGAAGTTGTTCTCGAAAATACAGCATTGGTTGAAACCAATTATATATTTAAAATAAAAATCGGTAAGTAGCTTTTAGCAAAAAGATATTTTCGGGCTTTCTCCCTAATATCTGTGAATCTAAACTGCGGAATAAATCGTCTTTTGGACTTCCTAAACCTGTTGTTCCCTGCGACCAAACCAAAAATATTTCTGATCCCGGAATATATTCCCAACGCAAAACTAAATTGGAACGAAACTGCACATAAGCAAAATCGGGATTGCCAATTTCATAATCTGTAGAACCATTCACATCTTCGTCAACTGAATAACTATCATTCACAGAATCAAAAGAGATTTGATTGTTATTAAAAACTTCTATTCTGTCGCCATAATAACCCGCAGTCGGATTTACAACCTTATTAAAATCTTTATATTTCCCTCTTGAGATAAATGGTTCGCCATAGTATTGAACTGTTAGGTTTGGATTGATATTATAATCCACTCTCACCGATGCGCTCAATGTTCTTTGATCGATATCAGCCATAATATACCTTGGAGTACTTCCAAAGCTGGCCTGGGTTACATATTGTGTTTTGCTTTTACTTATAGAATAAGTTGGATACATTGAGAACGTTAACGCATTCATAGGCTGGAAGGTAAATCCGGTGTTCAATTCTGCATACGAAAATGAATTGTTTTTGCCTTGAGTGTATACCATTCCGAATTCGCCGCGCAACTTTTTTCTTGAATCTGTAGAAATGTAGCATGAGTTATACAACTCCTCAGAATATCTAAATCTCGGTCCGCCCTGAAGAACCGTATTGGTGTACATTAAAGGTTTATAGATAACCTGATAATTCAGATACCAATTATTTTTGGTATTTGCATTCGAACTCAGGGAATATTGTGTTCTGTTATGATTTCCGTCAAAATCATAGGTTGTCATTTGCTCAAATCTGGTATTTATCCTTCTAAAAGCCCAAGTTGGTTTTAAAGTTTGATGTGTTAGTATCGCAAGTTGTTTTATATCGTCGGCTTGTCTTAAAAAACCAACGTCATTCAGTTCCAATTCTGGCGAACGCCAGGAAAAGAATCCGTAATAACGCCAATGCCCAACACTTTGTTTTCCAAACTCTAATCTACCGCCACTTCCTGTTAAAGAAGTTCTGTTTTCATCTACACTAACATGACCGGCATCAATCCTTTGAAACAAGTGGGTTAGTGAACGCTGCGTATTGGTAATGGCTTCCTTGCTTCCATTTACCTGACTTGCCACTATATTTCCGTTCAAATAATATTTTCTGTTTTTCCAGTTGTGACCGAAATCCAATCCTACAGTTTGGGCGGATTTGCGTAAATAATTTAGTTCATCACCTTCCAGATTTCTATTTGTTGAAGTAACAATTGCGCCAACAAAGCTGTTTCTGTTGTTAAAATCTTTCTGCGCTCGTGCGACAAAATAATTCGTCATCGGTTCAGCAATTTCTTCTCTTCTGTTGGTATTGTCATCAATGGTGGCAAATTCTTTATCAGTTAAGCTTTCCAAAACACCTATAGACCAGCCGTTTTTTGTTTTCCCGCTAAACTTCGCCGCGCCTAGAATTGTGGTGTTATCCGGAATATCAACATATTCTCCGCTGTTGGTACTTGGATAACCCTGTGGACTTCTTCCTATTCTTCTTGAATAAAACAGGTTGTCCTGTCCGTCTGCAAATTGGTAATTAAAGATATTTTTGTTTTCGACAAAAAAAGGTCTTCTTTCCTGAAAGAAAATCTGAAAACCATCCAATGCAATTGCAGCAGGATCGGCATCTACCTGACCAAAATCAGGATTGATGGTTAAGTCTAAAGTCAAATCATTGGTAACTCCAATTTTGGCATCCAAACCGCCATTTATTTTTCCATCCCTTCCATCTCTAAATGGATTTCCCGGTTCTTTGGGATATGTTTTCATTTGGGTAACTAAGAAAGGCTGAATTTCTAGTTGTTTTTGAGGTTCCAGATTAATCAATCCGCGTAGTTCTCCAAATTCGCTTACCCAACCACCGGCATCTTGTGGAATTCGCTGCCATGAAGAACGTTCTTCTGCTCTGAAAAATCTTCTTTGAACCTGTAATCCCCAAATTTGTTCTCGGTCATTTCCAAATTTTAATTGGCTTAGTGGAATTCTTAGTTCGGCAGTCCATCCTTCCTCATCTATATTGGTTTTTAAAACCCAGATTGGATTCCAGCTTCCATCCCAATTGTTTCCATTATCTGAAATGAACTCATCACCTTTTACACCTGAAACTGATGATGTAAATGAAAATCCGGTTCTTTTATCGTGATAACTATCGATGTTGATTTCTACCCAATCACCTTCGAATCCATCGCGACGGGAAAGTCTTTTTACAATTTTTTTTGGGTCTTTGTCATAACATCTAATCCCAAAGTAGAGATAGCTCTTGTCAAAAACTATCTTGAATTTGGTCTGCTCTGTTGGTGGCGTATTTTCGTCAGGTTCTCTTTCTATAAAATCAGTAGTCCATTCAACGATGTCCCAACCTTTATCGGTTAGTTTACCGTCAATTGCCGGCGCTTCTATAGCATCTAAAAATTTAGTGGTATAAACTCTTTTTTCTATTTGAGGCTTTTCCTGTGCCTGAATTGAAACAAAAGAGAAAGAGAGTAAAATAAACAGACTGATTTTTTTCGCTTCGCTCCAAACAGTTCGAGCTTCGCTCTCGGGTGATGATTTCATATTTATTGATGATGATTGCAGTAATAGTCATCACTTTTCAATATTTGTTACATCAATTATCGAACTTTTTAGAAAATTTTCTTCGTAGAATCTCTTTGGCGTAATTCTGTTTTAATTGTAGTGGTTGTAAACGTGAATGTTTCTTCAGTGCTTTCCAGCTTATCTATTAAAAGTTTTGCGGCCACTTCACCAATTTCCGGCCCGTGTTGGCTTACTGTTGACATGCTCGGCGTCATTCGGCGTGACCAAACTCCGTCGGCAAATCCGATTATTGATAAATCCTGTGGAATTTTGTATCCGTTCTGAATTCCGAGTTTCATAGCAGTTACTGAAGCGTGTTCATCAAGAGCAAAAACGCCATCTGGTTTGTTTTTTATAAAAAAACCACCAATTCTTGAATTAAACTCTTCATTGTCATTAGCCAAAAGAACGAGTTTTTCATCCACTTTCAATCCTTTTGCTTCAAGTGCTTTGTAAAAACCCTGTGCTCTATATTTTCCAACACTAAGATTATCAATTGCAGAAAGAAGCGCAATTTTTTTACAACCGGTTTTAAGTAAGTGCTCGGTCGCATTCATTGCTGATTCAAAATCGTCCACAATAACTTTATCACAATTCACTTCATCTGCAATTCGGTCAAACATCACGATTGGTATTCCTTCATTAATTATCGTAGTAAAATGATCGAATTTTTGCAGTTTTTGAGATTCTTCAGCAATTGAAAGTATAAAACCATCGATAGTTCCGTTGCTCAGCATTTCGAGCGCATTGATTTCTTTTTCGGAAGACTCATTGGAAATGCAGGTAATGACTTTATATCCTTTTTCGTCAGCTACTTTTTCAATGCCGCTAAAAACTTTGGCAAAAAAGGAATTCAATATATTAGGAATAATAACGCCAATAGTTTTGGTTCTTCGGTTTTTTAAATTTAGTCCAATAACATTGGGCTTGTAGTTTTTTAGTTTGGCATATTCCTGAACTCGTTGCTTAGTCGGTTCGCTTATTTCCGGGCTTCCATTCAATGCTTTGGAAACTGTAGAAACAGAAACTCCTAATTCTTTTGCAATTTGTTTTAATGTGGCTTTCGATCTCATTTTTGTTGTCTTAAAATGTAAAAATAGTGAAATTTATTCTGCAACATATTATAGAAGGATTAAAGTTGACCACAAAATAGACTAAATACTAAACTTTTTTATCCTATGATTCGATTCAATTTTGTTTGCTAAGTCCATTAATTAAAAGGATTTTACACAAAAAATTGCGTTTTGTAAAAATATTTAAAAAATGCTATTTGCTTTATTAATAAATAATTGTACTTTTGCACTCCCTTTATTGGGAATGGAATGTTTAATTAAAATAAAATTATGGACGCATTAAGCTACAAGACACAATCTGCAACCAAAGCCA
>NZ_JBDSMB010000089.1:0-13158 GCF_039916025.1 Flavobacterium sp.
CCTATTGCTTTTGACATTGTTTATGTATTTATTAAATAGCTATTTAGGTTTGAATAAAACATTCTTTTTTCAGAGCGCAAAGATAATTTTTATAAATCGAATAATCAATAATTATTTTATAAAAAAAGGAAGATTTTTTTCTTCCCTGCTATAAACAAAAAACATCCCTATAAATAGGGATGTTTTGAAATGTTGTAAAATATCTTTTTTATAATACCTGAGGAAATAATATTTGGTATTGACCTAAATTTACTCCTTTAAAGTTTGAGCCATACTTTGCATTAATTGCTTCTAAAAACTTATTAGCAATCAAGGCGTAGCCTCTGGCACTTGGATGAACTCCATCAAGTGAGAAAGTATTTCCGGTAACATAAGTTGAAGTCATTGTATATCCGCTTTGAACCAGGCCAATAGTGCTCAATACACTCATAACTGCTTTAGCATCTACAAAAGCTAATTGATCTGGATTTGCAGTCACAGCATTCTGAATAGTCGTATTGTAAGCATCTGTTGCAATTTTAACTTCATCGATTTCTCTTTTAGATAAAACCCAATTGTCAGCCAATGGAACAGAAACTCCATTAACCTGTGCCGGATTTCCTCCTACAGTTGTTCCAATAAATCCTCTTGCAGGCAAAACAATTAAATCTTCGCTAGTTGCCTGGCGGTAAGATGGAATTCCAAAGCCTGTTAAATTGGTTAAATATTCGTCAACTATAACTACGCTGTTTGAAGTTGATGCAGAGAACGATATTGTTCTTTGAGCGACTTCAGCTGGAGTTAACAATCCGTTTGCCTGAGCAAACAACAAACCATTATTATACGCTGCAAAACCAGCATTTAACTGAGCAGCAACTGCGCTACTTAAAGGAACCGGATTGTAAGGAACTGTGGTGAAATAAGGCAAAGCACTTACATATGGTATATTAGCAACAACACCTTTTCTACCGCCTGCAGTTAATTTAGTAATTAAACTATTGTATGTAGCGTCAAAAGCTGCCGGTGACGTAATTGGATTAGTGCTTAGACCTCCAGAGGTTGCATAACTCAACACATCATTTCCTCCAATCCACAAAGAAAAGAAAGTCGGATTGTTGGCAAGCGCATCATCAACTACAGTAGCTGCCGGAGAAGATGCAAATCTAGCGAAATAAGGATTTCCGGCAGAACTTCCATAGCCAGGAAAATCTAAGTGCGTAACATTGGCTCCGGGAATACCAAAATTGTTGAATGGTCCGGTTAAATGTGCTGCAATATCTGTTGAAGAAACACCTGCTACCGGAGTTGGAATGTTTCCTGGCGCTAAATACAATCTTGGACCATATTGAGGAATCTGAGCTCCGCCCAAGGAAAAACCACCAATATTATCATTCATAAACGGAATAGCGAATTCACCACCACCAACTAAAGCAAACTGTGTTGATAAAATACTTGGATATGAATTTTGCTGACCTGCAATAAATAATGCATTGTCTGAATAACCCGCAGCATATGAATCTCCTAAAGAAACATATTTAGAAAAATCTGCTGAACCAGCTGTTAAAGGTGAACCGTCAGTTGAATTTGGATCAATAACTGCATCATCGTCACTATTACATGCTACAAAGGTTAACGAAACCAATAATAGCCATTTGAAATTTTTTATCATAACTTTTAAATTATATATTGTTATTGATTATTATGGATTAATTGTTATAGAAGCGTAGTATTGTTGTCCAATAGCTCCAGCTCCGATTACTTGAATATAGTCTTCTCCGAATAAATTATTAGCACCAACTTTTAAAACTGATTTCAATTTTGGAATAGCATAATTGATTTGCGCATCAAAAACCACGTTTTCAGGAACCATACCGTCAGCAAAAGAAGCTTGCCATAAATATTCTGTATTCCATCTTACGTTTGTGTTGAATCCAAAGTTTTTAAACAATTTTTGGTTACCCAAAGATGCTTTAACTCTATGTTTTGGAGTATTAAAACTCGGAATGAAACTTGGGTCTTCAGCTTGATCAAATGTATACTCAGCATAGTTATAATTGGCACTAAGTTCAAAATCTTTGTACACTTTTTTAGATAATCCAATTCCGAATCCTAATGAAGTAACTTCGGCTTTAGAATTGTTGTAAATCTGATAAACTCTTCTGTCACCATTTATAAGAGCCGCATATGTTTGTTGCACTGCCGTATTTGAAGAATCAGTACCAACAACTCCATAAAAAGGAGAAACAACTCTGGATTGATTTAAGAAGTCATTGTAAATATTATAATATCCGCTAATATCAACTGTTAAGTCATTATTAATAACCGAACGATAACCAACATCAAACGCCTGAACTTTTTCTGGTTTTACCAAATCAATGTCGGCAACTTCTAAAGCTGCAGGATTTCCTGTTGCAGCAAATGTCTGAAAAGAGGTTAATGTATAAGAATTAGTATAGGCATCAACTCCAGACATTGTGGCAAGTGCTTCACCGCCATTGACTATTTGGCCGGCTGCACTCACAGGAAGTGTTTCTACAAATCTTGTTAAGTTGTCTGCTGCGGAACCAATCAAAGCAAATGGCCCTAAATTCAAACCAATGTATAAATCCTGTGTCGTTGGATTTCTAAAACCGGTTTGATAAGATGCTCTGAAATTATGTTGCTTTTTATCTCCAGCTGAATACACCAATGAAAGTCTTGGAGAAACAAAACCATCAAAAAGTTCAGATTTGTCATAACGCGCAGAACCTGTAAACTTCAATCGATCGGCTAATTTTGTCTGAAGCTGTAAGTAACCTCCATATTCATCATATCTAATTGGTCCATCAAAATCTGTAAAGATTGTTCCTCCTGAATTCAATTCATATTCTCTGAAAGAACCACCTATCTGAATTTCAGAGTTTTTGATTAACTTTCTGAAGTTGTAGTTCCCTTCTGCATGATATAATTTGGATGCGTCTTTAAATTTAGAACCCGTAACTAAATCCGGATCAGCTGAAACAGTAGCTAATGCACTTGCAAACTCTGGCGAGCCTGGTAAAAATCTTCCTGTATCTGCAGTTGATCTAGCTATAGCGTGAGCTTGTGCAGGCGTAGCACCACCTAAAGTAGACTGTATGTATGCTCCAGCATATGTTCCAAACCATGTTTGGTCTGATTTCCATGCACGGTTTACATTCCATGCTGCAAAACGCATGTCATAGGAGTCTCCGGCATTTTCGTCAGTCATATATCCTCTAACAAAATAGTTCTTTCCTTTAAACTCAAGTCTTGTTTGATTGATGAAGAAATTCTTCAAAGAATATCTATTTGCTCCCTGATAAACGGTATTTCCTAAACCTAATTTATGCTGGAAAATAATTTCATTATCATCAGCCCATGGTTTGAAGTGTAAAGAGAAATCTGCCTTAACACTTTTTACTGTATTGTCATTCAAATCTTTTTCTGCATAACCTGTTCTGGCTACATTGTAATTTGGCAATAAGTTAACTGCAGATGCTGGAATCAATCCTACAGCAGCTAAACTTACCCCAACACTTTTGATATTGGTTGACACTTCGTCTCCATATAAATTTAACCCATCATAATTTGGATTTGGATCTGAACCTAAATTGTTAACTGTTAAATCTCTTCTGTCATCAGCAATCCACTCGGTACCTTTTAAGAATGTGAAATTGGCTTTTGCTGCAAAATGTTTGTCAAAAGCGTGTGCTGCTCTAATCCCAAAATCCCAATAATCATTTGTTCCCGCAACTTTTTGTGTTGTTTGACCGTATTTGAAATAGAAGCTCAACCCTTGATTTGTAAACGGGCTTTTGCTATTCATAAACATAATTCCGTTGAAAGCATTCGCTCCATACAATGCAGAAGATGCTCCAGGAAGAAGCTCTACATTGGCAACATCTAATTCAGAAAGGCCAACTAAATTTCCCAGCACAAAGTTTAAGGCCGGAGATGAATTATCCATTCCGTCAACTAATTGTAAAAAACGTGTGTTGGCAACTGTTGCAAATCCTCTTGTATTAATAGATTTGAAAGACAAACTACTCGTGTTGAAGTGTACTTCTTTTAAGTTTTCCAGACCGTCATAATATGTCGCTGCAGTTGTGTTTTTGATGTCTTTCTGAGTCATTCTTTCGACAGTCACCGGAGATTCTAAAACTCTTTCAGGTGTTCTCGATGCAGAGACAACGATTTCATCTAATTTATTTTCTTCATCATTTAGTGCTACACTAACATTTTGATTGGTTGATGTAACGCTAACCTTTTTTGCTCCGTAACCTACACTCGATATTTCGAGGTCAAAAGGAGGCTTTTTTGTGGTTGTTAAATTAAAATTTCCATCACTGTCGGTCACAGTTCCAGTACTTTCACCAGCTACTTTAACATTAGCTCCAGGAACTGGTTGGTTGTTACTGTCTTTTACCGAACCCGATATTGAAGTTTGCGCGAAGGTTATGCCGCAAAAAAACAATGAAACGATAAATAAATAAATCTTCATTTGGTTATATTTTTGTTGGTTTATGACGCCAAAGTACAAATATTTATTTTACATCTTCAAAAAACATAGGGTATTTTTATTAATAATTTAATTTAAAGTTTCTTTATCAGCAGACTCATTTTTATTGCTTTTTTAAGTTTTTATTAACGATTTGGCATTATTGATAAATAAAATACTATGCGTACATACAAAATGAAACTTTCATTAAATTAATCATAAAATTTTGAGCAAAAAAAAAGCGGGACAATGTCTCGCTTTTTATATATTTTCTGTTGATAACTTATTCTACCGTAACCGATTTTGCCAGGTTTCTTGGTTGATCTACATTACAACCTCTCAACACAGCAATATGATAAGATAATAACTGTAAAGGAATTGTAGTGATTAACGGTGACAATGCATCCGAAGTTTCAGGGATTTCAATAACGTGATCGGCTAATCCTTTTACCTGCGTGTCACCTTTAGTAACAACGGCAATGATTTTTCCGCTTCTTGATTTAATTTCCTGAATATTACTAACTACTTTGTCATAGTGACCTTGTTTTGGAGCGATTACAATTACAGGCATTTGCTCATCAATTAAAGCAATTGGTCCGTGTTTCATTTCAGCTGCTGGATAACCTTCGGCGTGGATGTATGATATCTCTTTTAGTTTCAAAGCACCTTCCAATGCTACCGGGAAATTATAACCTCTTCCAAGGTATAAGCAGTTGGTTGCATCTTTAAATTTGATTGCTATTTCTTTGGCTTTTTCATTAGTTGAAGCAAGTGCTTCAGCTACTTTTTCAGGAATAACTTCCAGTTCCTGTAAATAACGGTGGAAATCTGAATTTGAAAGTGTGCCTTTTGCTTTTGCCAAACGCAAAGCTATCATTGTCAATACTGTAATTTGTGTTGTGAATGCTTTGGTTGATGCTACTCCGATTTCCGGTCCGGCATGCGTGTAAGCGCCAGCATTAGTTTCTCTTGAAATGGAAGAACCAACAACGTTGCAGACTCCAAAAACAAAAGCGCCTTTTTCTTTGGCTAACTTAATTGCGGCCAAAGTATCAGCTGTTTCTCCAGATTGCGATATCGCAATAACAACATCATTTTTGTTGATTATCGGATTTCTATATCTAAATTCCGAAGCATATTCAACCTCAACAGGTATTCTTGCAAACTCTTCAATAACATATTCTGCTACTAATCCGGCGTGCCAGGAAGTTCCGCAGGCTACAATCATAATTCTTTCGGCATGAAGAAACTTTTCTAAGTTGTCTTCTAAACCTGCCATTTGAATAATCCCTTGATTTGCCAAAAGCCTTCCTCTGTAAGTATCCTTAATCGCATTTGGCTGCTCATAGATTTCTTTCAACATGAAGTGATCATAACCGCCTTTTTCAATTTGTTCCAAGTTCATTTGAAGTTCCTGAATGTAAGGATCAACTAAAGAATCATCTTTAATTTTTCTGATTTTCATCGGTTTATGAAGTCTGACAATTGCCATTTCTTCATCTTCCAGATAAATAGCATTAGAAGTATATTCAATAAAAGGAGATGCATCTGATGCAATGAAAAATTCTTTTTCTCCAACACCGATTGCTATTGGGCTTCCCAATCTTGCAACGATAATTTCATCTGGATTTTCTCTGTCAAAAACACAGATAGCGTAAGCTCCGACAACTTGGTTTAAGGCTATTTGAACTGCTTTTCCAAGTTTAATATTTTCTTTCTTTTTAACGTCTTCTATCAGGTTTACTAAAACTTCAGTATCTGTATCCGAAGTAAAAGTGTAACCTCTTTTTAGCAATTCCTTTTTTAACGGCTCATAATTTTCAATGATTCCATTGTGAATAATTACTATGTTCCCTGAATTGGAAACGTGCGGATGCGAATTGATGTCATTTGGGACACCATGAGTTGCCCAACGGGTATGTCCCATTCCGATAGTTGCTTTAGATGAAGCAATCACCTTAGACTTTTCTTCAAGGTCAGAAACTTTTCCTTTGGTTTTTGAGATTTTAATTTCTTTGCCATCACATAACATGATTCCGGCACTATCATAACCTCTATACTCTAATCTTTTTAGCCCTTTTATTACAATTGGGTATGCTTCTCTAAATCCGATATAACCAACAATTCCACACATAACATTAAATATTAATTAGGTTTTGTATAATAAATTTCTAGTTTCAATTTTTTATCATTCGGAACAACAGGACTTGTTCCGTATAAAATAGTTCCCAATGGGCTTAACACCGACATTGTTGGCGCGCTGCTCAAGTTACTGTTTGGAGTTCTTAGTTTAGAAAGCCCAACACTATTGATGTTTTCGGTAACTGATAATCCCAAACGAACATTCGTAGAATCATTTTTAACCAAATTTCTAACATAGTTCGTTATTCTTATTTTATACTTTTTCGCTCTTTTCCCTTTTCCATCACCTAGGTTTTCGGTTTGAACAATTCCGTCAAATATAGACTTACTCAGTTTTGGAAAAGTTCCATTGCTTGTGCCATCATAAGTATAATCGACCAAGACTTGCTTATTTGTCAAATCATATAAGAAAATACGATTAGGTTCAACAGGTAAATTTGTTGCCGGAAAAGCATCTGTCATTGCTGGCTTATCAACATAAAAAGTTAGATTCGCTTCATTGATTAACCAGCCATTAAATTTAATATCGTCTATCTCATCTGAAATTCCATTTGGAGTATTTACCAACGTATATTTAGGATTGGTAGCGCTAATCGGAAGATCTTCATTGTATGCAGGATTAAGAATATAACCTTTGACATCCGTTGAACCAAACAAATCAATAACAGCCATTGCTCCCTGGCCTCCTTTTAAGTAAAGTCTCGACGCTTCTTCTGAACTATTAGCTGCAGTTAAATAATTGGTGTTTTCATTAGAGTTTTGTAAAAGGCTAATCGTGTTTCCAGTAAAATTTAACACGAATGTTTTACTTAATCTTTCTAGTTTATATTCGTTTGCAGGGAGTGGAGTAGTTAAATCATCAGGGGTGATTTTATCTTCTTTATAGTAAATCGTAATTTTTCCGGCTTTGAAATTAATCATAGCCATATTACCCGGAGTCCCATTTTCAACTTTAAAATAGATTCCTCTGAAATAATTTTTAAAAACAGCGTCATTAGCTAATTGACCACTTGGAGCGTTTAATATTTTATCATAAAAAACATCCGTTCTTAAATGCAATCGCATTGAAGGTACAGATCTTGGGCTTGGTACTATTTTGGTAATCCCATCCGATTCATAGGTTGTTAGTGCATGCTCTTTTTTATCAAAATAAAAATGCTCGTTTTCGCGTCCATCATCATTATGTGTCCCTTCTTGACCCGTAGGTGGATTAGTTAGAGGCGCATTGTTTAACAAAACCGGAATTTTATTAGCATCAATCAGGCTATTTTGATCTGTATAAAACAATTGTGTTTCAGCCAAAGACTGATCAGGATCTAAATCTCTCAAATAATAATTAGATTGGTAAACACTCAACTTAAATTTTGAATTGGCACTACCAACATCAGCTCCAAAAATTGAATCTAACTCATAATCTTTCGTGTTATCCGAATTCTCTGTTTTTAATGTTTTATAATATGGAACATCCATAATCACACTATCAATAACAGGAAGCTCCACATAAAGTTCGCTATAGGTATTGTTAAATACAGGATTTGTAGATGAAAGTTCTAATTGTGTTACGAAGTTAGCTTCTGTATCTCCAAAAGCCGGATTCGAGTAAAATCCAAGTGCATTTATTGGTAAATTTTTTGAGGAAATTGGCCCTAATTTTTGATTATATGCTTTTATTGTTGCATCGGTATATTTTTCAAAACCGTAATGGTCATCGCCCACAATATCGGTTCCTATTTCATTAAAATCCTTATCGCAGGAAGCGAAAATTACAGTTATCAATCCAACAATTAAAATTGGGCGTAAAAATGTTTTTTTGTACATAAAAATTATCTGTTTTTTTAAGAAAGCATACTTTTATAAAAGTTTGTATATGCTTCTGCAAATTTATCTTTCGGGGCGAAAGGTAAAAAAGGTTTTCCCGAAGATTCTATAAATTTTGTTAAACTTGAAGACACATTTTCAGAGGCAATAATAACGCCATCCGAGTGTTTAACAGCTGCTTTTATAAGGTTTTCATAATTAGGTATTTCTAATTCCTGAATAGCATCCTGAGGAACTCCATCAAACTTTATCTTGTTTATCATTTCGGTATCTAAAGTACCGTCAAAAGACTGACTATATACTGAAGTCACAATCTTTGTTTCCGAAAACAAAGCTTCATCTTTATAATAATGTTTCATATAAATAGGCAATAAACTCGCCATCCAGCCATGAACATGTATAATATCCGGAACCCAGTTTAATTTCTTAACGGTTTCTACAACTCCTTTGGCAAAGAAAATTGCTCTTTCGTCATTATCAGGATACATAACGCCATCTTCATCACTAAAAGTCGCTTTTCTCTTGAAATATTCATCATTATCTATAAAATAAACCTGAATTCTTTCTTTTGGGATAGATGCCACTTTAATTATTAAAGGCATATCCAAATCGTTAACCACTAAATTCATTCCCGACAAGCGAATTACCTCGTGTAATTGATGCCTTCTTTCATTAATATTGCCATATCTCGGCATAAAAATTCTAATCTGTCCGCCTTGATCATTTATCATTTTGGGAACATCATACGACAGTAAAGAAACCTCATTTTCAGCCAAATACGGCACCACTTCAGATGATACATACAATATCCTCTTATCTTCCATAATATAATCTACTTTATTTATTGGCAATAAAAAACAGGCAAAAGTACAAAAATTTATGCAGTTATTTATGAAAATGGTAAGTTTGCAACTCATTTACTGAAAGCCAATGCTCCTTTTTAACACTCAAAATGAATTAGTCTCTCATCTTAATTCTGTTTCAAACAAAGAAACGTCTATTGGTTTTGTGCCCACAATGGGTGCGCTTCACGAAGGACATCTTTCACTATTAGCAGAAGCACTTCAACATAATTCTTTGGTTGTAGTGAGCATTTTTGTCAATCCGACACAATTCAACAACGCCGAGGATTTGGCAAAATATCCCAAAACATTAGACAAAGACATCGAAAAAATAAAAACTGTTTCTGATGATATTATTGTCTTCGCGCCAAGCGTTGATGATATTTATGAAGGCAAAACTGTTTCGCAGCATTTCAATTTTGACGGTTTGGAAAATCAGATGGAAGGCAAGTTTCGTCCTGGGCATTTTGACGGAGTTGGGACTATCGTAAAACGATTATTCGAAATTGTAAAACCTGCCAATGCCTACTTTGGAGAAAAGGATTTTCAGCAATTGCAGATTGTCAAAAAAATGGTGGAGAAAACAAAACTACCAGTCAACGTAATTGGTTGCCCAATTTTTAGAGAATCCAATGGTTTAGCGATGAGTTCACGCAACGAAAGATTATCAGATGCTGAGCGAAAAGAAGCAGCGATTATCTATAAAACAATATCTCAGGCAAAAAAACTATTCAACACAAAATCAGCAAAAGAAGTAACCGAATATGTTGCAAAAACATTCGGGAAACATGAGCGCTTTGAATTAGAATATTTCCAAATTGCAGACGAAGCAACCTTATTGCCCTGCATCAGAAAAAGCTCTGTCAAAAAATATCGCGCTTTCATCGCAGTTTTTGTTAACAAAATCAGATTGATTGATACGATTTCATTAAATTAATTTACTTTTGCGCCATGCAAATTGAAGTAGTAAAATCTAAGATTCACAGGGTAAAAGTTACCGGCGCCGATTTAAATTATATTGGCAGTATCACTATTGACGAAGCCTTAATGGAAGCAGCAAATCTGATTGAAGGTGAAAAAGTTTCTATCGTAAACGTCAATAACGGAGAACGTTTTGACACTTATGTTATCAAAGGCACGAAAAATTCTGGTGATATTACACTAAATGGTCCGGCAGCCAGAAAAGTTCACAAAGGCGATATTATCATCATCATGTCTTATGCTTTAATGGATTTTGAAGAAGCAAAAAACTTCAAGCCGTGGTTGGTTTTCCCAAACGAAACTAATAATTCCCTGACCTAAAATCTCTTGAAAAAACAAATCGGTAAATGGTTGACAGTTCTGATTCCTCTTTTGATAGGAATAGGAATTATATACTATCAATTTACCACGTTGACTTCTGAGGAAATTGCGAAGATAAAAGTCAGCTTTGAAAAAGCAAATTATTATTATATTTTACTGTCGCTAATGATTGCCTGCATTGGATATTGGTCAAGAGCCTATCGCTGGAAATACTCGCTAAATCATTTAGGTTATCATACTAAGTTTTCTAATAATTTTTTAACCGTTTGTGTTGCTTATTTGGTTAACTTAACCGTTCCTCGTTCAGGAGAAATTACACGTGCGGCTTTATTAAAAAAATATGAAAATATCCCTTTTGACAAGGCTTTTGGAACCATAGTTGCCGAAAGAATAGTCGATTTACTTATCTTTTTCCTTTTTGTTTTTATCGGATTTGTGTCTCAGTTTGATCAAATTTATCAATTCCTTTTGAGCCAAAACGTATCGTTGCAATCTTTGATTATTACTGGATGCGTTGGTTTGGTATTGTTCTTTGTTTTTATTCTGATTTGGATTTATGCCGAATGGGAAATCATCTTAAAACTAAAGAAAAAATTATCCGGATTGATTGAAGGAATTACGACAGTCTACAAAATGAAAGACAAATGGAAGTATCTTTTTCATTCGTTTTTTATATGGTTTTCCTATCTGGCCATGTTTTATGTAGCCATTTTTGCTCTGCCCGAAACCGCAGGAATTAGTTTCGACATCGTGATTATGGGCTTCATTTTTGGAAGTCTGGCAGTAGGCTTTTCGAACGGTGGATTAGGCGCTTATCCTTTTTCCATTGCTTTGATTTTTTCTCTTTACGGAATTACGAAAGATGTTGGAACCGCTTTTGGATGGCTGGTATGGACATCACAAACAATTTTAGCAGTTCTTCTCGGATTGATTTCCTATGTTTTGCTTCCTGTTTTAAATAGAAATAGATAATTTTGTTATATTGCTAGTCAATTTAACAGAAGTTCTATTTTAAACAAATCCCACGTCATGAAAAGAAATATCCTGCTTTTATTTTTCATTTGTTCCAATGCTGTTTTTTCTCAAAAAGTAATCGATTCCATTCAGTCTAAAAGACTAAATGAAAGTCGTGAAATCTCTATTGGTTTACCAGCTTCCTACGAAAGACATCCAAACCAAAAATATCCGGTTTTAGTATTGCTCGACGGCGATTTCCTTTTTGATGCTTTTCAGGGTGCTTTGAGTTATGGCAATTATTGGGACGATTTGCCTGAAGTTATTATCGTTGGGATTACACAAAATAAAAATAACGAACGCGAAGCCGATTGTGCCATTGACGAAACTACTGGTTTACCAACAGAAAAAGGAGAACAATTCTTTGAATTCATCGGTTTGGAATTGTTGCCTTATATTGAAAAAAAATACCGAACAGCGCCGTTTAAAATGATTGCAGGATTAGATACCACTGCAGCTTTTTTGAATTGTTATTTATACAAAGACATTCCAACTTTTGACGCCTATATTTCTATGAGCCCTGAACTTCCACCAGGAATGGAAGAGCAAATCCCGGATAGATTAGCAGCCATTCAAAAACCTATTTTTTACTATCATTCTTCCGGCGATGGCGATGTGAAAAAAATGCGAAACCGGATTTTAGCCTTGGACGAAGTAGCCAAAAAAATAAACAAACCAACACTCAATTACAGGTTTGACGATTTCAAAGGAGCATCACATTATTCGCTGGTTTTGAATTCTATTCCAAGTGCTTTGTATCAGATATTTTCTGTTTACCAGCCAATTTCAACTACAGAATTCAATGAAAAAATTGCAGTGCTTCCTTCTGGATATGTTGATTATCTATCACAAAAATACGATGTGATTGAAAAGTCTTTTGCGCTAAAATTACCTATTCGTTTGAATGATTTTAAAGCGATAGAAGCAGCAATTCTCAAAAACAAAGCCTACAACGAGTTTGATAAATTGGCACAATTGGCCAAAAAGAATTATCCAAAATCAATGCTTGCTGATTATGAAATGGGTCAGATGTATGAAAAAACAGGTGAGAATGCAAAAGCTGTTAAATCCTATATGACCGCTTTTCAACGCGAAGAAATAGGTGATTTGACCAAAGACATGATGATTGAAAGAGCAGACGAATTAAAGAAATCGTTGCCTAAAAAAGGGAAGAACGGAAAAACCGAACCTGTTATTGAAGAAACTCCAACAGATGCACCAGTTGAAGCAGCTCCAACAGATACTCCACCAACTGAAACTCCAACAGAAGAGAAAAAAAAGGAATAATGTCTAAAGTAAAAACTACTTTTTTTTGTCAAAATTGCGGAGCTCAATATGCCAAATGGCAAGGCCAATGCAATTCGTGCAAAGAATGGAATACCATTGCCGAAGAGATTATTCAAAAGGAAGAAAAAACCAGTTGGAAACCTTCAAGTACCGATTCTAAAAGAGTTTCAAAACCACTCCGAATAAAGGAAATCGATTCCACGCAGGAAGTTCGAATGAACACGACTGACGGCGAATTAAATCGTGTGCTTGGTGGCGGAATTGTTCCAGGCTCAT
>NZ_JBDSMB010000090.1:0-16331 GCF_039916025.1 Flavobacterium sp.
TTTGCTGTGGCAAATCGCCTTTGAACAAGAATGAAATCACTTCTTTATTCACACCATCCAACATGCTTCTGAATAAGTTGAACGCTTCCAGTTTATAGATAAGCAATGGATCTTTTTGCTCATGAACCGCCAACTGAACCGATTGTTTCAATTCGTCCATTTTGCGTAAATGTTTTTTCCAGGCTTCATCGACAATCGCAAGTGTGATATTTTTTTCAAAGTCGGCTACCAATTGAGTACCATTTGTATCGTATGCTTTTTTCAAATCGGTTACAACATTCAAAGTCTTGATTCCATCCGAAAACGGAACAATGATTCTTTCAAATGTGTTGCCTTCTTTTTTGTAAACATCTGTAATGATAGGCAATGCTTCACGCGCACTTCTTTCTGTTTTTTCAGTATAATAAGCCATAGCAGCTTTGTATATTTTACCTGTAATTTCCGTTTCAGATAATTTCTCAAAATCACTTTGTGAAATTGGAGAAGTTATAGAGAAGTAACGGATCAATTCAAATTCGAAGTTTTTGAAATCGTTTCTTCCTTTATTTTCATCTACGATTAACTCGCAGGTGTCATACATCATATTGGCGATGTCCAGTTTCAGACGTTCTCCGTGCAATGCGTGACGACGACGTTTGTAAACCACTTCACGTTGCGCATTCATTACATCATCATATTCAAGCAAACGCTTACGTGTACCAAAGTTGTTTTCTTCGACTTTTTTCTGAGCACGCTCGATAGATTTGGTCATCATTGAATGTTGGATAACTTCACCTTCTTTCAATCCCATTCTGTCCATGATTTTGGCTACTCTGTCTGAACCGAATAAACGCATTAGGTTATCTTCCAAAGACACATAGAACTGTGAACTTCCCGGATCACCCTGACGACCTGCACGACCACGCAACTGACGGTCAACACGACGCGAATCGTGACGTTCGGTACCAATAATTGCCAAACCACCTGCAGCTTTTACTTCCGGCGTAAGCTTGATATCGGTTCCACGACCAGCCATATTGGTTGCAATTGTTACAACACCAGGTTTACCGGCTTCTTCAACAATTTGTGCTTCCTGCTTGTGCATTTTTGCATTCAATACATTGTGGTTCACACCACGTATTTTAAGCATTCGGCTTAATAATTCTGAAATCTCTACAGATGTTGTTCCAATCAAAACTGGTCTTCCGGCTTGAGATAATTGGGTTACATCTTCGATAACAGCATTGAATTTTTCACGAACCGAACGGTAAATCAAATCCTCTTTATCATGACGAGACATTCCACGATTCGTTGGAATCTCAACAACATCTAATTTGTAGATTTCCCAAAGTTCGCCTGCTTCAGTTACCGCTGTTCCTGTCATACCAGCCAATTTGCTGTACATACGGAAGTAATTCTGTAATGTAATCGTAGCAAAAGTTTGTGTTGCAGCTTCAATCGTAACTTGTTCTTTGGCTTCAATCGCCTGATGCAATCCGTCAGAATAACGACGGCCATCCATGATACGACCTGTTTGTTCATCGACAATCAAAATCTTGTTGTCCATGATTACGTATTCTACATCTTTTTCAAACAGCGTATATGCTTTTAATAACTGTGTAAGTGTGTGGATTCTTTCCGATTTGATTCCGAAATCCTGGAATAATTTTTCTTTGGCTTCGGCTTCTTTATCTTTTTCAAGGTTTTGTTTCTCGATGTTGGCGATTTCAGTTCCAATATCCGGAAGAACAAAAAATGTATCATCAGTATCCTGAGAAAGGAATTTGATTCCGCTATCTGAAAGTTCCACCTGATTATTTTTCTCTTCGATTACAAAATACATTGCTTCATCAACTTCCGGCATTTTGCGGTTATTGTCGGCCATGTATTCGTTTTCTGTTTTTTGAAGTAATGCTTTTACGCCTTCTTCACTTAAGAATTTGATAAGTGCTTTGTTTTTTGGCAACGCTCTGTACGCTCTCAATAATTGGAAACCGGCGTCTTTCATGTTTCCTTCTTTGAAGAAACGTTTGGCTTCAGTCAGAAATCCATTTGCCAACTGACGTTGTAAATTATAAAGGTTTTCGATTTTAGGTTTCAATTCGTTGAACTCGTGACGATCACCATCTGGAACCGGCCCGGAAATAATCAACGGCGTACGTGCATCATCAATCAATACGGAATCGACCTCATCGACAATCGCATAGTTGTGTTTTCTTTGTACCAAATCTTCCGGCGAATGCGCCATATTATCACGTAAGTAATCAAAACCAAATTCGTTATTCGTACCATACGTAATATCTGCTTCGTATGCTTTTCTACGCGCATCAGAGTTTGGCGAGTGATTGTCAATACAATCAACTGTTATTCCGTGGAATTCAAATAATGGCGCTTTCCAGGTGCTGTCACGTTTTGCTAAATAATCATTCACGGTTACTAAGTGAACACCGTTTCCGGTCAAAGCATTCAAATAGAGTGGAAGTGTGGCCACCAATGTTTTTCCTTCACCCGTTTGCATTTCAGAAATTTTACCTTCGTGCAATACGATTCCACCAATCAACTGAACGTCGTAGTGAATCATATCCCAGGTAATTTCTTTTCCGGCAGCGTTCCATTGGTTTGACCAATTGGTTTGGTCACCAACAAGAGTAATATAAGATTTTGCGGCCGAAAGCTCTCTGTCTTTCTCGGTTGAAGTAACGGTAATTGTAGCATTTTCTTTGAAACGTTTAGCCGTTTCTTTGATTACTGCAAAAGCATCCGGAAGGATTTCCATCAATACTTTTTCTGAAATTTCGTAAGCTTCTTTTTCTAAAGCATCAATAGCATTGTAGATATCTTCTCTTAAATCAATATCAGCAGTGTTTTCCGCTTCTTGCTTTTTGGCTTCGATATCGGCATCCTGTTTAGCACGAGCTTGTTTTATTTTTTCTTTGAATTCAACTGTCTTAGCTCTTAACTCGTCATGAGAAAGTGAGGCTAATAAAGGTTCTAAAGCTTTTATTTTGGTTATGTAAGGTTGTGTAGCTTTGACATCTTTTTGAGATTTGTCGCCTACAAAAGCTTTGATAATGCTATTTATGAAACTCATAATTGGGTTGGTATTTATATTTTAATGTTATCCGTTTTTCAGTTATCGGTTTTGGTCGTTAGTAAAAAAACATTTTAATTATTTTAGCATATTAAAAAATCACTTTTTAACTTTTAAAAACAGAAAACAGACAACCGATTAAGGTCTGCAAATTTAAACAAAAAAAAAGCCCTCAATGGACTTTTCTCTGTTGTGATTTTTTATTTTTTAATATTCATCCTCGTTCCAAAGATAATCTTCGTCGGTTGGATAATCTGGCCAAATTTCTTCCATAGATTCGTAGATTTCACCTTCGTCTTCTATAGATTGTAAATTCTCAACTACTTCAAGAGGCGCACCAGTTCTGATGGCGTAATCTATAAGTTCATCTTTGGTTGCTGGCCAAGGTGCATCACTTAAATACGATGCTAATTCTAATGTCCAATACATCTTCTATCGATTTTAATTTAATGCAAAAATAAATTTATTACTCAAAAAGGCAAGTTTTTTTTGATTTATTTTTAAATATGTTTAAGAACGTCTTTTTTTAGTATTCAGTTTACAGTCGCAGTCGACAGAAACTGGTAACTGAATATTGTGACTGAACACTATTTCCTAGGTATCCATTGCACTTCGTCAGCGTGCAGGTCTTTGGACAACTTCCGTGCCAAGACAAAAAGGTAGTCAGAAAGTCGGTTTAGGTATTTGATTGCGATGTCAGCAACAGGTTCGTTGTGACTTAAATGCACCGCTAAACGCTCGGCTCTACGGCAAACACAGCGCGCAATGTGACAATATGACACAGTGGTGTGGCCGCCTGGTAAAACGAAATGTGTCATTTGTGGTAAAGAATCTTCCATTGCATCGATTTCTTTTTCAAGAAGCTCGATATCGCTTTCAACAATGCCAAGGTTTTGAAGGCGTTTTTCTCCGTTTTTAAGCACTTCTTTTTCAGGTGGAGTTGCAAGTATTGCGCCAACCGTAAACAATCTATCCTGGATTTCGATAAGAATGTCTTTGTAATGCTGCTTCATTTCCTGATCGCGAATTAACCCAATGTAAGAGTTTAGTTCATCAACAGTGCCGTAGCTTTCAATTCGGTCATGGTCTTTTGGGACACGTGTTCCGCCAAAAAGTGCTGTGGTTCCTTTATCGCCGGTTTTGGTATAGACTTTCATTTTTGAATTAGGAATTAGGAATTAGGAATTAGGAATTCATAATTCTATTTGATTTTCAAAGGTAGCAAAAAATCAAATGGATTATTCACTAGCCCCGATTGCAGCGGCATCTCGTCTTTTGGGACGAGATAGAACGGACAGCGGGAATATGGATTGCTGATAAAACCCGAACCATTCGCTCCTATAAATGCCCAGGATTTGGAGTGTCACTTTCTATCATTCCGTCTTTAAGACGAATGACACGGTGAGCATATTTGGCGATATCTTCTTCGTGGGTAACAACGATGACAGTATTTCCGTTTTTATGAATATCATTGAAAAGATTCATGATTTCTACCGAAGTTTTACTGTCGAGATTTCCGGTAGGTTCATCGGCAAGGATGATTGAAGGCTTGTTGACCAAAGCTCTGGCAATTGCAACACGTTGGCGTTGTCCACCCGAAAGTTGGTTGGGCTGATGATCCATTCTGTCGGAAAGATTTACCTGAGTCAGTACTTCTGAGGCGCGTTCGTTTCTTTCAGATTTGGAATAACCGGCATAAATCATTGGTAAAGCCACATTATCAAGCGCAGTTGTTCGTGGCAAAAGATTAAAGGTTTGAAAAACAAAACCAATTTCTTTATTTCTGATTTCGGCTAAATCGTCATCATGCATTTTGCTGACATCATTTCCATTTAATATATAGGTTCCCGATGTTGGCGTGTCCAAACAACCCAAAAGGTTCATTAAAGTAGATTTTCCGGAACCTGATGGTCCCATTAAAGCGACATATTCTCCTTTGTTGATTTGTAGATCGATACCTTTTAAAACGTTTATGGTTTCATTTCCGAGTTGGAAATCACGTTTTAATTTTTTGATGTTGATTAATGGATTTGCCATTTTTTGAATACTGAGTTTTGCGTTGCACTGTTCGACCTAAAGGTCTCGATTGGGTAAAAGTAAGAAAAAATTAGTTGATAACCTGATGTAACCATTGTCCAAATATGTAGCCGAATTTTGCTAATGAAATAGCACCAAGCACAACAATAAACACCAATAAAATCTTGGCAGCTTTTGATTTTGAAAAGTCCTGAGTTTCCATAGTTTAAAATTTTAATTACAGCTATGAGTAGGCACAATCTTTAAATTGTTACAACTATTAATGTTGCAATTCTGTAAAACCTTCGTGAAATGGTGTAACAAAATTAAATTGAAACAAAAGTAATTTTACAACGAACAAATTAACAATAACATAGTAACTAATTAATTTAAACTATATCATGAAAAAAAATGTATTTACAATCGGAATCCTGGCATTTGCAGCCTTAGCTTTCACATCTTGTAAAGATGAGAAGCAGGCTGAAGCCGAAAAATCAGTCAATACTTATGTAACTTATGTTGACTCAGTTGGAAACGTTCCGGCAGATGATGCCAAAGCAAATTGGGAAGCTATTGATGCTGAATATCAAGCTAGAGTTACCGTTGCTGATAATTCTGCCACAGACAATGAAGAGCTAAGAGAAAAATTAGCTGTCAGCAAAGCAAAATATGAAGCTTTAAAAGCAAAATATATGGCTGAAGTTGAAGCAGCACAACCTAAAGTTGTAACTCCAAACCAATTATTGAGAGACAGATTCTTTGGTGAAGGAAAAGTTGGTGAAGACATGAATTTCTCATGGGTAAATAAAGACAATATTTTAAAAGTGTATCAAGACTTCTTAGATTCATACGAGAAAAACAAAGGTGATTTCTCCAGAGAGGATTATGATGAAGTAAAATTGATTTATGAAGCATTGGATGCCAGAAAAAATACGGTTGAAAAAGAAGGATTATCTTCTGAAGACAATAATAAAATTGCCTCAATCAAATTTAGATTTGCACCTATGTTTAAAGTAAACAGAATTGGTGCCAAAGCAAGAGAAAATGATGACGCTAAAGATAAAGCTGAATAAAGAAATAAAAAATAAAGTTGGTTTTTGATGAGAAATGGTGATCAGGGATGGTCACCATTTCTTTTTTTTAATAAGTTTTATACTAAGTTTCTTTTTTCTGCGTTATCTTTATTATAAGATTTTTTAGCTTAAATTACTAAATATGAAAAAAGCAGCTTTGTTTTTATTCTTAATCAACATAACTTTTCAAAGTTATTCCCAATGTTGGAAATCAGTTTCAGCAGGTATTTATACTACAATCACCATAAAACAGGATGGGACACTTTGGGCTTGGGGAGCAAATTTTCATGGGATGGTAGGTGACGGAACTACAATTGACAGAAATGTTCCAACGCAGATCGGGACAGCTACGGACTGGAAAATAGTTTCAACTGGTGCATCACATTCAATCGCTTTGAAAAATGACGGAACTTTATGGGGATGGGGCTATAATTTTTATGGAGAACTTGGTGACGGAACCAATGTAGATAAAATTGTACCCACACAGATAGGAATCGATACTGATTGGAGAGAAATATCTGCCACGTATTGGTCAACTATGGCTATTAAAACTGATGGAACTCTTTGGGGTTGGGGTTCTAATTACCAATATGGACAATTAGGCGATGGAACACTAACAAATAGAAACGTTCCTACTCAAATTGGAACCGCTTTCAATTGGTCTAAAGTCGCTGCCGGTCCAACACATACTGTGGCTTTAAAAACAGACGGGACTATATGGGTATGGGGCTACAATTATTATGGGCAATTCGGGAACGGAAGTAATACCAATTCGCATATACCAATTCAAGTCGGGATTGGAGGGAATTGGCTAAATATACTAGCAGGTGAATACCATACAATTGCTTTGAAAAGTGATGGCTCTATATGGACAACAGGGTTAAATTCAGATGGCAGATTAGGAGATAATACAACAGATCCTAAATATAGTTTGACACAAGTTGGTACAGATAAAGATTGGAGGGTTATCGGCGTTGGGAAATACAATTCTATTGGCATAAAATTGAATGGCACTTTGTGGACATGTGGCGGAAATTATCACGGTCTGTTGGGTGATGGAACTTCACAAGAAAGACATGTTTTTACTCAAATCGGAACTACAACCAATTGGAAATTTGCCGATACAGGAGAATACCATACGGTGGCTTTGAAAACGGATGATTTTTTTTCAACTTGGGGAGATAACTTTTATGGACAATTGGGAAATGGTGAAGGTGCTCCTGGTCTTTTTTCCCTTACTCCAATATCTATCGAATGCAATTCTCTAAATACACAGCTGCCACCAACGGTATCAGCAACAATTTATCCTAACCCAGTCAATTCAGTTTTGTATATTCAATTTTCTGAAATTACAGATATTCAGAAGCTTCGAATAGTTGATATGAACGGAAAAATTATAAAGGAACAAACAGGAAATTTCAACGAAATTAATGTGCAGGATTTAGCAATCGGAAATTATATCATTACGATTAATTCTACTGATAAAGTATTCAATCAAAAATTCTCAAAGAATTAGAACCGAATTACAAAGTGCTCCTTCAACTGTTTTTCTCTAAAGAAAACAATTCCCCATTGAAACGTGTCAATGGTTACTGTAACTTTTGGATGATTATGAATGATTTCCCAAGCTTCTTCCATTTCGGCTGACCAATGAATATCGTCAAAAATCCAAATGCTTTCGTTCGTAATTGTTGGTAAAAGCAATTCAAAATACTCCAATGTTGCTTGTTTGGAATGATTGCCGTCAAAGTAAATTAGCTGATAGCTAACAGCTGACAGCTGATAGCTTTTTAAATATTCTGAAAACTCAACTACAACTGGATTTATATTGTCCAAATTAAAATCTTCAAACTGCTTTTTCGCAACCAAACTTGTTTCTGAACAACCTTCCAGTGTTGTGATTTTTGCTTTTGGATTTCCTAATGATAGGGCAGAAGTCGCCAATCCTAATGAAGTTCCAATTTCTAGGATATTATTTGGTTGGAAATAATTGGTAATTCTGAAAAGTAATTCGGCTCTTTTTGCCGAAATTCCGGCGTTCTTGGCAATTTGATTTATAGCCCGTGTATTGTTTTTGAACACTCGTGAACCGACACCAAAATCGGTGACTTCAATGGTATTTTTATTTGCTAAAAGAGAATTTCTGTAGTTTTTCAGAATCGAATATTCAGCATATTTTTTCTTGTCATAAAAACATTTGGTAACCAAATTAAACACAAACGGAGAATGTACTCCGTGTTCATTTTTGGATTTCCAAAGGAAGTTTAGATATGATTTTATTAAGTGCAGCATTTTTAGTAATTAGTAAATAGTGATTGGTAATTAGCAAAGCATCAAAAAGCTAATCACTAATTACTCATCACTAGTCACTTTTATTATTCCATTTTTGAAGAAAGTTCAAACCAACGCTCTTCTTTTTCTTCCATTTTTTTAATGATGACTTCTAGTTCTTTGGCTTTTGCCGTAATATCAGCATCAGCAACTTTCCCTTCTGAGAATAGGTTTTCGATTTGCTTTTTCTCATATTCCAAATCTTTGATTTCTCTTTCGATTTTGTTGAATTCCTTTTGTTCATTGAAATTCAAACCTGCAGAAGCATTGTTGTTTTGTTTCCAATTGACTTTTTCTGTGCTTACACTTGATAAGTTTTTTGGCTCAGCCGAATCTTCATACGCTCTGAAATCAGAATAATTTCCCGGGAAATCTTCAATTTGCCCTTCGCCTCTGAAAATGAATAAGTGATCCACAATTTTGTCCATAAAGTATCTATCGTGCGAAACAACCAATAAACATCCCGGATAATCCAAAAGGAAACTTTCCAATACGTTCAAAGTTACAATATCCAGGTCATTCGTAGGCTCATCCAGAATTAGGAAGTTTGGATTCTGAATCAAAACCGTACATAAATACAATCGTTTCAATTCGCCACCGCTCAGTTTTTCTACAAAATCATATTGTTTTTTGGCATCAAATAAGAAACGTTCCAATAACTGCGAAGCCGAAATGATTTTTCCTTTCGTCAACGGAATATATTCGCCATATTCTTTAATAATGTCGATTACTTTTTGTCCCGGTTTTGGATTGATACCGCTTTGTGTATAATAACCAACTTTAATCGTATCGCCAATTACGACTTTACCGGCATCCGGAACCATAGTTTTGGTTAGGATATTTAAGAACGTAGATTTTCCTGTTCCGTTTTTACCAATGATTCCAATACGTTCACCACGTTGAAAATCATAAGTAAAGTTCTCAAGGATAACGCGGTCTTTGAATTTTTTATACAATTTATGCAGCTCAATAATCTTGCTGCCCATACGTTCCATATTGATTTCAAGCTCAACAACATTCTCTTTTCGGCGGCTTTCGGCAACAGCCTTTATTTGGTAAAAATCATCCTGACGCGATTTCGATTTGGTTGTTCTCGCTTTTGGCTGACGACGCATCCAGGCTAATTCTTTTGTGAAAAGGTTTTGCGCTTTGTCAATCGTAGAGTTTTCCATCGCAATTCGCTCTTCTTTCTTTTGCAGATAATAAGAGTAATTGCCTTTGTAATTGTATAATTTTCCGTTGTCTAATTCGATGATTTCGTTGCAAACACGCTCCAAAAAGAAACGGTCGTGTGTTACCATAAACAACGTAATATTTTCCTTGGCAAAATAACTTTCAAGCCATTCAATCATCTCCAAATCCAGGTGATTCGTAGGTTCATCCAAAATCAATAAATCAGGACGGTTAATCAAAATGATAGCCAATGACAAACGTTTCTTTTGTCCACCCGAAAGCGATTTTACTTTTAGTTTTAAATCGTCGAGTTTCAGTTTTGATAGAATCTGCTTGAATTGTGTTTCAAAATCCCAGGCATTATGGCTATCCATTTCGTCAAAAGCCAATTGGTATTTTTCTTCATCTTCAGGATTTTCAAGCGCTTTTTCATAACGTTCGATTATGTGCAGGATATCGTTATCGGAAGCGAAAATACTTTCCTCAATAGTCAATTCTTCCTGAAGCTCGTTGCTCTGCGAAAGAAAAGCCATTTTAATTCCTTTTCGAATCACAATCTGACCCGTATCAGGTTCTTCATCACCATTAATCATCTTCATGATTTGGGTTTTTCCCGAACCATTTTTGGCAATAAAAGCGATTTTTTGGTCTTTGTTGATGCCAAAAGAAATGTCTTTGAACAAAGTTCTTTCGCCAAAGGATTTTGATATATTTTCTA
Source organism: Flavobacterium sp. (assembly GCF_039916025.1). Classification (GTDB taxonomy): domain Bacteria; phylum Bacteroidota; class Bacteroidia; order Flavobacteriales; family Flavobacteriaceae; genus Flavobacterium. The sequence continues at coordinate 10,382 of NZ_JBDSMB010000090.1, forward strand.
CTGAAAGGTAATTCACGGGGAACAATTTTTTGCAAAAGTAGGTCATTACAGCCAATGAAGCAATCTTTATATTTTCAGTAATATTAACAGATAAATTATTGCTATTTTTGATTAATCGTAAAACTACAGATGAACTTTAAAACACTCGGTAAATTCAAATTATTAGCCATATTTAATGTTTTGATAATTGCTTGCGTTTTTATCGATTTCTATTTTCCGATTGAACATAAAGAGGCTGAAAAATTTGATTCTTTTGAAACGGATGTTGTCTTGTCACGTCGTATAAATGATAACTCTTTTGGAATAAATAATTATGTTAATTGCATAAATGGCAACAGCTATTTTATTACTAAAATTCCAGAGTTTGAATCTGAGTTTAAAAAAAATGATGATTTCAACCTTGTGAAAACTTATTTTTTCAGTACAACAAAGGCTATCTCCATTAAAAAACTTAATGTGTTATATGTAGAAGATGTGTGTTTTTTGCACTATCCAATAAATAAAATTATCTATTTATTTGCATTTGTAATATCAATACTTAGTCTTTTCTATTCTAATACTAAGTTAGATTTTTTGTTGGCATTCGCTACAGTTTTCACTTTTGCATTATCATTCTTTTACCTTTTTTAAAAGCAAGAATTATAATTATATTTGTCAAATGCAACTATCGGTTATCATCCTTAATTATAATGTGCGCTACTTTTTGGAGCTTTGTGTTTTGAGTGTGCAAAAAGCCATTCAGAATCTGGACGCCGAAATTATTGTCATCGATAATAATTCTTCTGATGATAGCTGCGCGATTATGAAACAGTGTTTCCCAAACATAAAACTTATCGAGAACAAAGAAAACTCAGGTTTTCCAAAAGGGAATAATATTGCGGTTAAAGAAGCCAAAGGCGAATACATTTGTATCTTAAATCCTGATACCGTTGTTGCGGAGGATACTTTTGAGAAAGTGCTGGCTTTCGCCAAAAGCAAATCCGATTTAGGAATTGTAGGCTGCAAACTCATTGACGGAACAGGAAACTTTCTTCCGGAAAGCAAACGTGGAATTCCAACACCAAACGTAGCTTTTACTAAGATTTTCGGATTGTATAAACTCTTTCCGAAATCATCTTTGTTTAATAAATATTATGCCCAGCATTTAGATGAAAACCAAACCGGGAAAGTCGATATTCTTGTTGGTGCTTTTATGGTAATGAAACGCGAATTATATAATCAGTTAGAAGGTTTTGACGAAAACTGTTTTATGTATGCTGACGATATTGATTTGTCGTACAGGGCTTTGTTGTTGCAAAAACAGAATTATTATTTCCATGAAACAACTGTTATTCACTACAAAGGTGAAAGCACAGTGAAAGACGGAACGTATATGAAACGTTTTCAGGAAGCGATGAATTTCTTTTATAAAAAGCATTTCAAAGTTTCGGTTTTCTTTTCTATGTTTATGAAAATGGGAATTGTCTTTTTTTCATTTGTTAAAATGTTTCAGGGAAAACCCAAAGCAAAAGTTTCACCAAGTTGCTTCGTCTTAGTTTCTGATAATGAAACTACAAGAGAAAAATTAGAAGCCAAACTTCAAAAAAATACCGAAAGAACGATTTTAGAAAACGGAAAAATAGTATTTTCGCAAACGTTTTCGGAGAAGAAAAATACGGAGGTAATTTTGGATACAAATTATCTGAGTTTTGCCGACGCGATATCTTTTTTCGAAACAAACAAAAACAAGTCGTTTACTTTTAAACTGTTACCAATGCAAAGCAATTTTATTATTGGAAGCAACAGCAGTAACGATAGAGGCGAAATAGTAGTGTTCAGTCACAGTTTACAGTCGCAGTGAATTTTAGAATAAAAAAAACATTCGTGCATTCGTGGCTAACCCAAAGATTTAGTACTTTTGCAACGAAATTGAAAAACACAATTTTAGTTTACATATATGGCAAAGTTTGAATTGAAATTACCTAAAATGGGTGAAAGCGTTGCGGAAGCAACCATTACAAATTGGTTAAAAAACGTAGGCGAAAAAATTGATGCCGATGAAGCTGTTCTGGAAATCGCTACCGATAAGGTTGATAGCGAAGTGCCAAGTGAAGTTTCAGGAACTTTAACCGAAATTTTATTTCAGGTAAACGATGTGGTAAAAGTGGGGCAAACCATTGCTATTATTGAAACTGAAGGCGGAAATGCTGCACCAGCACACGTTGCAGAAACTGCACCAGCACCAGTTGCGGAAGTTGCCAAAACCGTTAATCCCGAAGCTTCGGGAGCTCAGGCTTCAGTTGCACCAGCCGACTTCAAATCTTCAGATAAATTCTATTCGCCTTTAGTAAAAAACATTGCCACTGCAGAAGGAATTTCTCTAGCTGAATTGGAATCCATTGCCGGTTCTGGAAAAGATGGCAGAGTAACCAAAGAAGATATTTTAAAATACATAGCCAACAGGCAAGAGCCAAAAGCCACAAGTCAGGAAGTAAAAGTTTCACAACCCGCAACTAACAACCAACAACCATCAACACAAGCTGTAACAGTTTCGGTAAATGGCGGTGACGAGATTATTGAAATGGACAGAATGCGTAAGTTGATTTCAGGTTATATGGTCGCTTCGTTGCAAACTTCAGCACACGTTCAGTCTTTTATCGAAGTTGATGTAACTAACATTGTAAAATGGAGAGATAAAGTTAAAGCAGCTTTCGAGAAACGCGAAGGTGAAAAACTAACTTTCACTCCAATCATGATGGAAGCCGTTGCGAAAGCATTGAAAGATTTCCCTGGAATGAACATTTCTGTTGATGGCGATTATATCATCAAACGTAAAAATATAAATCTTGGAATGGCAGCAGCCTTACCAAATGGAAACTTAATTGTTCCTGTAATTAAAAATGCGGATCAATTGAATTTAGTCGGAATGGCAAAAGCCGTAAACGATTTAGGAAACCGTGCAAAAGCAGGAAAACTAAAACCGGACGATACACAGGGCGGAACATATACTGTAACAAATGTTGGAACTTTTGGTTCTGTATTTGGAACACCAATTATCAACCAGCCACAAGTTGGAATCTTAGCTTTAGGAGCAATTAGAAAAGTGCCTGCTGTTATCGAAACTCCGGAAGGCGATTTTATCGGAATCCGTCAAAAGATGTTCTTATCGCACTCATACGACCACAGAGTTGTAGATGGCGCATTAGGAGGAAGCTTTGTAAAACGAGTAGCTGATTATCTTGAAGCATTTGATGTAAACAGAGAATATTAATATAAAAACCCTGACTACTCGTCAGGGTTTTTTATTATATCACCATCGACAATCAGCGTCGACTTATCGGCAAATCGGTATTCTCCTTTTTTAAAGATTTCCTCATTAGCCAGAAGCACTTCATAAGTATAGACACCTTTTGGCAATTCATAGAAATATTCTTTGCCGCCTTTTTGAATCACCAGTTCTTTTCTGATTTCGTCGCCGTCTTCGGTTTGGCGTGTGATGATAAAGGTGATTTTGCCTGCGAGCTTGTTTTTGATGCAGACGCTTTCCACAATTGTGGCATTTACATCTTTAGGTTTGGACGATTTGAAAATTGAAATTAACCCTCCAAACAGGAGTTCGCCGCCTCTGATGAGGTTAACAGTGTCAGATTGTGAGAATGTCAACATCGGACACAACAACAATAACATCACTACAGATTTGAATTTCGCATTAGCTTTACTTTTTGAGATTGGTTTCATGATAAAAAAGTTTTGAGATTAAGTAAAGCTTTCCATAGAAGATATTTGTTTTAGAATTAAAGTGTAAAGTTGCAACTCATGATTAAAAAATCCTAAAGGAGAACTTTTAAAATCCATAATGAATCTTTTAAACTTCAAAAGTAAAATGTTAAATAAAAAAATAATAACACAACTAATCACACAATAAACTTTTAAATATCACGTTATTACTATAAGTGTTTCTGATGTTGACACGAATAACTCTAACCAATTTTTAAATACTAACCAATGACAACCGGAACCAAAATCCGCCAATTCAGAGAGAAGAAAAGATTGTCTCAGGAAGAATTGGCTCACCTTGTAGGCGTTAGTCAAGTCACTATCGGAAACTGGGAGCAGGGAAAAAGTATCAGGCACGAGTTTATCAGAAAATTGGCAAGTGCACTTGATGTTTCCACCGATTTTTTATTGGAAGATTTGCAAAATGCAAGTTTACAGGCAAATCCAAATAGAGAAAATTTCGAAAACAATTTCGAAATCACAATCAAAGCACCCAATCATTTGTTTGACGATCTTAACAAAAAAATGGATTTTATTATCAATAGATTTGGTGATACAAAATAGTTTTGTTGGTATCCTATTGCAATTCAGTTAGTTTTTTAAAATAGGTAATTTTTAAAGTAAAAAATTAAAATAATCGACCAACGGTAGCTTCAAAATTTTATATTTGTCGACTAACTTTTTAAAATGGAATTAAAACTCACGCGTCCTATTTGTTTTTTTGATTTGGAAACCACAGGTATTGAAGTTGCCAAAGACAGGATTGTGGAAATCTCCATATTTAAAGTATTTCCCAACGGAAACAAAGAAAGCAAAACCTGGTTAGTGAATCCCACAATTCCAATTCCACCACAGTCGACAGCCGTTCATGGCATTACCAATGAAAAAGTAGCCAACGAACCAACATTCAAAGAACTGGCTTCTCAGGTACATACGATGATTAAAGATTCAGATTTGGCAGGATTTAATTCAGACCGATTTGATATTCCGCTTTTGGCAGAAGAATTATTGCGTGCTGAAGTCGACTTTGATATGAAAAACAGGGTTTCGGTTGATGTGCAGACTATTTTCCACAAAAAGGAAGAAAGAACATTGAGCGCTGCTTACAAATTTTATTGCAATCAAAGTCTGGAAAACGCACATAGCGCTGAAGCCGATACGATGGCAACTTATGAAATTCTGAAAGCACAATTAGACAGATACGAAGATTTAGAAAATGATATGAAAACGCTTTCTGAATTTACTACCAGAAAAAAATCAGTAGATTTTGCAGGTTTTATTGCATTGAATGCTGAAGGGCAGGAGATTTTTACTTTCGGAAAACACAAAGGCGTATTGGTTGATGAGGTTTTGGATAAAGAACCAGGTTATTTTGGCTGGATACAAAACGCGGAATTTCCATTATATACCAAGAAAGTTTTGACCGCCATCAAATTAAGAAAGTTGAACACCAAATAGTGATTAGTAATTAGTGAATAGTAATAAGTCTTTTGCTAATCACTAATTACTAATCACTAATTACTTTAGAAAATGAAGATTATCTGCATCGGAAGAAATTATGTAAATCACATTGCCGAACTCAATAATGAGCGTCCGGACGAACCAGTGATTTTTATGAAACCCGACACTGCTGTTTTGCCAAAGAAAACTCCTTTTACCATTCCGGAGTTCAGTAATGACGTGCATCACGAAGTGGAAATTCTGGTAAAAATCTCAAAAGTCGGAAAATATATAGATACCAAGTTTGCTCATAAATATTATGATGAAATAGGTTTGGGTATTGATTTTACTGCCAGAGATGTTCAGAACAAACTGAAAGAGAAAGGATTACCGTGGGAAAAAGCAAAAGCTTTTGACGGTTCAGCGATAATAGGTGACTTTCAACCGAAAAATAATTTTATTTCAACAGAAAATATTACTTTTGAGTTGCAAAAAAACGGAATAACCGTTCAAACCGGTAATACAAGTCATATGTTGTGGAAAATTGACGAAATAATTTCACACATTTCGCAGTTCTTTACACTCAAAAAAGGCGACATAATTTTCACAGGCACACCCGAAGGCGTAGCCAAAGTGACACCAAACGATATCCTTGAAGGATTTATAGAAAACAAAAAAGTACTAAGATTACATATTAAATAATGGCAATAAATTACAACCTCTCAAAAGTTTACGCTCTTTCAGACAATGACCC
>NZ_JBDSMB010000091.1:0-8759 GCF_039916025.1 Flavobacterium sp.
CTGAATAGTGGTTCTTCCTGAGGCAGTCCCAATACGGGTGAGGCAAACTTGTTTCTGATGCTGTCGCCTACTTCTCCATTCCAGAGTTGGTCGTCAATAATTACAGCAATCGTATTTATAGCCGCAGAAGAACCGTCAGGAAACTTTTCTTTTTTAAATGAACAGGAGCTCACAAAAAACGAGACAAAAAGCCATAAAAAAAGGGTCTTATTCATAACTGAAATAAAACCCAAATTTATAGAAGATTTTCGGATTAACCGTTAATTTTTAATTTCATCCCTGCTTTTAAACTTTCGTTTTTAATTCCGTTCCATTTTTTCAAATCTGAAATCGAAACACCAGGATATTTTTTGGCAATGCTAAATAGTGAATCGCCTTTTTTAACATAGTATAATTTTACTTCGTCTCTTTCCTGAACAGCTATACTTTCCTTTTTGGCTGCTACGTTTTTGTTTTCAGAAGAAACCACATATCTTTTACCAACAATTAATTTTGCTCCAAGTTGAACATTATTGTCTTCAATCTTGTTCCAGTCTTTTATGTCTGACATTGAAACATCATATTTACGGGCAATGCTTCCTAAAGTTTCACCTCTGTCAACAACGTGTTCTGTGATTTTAACTTCAGTTTTATAAGCTGTTTCTTTTGCTGGTTCAGCATCATTATTAACTAACGCTAATTTCGAACCTTGTTCAACATTCAAACCGTCAAGATTATTCCATTTTTTCAGGTCTTCTAAACTAACATTGAATTTTTTAGCAATGCTGAATAGATTATCACCTCTTTGAACTTCATAAAAATCACTTGGGTTTTCGTTTGCATCATTTGAAGCAACAGCAGTTTCAACAGCATTTTTATCTGCTTTTATTTCTTTTCTAACTGTAGTTACAACTCTTTCGTTTTTGATGATTTTTAAGCTTTTTCCAGGAACTATATTGCTTCCTTTGATATGATTCCATTTTTTTACTTCAGCAACAGAAACTCCGTATTTATCTGAGATTTCTCCAAGATTATCGCCTCTTCTTACTTTGTGATATTTTACAACATCTTTAAATGAAACCACTTTTTCTTCTTTGTAAGTTTTAGCAGTATTGGATGCTAAAGCTGTAGTTTCTTTTACAGAAACTGTATCTGGTTTTGTGATTCTCTTTTCATTTGAGGCAACCGCTTCTGTGGTGATGATTTTTAATCTTCTGCCCATTGGAGCTTTATTGCTTCGCAAATGATTCCATTTTTTAAGTTCCGTCATTGTGATGCCGTATCTATTTGAAATCTCGCTTAGGCTATCGCCTTTTCTAACCTTATGGTATTTAACTCTTGAAACTGTTCCGCTGTTATCCGAGAAATTCGAATTGTTTGCCAACATGCTCTCATAAGGTCTTTCTCTTTTATTAGATTCATATTGAATGAAAGCATAAATCTTATCTTCATTCGAAGTAAAGACAGCAACCTTGTTAACCGGCAATCTCAAATAGTGATTTTCACCCGTAATATAAGGAACTACTTCTCTTTTATACGACGGATTCAAGAATTGCAATTCTGCAACAGGAACATCTAACAAATCTGAAATCTGCTTGAATGTCATTGCGTTTTTTATCATTACAGTATCAGTAGCAAAATGATTTGCAACAGCTCTGTCTGGCTTAATTCCGTGTTCTTTGTGGTATTCAAAAATGTACATCGTTGCTAAGAAAGCCGGTAAATATCCTTGCGTTTCTTTTGGTAAATATTTACGGATGTTCCAATAATTTTGTTTTCCGCCCGAACGTCTGATCGCTTTTGCTACATTTCCTGGTCCGGAATTATATGAGGCAAGAACCAAATCCCAATCACCAAAAATAGCATACATGTTTTTCATGTATTGAGTTGCAGCATTACTGGCTTTCAAAGGATCACTTCTGTCATCAACATAGGTGTTGATATTTAAGTTATATTGCTTCCCGGTTTGATACATAAACTGCCATAAACCTGTAGCGCCAACCCTGGAAACTGCTCTTGGATTTAGTGCTGATTCTACAACTGCTAAATATTTTATTTCTAATGGAATGTTTTGTGCTGATAAGGATTCTTCAAATTGTGGGAAATAAAACTGAGAAACGCCCATCAATCTTTCAAAAGCTCTTTTTCTGTTCTTTAAAAATGATTTGATAACATTTTCTAAACCAACATTATACTCAATGTTAAATGGAGATTTCTCATCCATTTTCTTCAGCCTTTCTTTTAAAAGCTCTGTAGGCAGTTCGTAATCAACTTTTTCATCAACATTAATGTTTTTGATGTCAGCTGTCAAGTCATCGTATAAATCCAAACTTACCATTTCCTTCATCCACAAACTGTCGATGCATGATGCAACTTGGTCGTGAACAAAAGTAGCTTTGATTGAATCTAAAACTTCTCGCCTGGTTAATGGCTCTTTTTTTACTGAGGTAGCAACGATAGTATCCTGAGCAAAAATTGCTGAAGAAGCTAGCAGTAATGCTAATGAGGTTATTTTTTTTATAGTCATAACTTTATTTTATAAAGTGGTATATTTCAAATCTGTAAGTTATTAATTAAGCTTAATTAATAACGGCTTTTATTTTTATTTATTGTGCTGTTTTAAAACTTTAACTTAAAATGGCAGCAATTCCCGGTAATACTCTTCCTTCTAACATTTCCAACATGGCGCCACCGCCAGTTGATACATAACTCATTTTATCTTCCAATCCGAATTGTTTTACCGCTGCAACCGAATCTCCGCCTCCAACAAGTGAAAAAGCACCGTTTGCTGTTGACTCAGCAATATAATTCCCTAATTCAATTGTTCCGTTAGCAAAATTTTCCATTTCGAAAACTCCTAATGGTCCATTCCAAAGAATAGTTTTTGAATTCATAATCACTTCTCTGAAATTGGCTAATGATTTTGGCCCGGCATCTAAACCTTGCCATCCATCAGGGATTTCTCTAACATCAACAATTTGCGTTTTGGCATCATTTGAAAATGAATCTGCTGCAACAACATCAACCGGAATATGTATCTGAACGTTTTTTTCTTTAGCTAAGCGTAAAATTTCTAAAGCCAATTCTTGTTTATCATCTTCACAAATCGAATTTCCAATTTTGCCGCCCAATGCTTTTACAAAAGTGAATGTCATTCCGCCACCGATAATCATGTGATCCACTTTGTCTAAAATATTCTCAATAACTGTAATTTTTGAAGATACTTTTGACCCTCCAAGAACTGCCGTTACTGGTTTTACTGAGTTGCTTAAAACTCTGTTTAAACTTTCTATTTCTTTGGCTAAAAGCAATCCAAAACATTTATGATCTGGAAAAAATTTAGCGATTATTGTTGTTGAAGCGTGTGCTCTGTGAGCTGTTCCAAACGCATCATTCACATAAATATCACCTAATGAAGCTAATTCTTTTGCAAAATTTTCATCTCCAGCTTCTTCTTCACCGTAAAAACGAAGGTTTTCTAACAGTAAAACTTCGCCTGGCTTTAAATTTTTAGCCGCATTTTTCGCTATTTCGCCTCTGCAATCGGAAGCAAATTGAACATTTATGCCTAACACTTCAGAAACTTTTGCTACAATATGTCGTAACGAATATTGATCTTCTTTCCCTTTTGGCCTTCCTAAATGTGACATCAAAATTACGCTTCCGCCATCGGCCAGAATCTTATCTATAGTTGGCTTTGCGGCTTCAATTCTGTTGGCATCGGTAACGTTGAAATTCTCGTCTAAAGGCACGTTGAAATCAACTCGAATTATGGCTTTTTTGGCGTTGAAATTAAAATCTTGAAGCGTTTTCATTTAGTAAATTAATATAGACTGAATCATTGCAAATATAATAAAAATTAGTTTCAACGATGTTTTTTGTGCTTTTATCGATGTTTTTTAAGGAAATTTTAAGTGTTAAAATATTTGATTCCAAACAAATAGCAATTTATTACCTTGATTTTTCAATCCAAATATGTTTTGAATATCACCGTCAGATTTATTAAAGCTAAATATTTCTTCTATATTTGCTTTATGCAGTTTTCAGATATTCTTGGTCAGGATTATATAAAAAATCATCTCATAAAAAGTGCGTTGTCGGGAAGAATTCCACACGCACAATTGTTTGTTGGTCCGGAAGGTTGTGGAACTTTACCTATGGCAATTGCTTACGCACAATTTGTTTTATGTAATAATCAAGGGCTGGAAAATAGTGGCGGAAACGAAAGCTGCAATCTAAAATTTCAATCTCTTTCGCATCCTGATTTGCATTTTGTATATCCAAATGTGACCAATGAAGATGTAAAAACAAAACCTAAAAGTGCCGATTTTATTCTGGATTGGCGCGAGTTTGTTTTGCAAAATCCTTACGGAAGTTTGTTTGATTGGTACAAGCATTTGGGTGTTCAGAACAAACAAGGCGAAATTCGTGTAGAAGATGCACAGGATATTTTAAAATCTTTAGCATTGAAATCCTATGAAGGCGGTTATAAAATTATGATTGTTTGGATGGCTGATAAAATGAATATTGCCGCTTCAAATAAGTTATTAAAACTGCTGGAAGAACCGCCTGAAAAAACATTATTCCTGCTGATTTCTGAAAATGAAGAAGATATAATCCAAACCATCCGTTCACGTTGTCAGGTTTTGCATTTTGGCGCTTTGCCAGAAAACGAAATTTCGAAAGCATTAAAAGCCGAATATTTTTTAGATGATAATTCTGCATCAAAAGTCGCGCATCAGGCACAGGGAAATTATAATAAAGCGCTTCACATTGTAAAAAATGATAATGAAGATTTCCCTTTTGAAAAATGGTTTGTCGCTTGGGTTCGTGCTGCCTTTAGTGCAAAAAAGAATGCTTCTGCTATTCAGGATTTAATTTCGTGGAGCGAAGAAATTGCAGGTTTGGGAAGAGAAGGACAAAAACAGTTTTTGAATTATTGCATAGTGATGTTTCGTCAGGCTTTGATGCATAATTACGAAACCAAGAACCTGGTTTATGTGGAACCAAAAGTGGAAAACTTTACTTTCGATAAGTTTGCTCCATTTGTAAACGGTAATAATATTAATGCGATTTTCAACGAACTTTCAGATGCGATTTATCATATTGAACGCAACGGAAATGCCAAAATTATATTGACTGATTTGTCTATAAAACTCACTCGATTAATCCATAAAAATTAACCATCATGACTAACACTGCTTCGATACTCGTTTTGCTTTTTCTAGCGGTTACTTTTGTGCAATCTGCTTATGATAAAATCTTTGGCTGGGAAGGAAATATTAATTGGCATAAAGAACATTTCTCAAAAACTTCATTGCTAAAAAATAATGTTCCGTTAGCCTTAGGAACTATATTAATCCTGGAACTTATTACCGGCGTTTTAACTTTGGTTGGTTGTGTAGAATTATTGATTAATGGCGGAAAAACATTTGGTTTTTACGGCGCTGTTTTTTCTTGTATAACCCTGATATTGTTGCTTTTAGGCCAGCGTTTAGCAAAAGATTACGATGGCGCCAGAACAATAGCGATTTATTTTGTTCCTGCGATTTTGGCTGTTTGGTGGTTGAGCTAGTTACAAACTCGCTTTAAACATTTTAAGTTCATCCCAAGTGAATTTATCTCCATATTGTTCTTTCAATCCATTGAGAGTTTCTTCTTTATAACCTTTAAATGCTTCGGCTAATTCCCGTATTTTTTCTTCTGGCAAAACATCTGTAATTTTTATGATTTCTGTTTCTATGAGTTTAGCAATATGACTGCCAATTGTTTGGGTTGTCAGCTTACGAATTGCGGCAATTTCCTTAATAGAGTTCTTTTCTAACCAAAGTTCATAGGTTTCCTGAACGGTTGATTTTTTCGGTATTTTTTCAATTTTTTTCTTTTTAGTATAGCGCTCCAGGTCAACTTTATCTTCAATTAAAGTAACATTCAGATTTTTAAATTCCTCACGAACGGTTTCTATTTTTCTGATTTTGTAATACTTAATTGCGTCGGAAGATAATTTTTCTTTAGAAATTGTTTCGCCTTTAACAACCGTTTCTATTAGTAATTTGGCTTTCATTAATTGTAAAACTGCTTTGACTTGCTGGGCTTCCAAAACCACTAATTCATCATAAAAAACTTTGACTTTTTTAATCCGACTTACTTCTTCCAATTTCCAAAGGATTTCATAAACCAAGTTGTCTAATGGTTGCAAAAAATAAGAATACGCTGCCTGAACTCTTTCAAAAACAAATTTAAAGTCAACTTCATCATCTTTGAAAAGTGTATTCAATTGGGCGATGAATTTTCGGGAAGGATCCAAAAGACTTTCAATAACTTCAGTTTGTTTTTTGGACCAAAGGGCATGTTTAGATTTGGCCGATAATTCTGAATTTTCGTTGTAACTGAACTGATGATTGCGCCATTCCTGAGCCAAATCAGTCCAATCAAAACTTGATTTTAGATAATGATGAATAAATTTTTTGGTTTCTTGCTTTAAGGAATTTTCCAGAAATGCTTCGCTGGCTTTATTTTCTGCATATCCCATTACATCCTGGTCGCTCGAAATACCATTCATTTGCAACGGAGAAAGCAAAACTAAGCCTTTTAAAGAGCGTAATCGAGAAAGGGCCACATAGGCTTGTCCCGGAAGAAAAACTTGCGAAACATCGAGCGCAGCTTTGTCAAATGTTAACCCCTGACTTTTGTGAACGGTAATTGCCCAAGCTAATTTTATAGGATAATGTGTAAATGTTCCGAGTACTTCTTCATTAATTTCTTTGGTATTTTCATCTACAAAATAGCGGATATTTTGCCATTCATATCGCTCCACCTCTATGGTTTTATTTTCTTCGGGAAAATGAACCATAATTTCTTCCTCGGATAGCGATTTGATAATACCCATTTTTCCGTTGAAATAATTTTTATCAAACGACAAATCGTTTTTAATAAACATGACTTGTGCTCCTATTTTTAGTTCTAATAGCTCTTCCAGCGGGTATATTTTTTCCGGGAAATCGTCAACAACTAATGCTTTATAGACGTTAGATCTTCCTTTTAAATCAAGTAATGATTGTGAATTTATTGAATCGGCTTTTACATTATGTGTAGTTAAAGTGATGTATCCTCTATTGGCTTTTAAATCAAAATTTGGCTGAACAAATTGGTTGAGAATTTGAATATCGCTATGCGAAATCTGATTGTTTCTTAAATTATTCAAAACCGAAATAAACTGTTCGTCGGTTTGTCTGAAAATTTTAGACAATTCGATATACAATGGCGGGTTTTGTTGAATGACATGCGAATGAAAAAAGAATTTGCCTTTGTAATACGAACGTAAGGTTTGCCACTCTTCCTCTCGAATAATAGGTGGTAATTGTAATAAATCGCCAATAAAAAGTACTTGAACGCCACCAAAGGGCAGGTTTTTTCTTCGTACGGATTGCAACATAAAATCAATAGCATCCATCAAATCGGAACGCAACATACTGACTTCATCAATGATCAGCAATTCCATGTTTTGAATAACGGATTTTTTTAACCCGCTCATTTTAAAATGTCTACGTAACGTTGCTTTGGTTTCAAATTTAGAATTTTCTAAAAAACGAGGGATAGAATTATCGGGAATAAATCCTCCGAAAGGCAACTGAAACATTGAATGAATAGTTACTCCTCCGGCGTTTAATGCGGCAATTCCTGTTGGGGCGACGACGACACAATTTTTGTGTGTTGATTTAATTATCTCTTTGAGAAGTGTGGTTTTTCCAGTTCCTGCTTTTCCCGTAAGGAAAATAGAGCGGTTGGTTTGATTAATGAATTGTAATACATACTTTGCTTCGGCTGATAATGATTCCATGGCGTATAATTTAAGAAACAAATATAATACATTGTATTTCAACACACAACAAAAAAAGACCTACAAAATTGCAGGTCTTTTTATCTTACAAAATAAATTTTATTATTTCTTTTCTTCTTTTGGTGTTTCTTCTTTTTTACCAGCAGCTTTATATTTGTCGTTTACCATTTTGATTACTTCTTTAGTAATGTCATAGCTTTCTTTTGAATATAAAATAGATGGTGCTGCATCTCCAGATCCGAAGATATAATCGTATCCTTTTTCTTTACCATATTCTTTTAGCATTTTTCTATAGCCAATAACCAGCGAATCTACTTCAGCACCGCTTTCTTGTTGCAATTGTTGCAACATGGCTTGTTGAGCATAGTTTAATTGTTGTTCTCTTTGTGACAATTCCGCACCTTTTTGTTGTGCCCAGGCTTGTCCATTTGCCTGTGCATTTTGCTTAAAACTTGCTGCTTCAGATTTAAAACGGGCAACTTCAGCTTCCAACTGATTACCCATTACTTTAGATTTCTCTTTATATTTTGCTCCGATGTCTTTGGCTTCAACTGATTCGTCCATTAATTTTGAAGTGTCAACGAATGCTGTTTTAAATTCTTTTGTTTCTATTGCTTTATTACAAGAAATAATTGCAATTGCGAATGCAAAAAGGATAGCTGTTTTTTTAATCATGATTTGGTAAATTTAATTTTCGGTTTCAAAAGTATAAAAATAAAATTCTAAAGTTCAATTTCGGTTATTTTTGGACTATAAATTTTAATTATTGGATAAAAATTTTTAATGTTATTTGACTATTGCTTTAAGCTTTAAATAAAGCGATTTAAAAGCCTTTCTCTTTTTCAATAGCTTGTTGCGCATTCTTAGTCTGTTTAATAAAACAGCGTGCTTTAAATTGGTTTTTACTGGTTTTTTAAGATGTAAATGTGTGACGAATACT
>NZ_JBDSMB010000092.1:0-3089 GCF_039916025.1 Flavobacterium sp.
AAAATTGGTGCCTTTTTATCTGGCTGGTAAGCAAAAGGTAACTGGTAGGTTAAAAAATCTGCGCTATCAAAGCCACGTAAAAATTGCTTTTCCTGTTTGATTACATAAGTACCGTTTTGCAAATTGATCAATACTTCATCACCGTTCCTCTCCGGTTTGGGTATATAAGCAGTTGAAAAAAACTGTTTTCCCAGATCAGTTCGAAAAGCATAATACCTGGCTGTATAAATAGGCACACCTAAATTTTCTGCAGATTTACCCAAGAAGTGAAACAGTTCCTCTTTTGTCAATTGTTTCCAAAATGCGCCATTATAAATAAAAACATGCCCATCATTTATGCATAAGGACCAGCTTCTTTTCTTTGCCACGTTTAGTATTTCCTCTACAGAAATGATAATTAGGTGCTGCCTTGATACCCCTTCTTCATCGGATAAACCAGCTTTTACTTGAAAATCTATTTTTTTAACCCCTATTAGTAATTCTGCTAATATTTTCTGGTGAGATATGATGCAATTTTCTTCCATTTTTACCTCTTCCGCAATAAGTTTTAACTGCCCAAGATTACTTTTCTCATCTGTAGAATTTATTACCCCTTGATTAATTTGTTCACTTTGCTGATTTTCATCGTGTTCTAATTTAATCTGTTCTGTAATTACCTCTTTTACTATTTCTTCATTTAAATTTTCCATAACCTTTTTTAATTGGGGGCACACATAATATTGTATGCCCCCGGTTTATAAATTTTGCTTTCTGCATCCTTTGACCCGCTGAGCCAACCAAAAGCAGTAGGGTTAGCTGGGTCTTTTCGTCAACTTTAAATTTTATGTTTTGGAAACTCTCTTACTCGCAGATGTTCTGGCCACTCTTCAATATTGCCCCCGTGCCGTTCCTTACAACCGAGTTGCTTTGATAACCAAGTCCCCAATTGTTTATTAAACACCGCCACATCTGTTTCTGATTTTAAATCAACTATAATTTTTTCCAACCACTTTAATTCGCAGGGTCGGTATAACCATTTACCCGTTTCATTTCCAGATTCGCCGCCAATAATAACCCAGTGTATATCATCTATGATCTTTTTCCCATCCACCTCTTTTAAGAGATTCAACTCGCCCAACAATGGTTCCGCTGAAATAAATCTTGTTCTGGCTGGTATTTGGCTTAAGATAGAAGCCCGATAGAAATAGTCCTGGCTTTCAACCGATACACCTAACCACACATTATCCCATCCATCACCCCAGTCAGCTGGCAAACTCTGCCTGATACGATCTGGTCTCTTTGTAAGTATCTGCCATGTGTGTTGGGGTGTTCTTCTAATGATATCCCAGGCATCATCTCTCCACATATCTGACTCACTGATAAAAAAGTCCGACCAACTGTTCGTGAATATTTTTCTGGGCTCCTTCCATTTTAATGCCTGATTAAAACTGTTGTTTTTCGTCCTTACTACCTCTTCCGGATTTCTGCCGTACCTCGTTTGATCTCTGTACATGTAACAATATTTGCATCCGGGACTGACCTTTTTGCATCCCCTCCAGAAATTTATTGTGGAATCGGTCCACTGAATTTTCGTTTGTTCCATTTTACTTCGTTTTTAAATTGTTAAATACTTCATTCCTGATCTCCTGTATGGTTGGCTGTCTGAACTGGTCCAACCATTTGTCAATGGCCTCTTTCTCGAACAGGAGCTTTTTGCCCGTTTTAATGAACGGGATCATGTTTCTGTATGTTTTTTTGTAAATGGCTGATTTGGATTCATTGATGTACTCAGCCAGTGCATCAATTCCGAAATACTTCTTTTCTAACATTGTATTCATTCAAAACTGTAAGTTCTTTTGGCGACCCTATTCCACTATCGGACATCAGGTAAAACATTACACTGTAAAATTAATAGCTGATTTGGGGGTGATAGGGTGACAGGTAAGGAAGTAAGTAAGGTTTTTCCGAAAGTTGATTTCAGCTTTGCAGTGAGTTATCTATTATCTGATCAATAATGGGCTTAAGGGGATTATTTTTCGATTTAAACCGGCTTACATTGGTATTATGGTTATCGCTGTCAAAAAGTTTACCATTTACTAAAATCTTACCAGATTTTTGAACACGAGGGATTGTTAATTCGGAATTATCGATAATACATCTTAACAAATAATGAGCTGCCTCAATATTGCTAATAAAGTTAATCGGAGCTGTTATTTTATCGAATTGGTTGTATATAAAAGACTTAAGGTCGATTATTCTATCATTATTAAAATTTTCTAATTCAAATATTAATTCGTCTGTCTGTTGATCCCTTAATTCAAATATTTCTTTTGCAATTCCCCCTTTAAGCATTGGAGGTTCTGAATAATTATTTTCTTCAGCTTCTACCTCGTTTAACAAATCAATTATGAAATTCGATTTTTCTCCAAAAACACTAAACTTTGGTGCCAGCCAATTATGTTTCTTATACACAAATCGAATAATCGCATTAACTGGCCTTTTGCAATCAGCATATTTATGAAATTTTTCATTTTGGTTTATCTGATCGAACAGAAATAAACAATCATTTATTATTTTTTCAAAAAAATATTTTGCCTTATACTTGTTAAGGGAGTTAATAATATTTTCATTTATCAATTTTGTTGAGATATAAAACTCTTCTCTCAAACGCTTATTTAACTCTTCTTCAAAAAAATATGTCTTTGTCTTTTTTTCTGTTAATGGGAAAAAATTATCTAGGTGAGATTCTTCTTCATTTAAAATTTCCTCATACTCGATAGTATAAGATTCCTTTTCTGTATCAATTTCAACAGGAGGGTTGTTTCTTATATCATTAAAGTTATTTGGGTCTGGGTAAAATAACTTTTTTGCATTTTCAAGTGCGTGAGATGAAAAAAATATCTCAAAAAAATTAAGCGGTTCTTTCTCAGTCGATGCTGAAGCTTTTATAATTAAAATTCTACTCAATCTCTTTTTAATTAAAACGCAGTTAATGCTTTGGCCATTTCTTTTTTGGCATCATCATCGAAACTACCAAGGTAAGCTTTTGTGGTTGCTTCAGAGCTATGCCCCAACGCCTCAGAAATATTTGAAATATTCGCACCAGACCT
>NZ_JBDSMB010000093.1:0-17995 GCF_039916025.1 Flavobacterium sp.
GTAACAAATTATACGAGAAGGAGTTATCTTTTCAGGCTGACAGACGTAAAGCAGGCGTTGAATTAATTAAAATCATCAGCGACTTGTGGTATGACAAATCAATCGAATTGGTTCTTTTTAGAAATCAATTAATTGATAGAAATGTGAGTGATATCATCAACTTTCACGAATATGCCGGAGAGTTTGTTCAAAAACCAATCAATATTTTTGATTCTGTAGAAATTGCGCGTTCAATTCAAAATTTAGATTTGCCGCCATCTCGAATTGATATTGGAAAGTTAACGTACGAATATCACCTTGAAGACAATAAATATGATGATAGCCGTGCTTTTGTTATTGACAAATTAAAAAATGCCAAAGAGTTTCAAAATTTAAAACCAAAAGATGTTGTCCTATATGGTTTTGGTAGAATCGGTCGTTTGTTAGCCCGTGAAATGATGAGCAAAATGGGTAAAGGAGAACAACTTCGTCTTCGAGCCATTGTAACACGTGATAAAAACGATGCTACCACATTAGAAAAAAGAGCGTCATTGTTACGTTATGATTCTGTTCATGGAGATTTTCAAGGTTCTGTTCAGGCTGACGCCGAAAACAATTCTTTAATCATCAACGGAACTACTGTGCATGTTATTACGGCTAATGGTCCGGAAGAAATTGATTATACAAAATACGGAATTGAAGATGCGTTAGTGATTGATAACACCGGAGCTTTTACAACAGAAGAACAACTGAAGCGTCATTTGACTTCAAATGGTGTTAGTAAAGTATTATTAACTGCGCCCGGAAAAGGCATTCCAAATATTGTTTATGGTGTAAACCATAACGATCATAACCCAGACAATGTAGATATTTTTTCTGCTGCATCCTGCACAACAAATGCAATAACACCAGTTTTGAAAGTGGTTGAAGATTCTCTTGGCGTTGTAAAAGGTCATATTGAAACCATACATGCTTACACCAATGACCAGAATCTGGTCGACAATATGCATAAAAAATATCGTCGTGGCCGTGCTGCCGCGCTGAATATGGTAATTACTGAAACTGGCGCCGGAACAGCTGTTGCGAAAGCGTTGCCGAGCTTAGCAGGAAAATTGACTTCAAATGCAATTCGTGTTCCTGTACCGAATGGTTCATTAGTAGTTATGAATTTGGAAGTAAGTAAAAAGACTTCAATTGAAGAATTTAATACTATCATGAAAAAGTATGCTCTTGAAGGAGAATTGGTAGAGCAAATCAGATATTCATTGAATAATGAATTGGTTTCTTCGGATATTGTTGGTACTGCACAACCTTCTATTTATGATAGCAATGCAACAATTGTTTCAGGAGATGGAAAGAATATTGTTCTATATGTTTGGTATGATAATGAATATGGATACAGCCATCAAGTAATTCGTTTGGCAAAATATATAGCAAAAGTAAGACGCTATACTTATTACTAGTAGATTATTGATTCAAATTTTTAATCCGTCTTTTCTTATGAATTGGCGGATTTTTTTTATATTTGATTGAACCATTGAAAAATCACATGAAAAAAATTAAATTAATTTTTGTTTTTATTCTTTCAATTTCCAGTTTCAATTTGATTGGTCAAAGTGCAGCAAGTACTGATTCCAACTCCAAAATCCATTTTGTATATCACAAAAAAAGCAATCTTTTCATAAACGAAAAGGGTATATATGCCGATACGCTATTGCTTAAAACAGGTTTTAAAGAACTCACTTATCAGCTTACTAAACATCCTACGGATAGTACAAAAACAGTCGGTTTTATTGATTTGAAAAGAATTTCAAAAGAAGATCAAAAGAGAATCATTGGAATATTCAGCCACAGCAATTTCAAATATGATTGCTATTACAATATTAAAAAGAATCAAACTGCAATGTATGTTACCCGAATTGAAAATGATGAGACGCACGACTTATTGAAAAGTTTATTTAAAGACACTTTTAGCAATGAATATTACAACAGAATATATATTGATTATAACAAAAGTGACAAGTTTTATACAAATTCAAGGTTTTCAACCTTGTACAAATTCAACCAAAAGTATATTGTGATTGATTGGTTCGATGAGAATAAAATTGGTGGGGAATACAAACATTTAGAAGGTGAGGTAACTTATAAAGATTTAGTTCTTGCAGATTCTACATTAGAAAAACATGTTACACCTTTTTTTACTTTTGCGAATTGTGATTATGGAATACAAAAACTTGTCACTTTTTTTGATACTACGGAATTAATATCAGTCAACTTAGAGTAATTAAAACTCTTTTGGGTTGTTAAAATCAAAATATAATTTTCGTCTAAACACAATATTTATCGATAAAATACGTTTTATATTAAAATAATGATTATTTTTCGCCCCTAATTTTGCCCCAAAAAATTATAACTTATGAAAAAATTGCTTTTTAGCTTACTGATTATGAGCTGTCTTGCCTTCAACGGAGGTGATGCAAAAGTTCAAACCTATAATTATGGCCACAACGGAATGGAGTTTGTGGCTCGTTCCGGTCAAGGAATGATTATCGTTAGTACTTTCAATTCCAAAATGACGATTCGTCAGGATATTGCTTATAAAATTTATCAGGAATACGCAAATAACAGATTAACAACCGGCCCAAAAACAACTATCTGTGGAGATGAAGCAGATGTAACCGGGAAGTGCGTTGTAACAAAAAAAGACAACCTTATTTCTGTAAACTTTTATTATGAATTGGTTGAATGGAAATCAGGATTAAAAGAAGTATATCAAAAGAAGAAGACAACATAATAAAAAAAGGCTCAACAAATGTTGAGCCTTTTTTTTTATAAACCTTAAATTAGTTAAGCTTTTCCCGCTGCAATCAGGTTCAAAGCAGAACCAGCTACATACCAGCCAATTTGACTATCGTTATATGTGTGATTTGCCAGAATAGTATCTTTAGAACCATCAGCATGTACAAACTCTAATGTCAATGGTTTTGCCGGAGCAAATTCTGTTAAGTCTAAGAAATTGATAGTATCATTCTCCTGAATTTTATCATAATCGGCTTCGTTAGCAAAAGTCAACGCTAACATTCCTTGTTTTTTCAAATTGGTTTCGTGAATACGGGCAAACGATTTTACCAAAACTGCTTTAACTCCTAAGAATCTTGGTTCCATTGCAGCATGTTCTCTTGAAGAACCTTCACCATAGTTTTGGTCACCAACAACTATCGAAGGAACACCGGCTGCCTTGTAAACTCTTGCAACCGTAGGAACTGGAGCATATTCTCCGGTTAATTGATTTTTCACTTTATTAGCTTCCTGGTTATAAGCATTCACTGCTCCAATCAACATATTGTTTGAAATATTATCTAAATGTCCACGGAAACGCAACCATGGACCTGCCATAGAAATGTGATCTGTTGTACATTTTCCAAAAGCTTTGATAAGCAATTTGGCACCTGTTATGTTTTTTCCGTCCCAGGCATCAAACGGCGCTAACAATTGCAATCTGTCCGAAGTTGGAGAAACAGCAACCTGTACATTACTTCCATCTGTCGCCGGAGCCTGAAAACCTGCATCTTCTACATCAAATCCTCTTTTTGGCAACTCATCACCGTGTGGCGGATTTAACTTCACCTCTTCCCCATTATCATTCAACAATGTATCGGTAAGTGGATTAAAAGTCAAATCTCCCGAAATAGCTAAAGCAGCTACCATTTCCGGTGACGTTACAAAAGCATGCGTATTTGGATTTCCATCGGCACGTTTAGAGAAGTTTCTGTTAAACGAATGCACGATGGTATTTTTTTCCTGTTTATCAGCACCAGCTCTATCCCATTGTCCAATACATGGGCCACAAGCGTTGGTAAATACTTTGGTACCCAATTTCTCGAAAGTAGCGATGATTCCGTCTCTTTCGATAGTAAATCTAATTTGTTCTGAACCAGGATTGATTCCGAATTCTGCTTTTGGCGTGATTCCGTGAGCAACAGCTTGTTCCACAATTGATGCAGCACGAGCCATATCTTCATAAGATGAATTGGTACAAGAACCAATTAATCCCCATTCAATTTTTATTGGCCAACCGTTAGCTGCAGCTTCTGCTTTCATTTGAGAAACCGGAGTTCCTCTGTCTGGCGTAAATGGTCCGTTGATATGCGGCTCTAATTCTGATAAATTAATTTCAATAACCTGGTCAAAATATTGTTCCGGATTGGCATATACTTCGGCATCACCTGTTAGATAACCAGCCACTTTATCAGCAGCATCAACAATATCCTGTCTATCGGTCGCAGCCAAATACCTTCTCATCGAATCATCATAACCAAAAGTTGAAGTTGTTGCTCCGATTTCGGCACCCATATTACAAATGGTTCCTTT
Source organism: Flavobacterium sp. (assembly GCF_039916025.1). Taxonomy (GTDB): domain Bacteria; phylum Bacteroidota; class Bacteroidia; order Flavobacteriales; family Flavobacteriaceae; genus Flavobacterium. Next base: position 4,351 of record NZ_JBDSMB010000093.1, read on the forward strand.
TCCGGTGCAGGACATATTGGTTGCACCTTCACCAAAATATTCAACGATTGCTCCGGTGCCACCTTTTACGGTAAGAATATCAGCTACTTTCAGAATTACATCTTTTGGAGCAGTCCAGCCGCTTAATTTTCCTGTCAATTTAACTCCAATCAATTTTGGGAATTTTAATTCCCATGACATTCCCGACATAACGTCTACAGCATCTGCTCCACCAACACCAATAGCTAACATTCCTAATCCACCAGCATTTACAGTATGTGAATCGGTTCCTATCATCATTCCGCCAGGGAAAGCATAATTTTCTAAAACAATTTGGTGTATAATTCCCGAACCCGGTTTCCAAAAACCAATTCCGTATTTATTAGAAACTGAAGAAAGAAAATCGAAAACTTCTTTTGATTGTGAATTGGCAGTTGCTAAATCAGATTTAGCTCCATCTTTTGCCAAAATTAAGTGGTCACAATGCACTGTTGTTGGAACAGCAACTGTCTTTTTCCCGGCATGCATGAATTGCAATAATGCCATTTGAGCGGTTGCATCCTGACAAGCAACTCTATCGGGAGCAAAATCAACATAATCCTTACCACGAGTGAATGCTTTTGTTGGATTACCATCCCATAAATGAGAATATAAAATCTTTTCAGACAAAGTAAGTGGGCGACCAACTATTTGACGAGCTGCATCAACTCTTTCTGCCATAGTAGCGTATACTTTTTTAATCATTTCAATATCAAAAGCCATGGTATATTGGGTTTATTTGTTTGCAGTGCAAATTTACGAAAACGTTGTACTTCTATAAAAGATTTTAATAGAAATATTGATTTAGAATCATATTTTGCGAAATGATAGTTTTCGCTATAGCTTTTTTACAAATACTTTAATTAAAGTACCATAAAATGACTAATCTTAATTTTTATCCCTTAAATCCATAATAGGTTTTTCATAAAAACGGTATAATAAATAACTCAAAAGAAAAGTTATTACAATATAAACCAACACAAAACCATAAACTAAGGGTTGGTTTTGAGAATTTAATGGTATAAAATTTTTCATCAATTGCAGTACAACGCTATAATGCAAAAGATAAATAGAATACGAAATAATGCTTATAAATGTAATCGGTTTTAGAAAGATTGATTTCTCTTGTTTCCATTCAGATAAAAAAGGTAAAAAACAAGCAACAGCAACAGACACAAAAGGCAAATAGAAAACATTCCATAACGCTGAATGCGTTTCAATAAACAATCCTAAATATCCAATTCCAACAAATAAAAATCCAAAAAACAATATTCCCAAAACGAAAAGTATGTTTTTACTTTTTTGCCAAAAAGAATTATAATTAAAATATATCCAGCTGCAAAAGACGCCAATAAAAATACTATCTAAACGATATAAAACTACCGACTTTAATGATAAATTCCATTGATCAATTGTTGTGTTTGTTGTAGTATTTTGATAATAGATTTTATTGCAAAAGAAAATCAGAATCAATAGTACAATCGTAAAAAGAAAAAATAGGGACTTGTTTTTTGGCTTGAATAGAGCGGCAATAATCAGAAGAAAAAAAGGCAAAATTATATAGGCAAACTCTTCGACGGATAAACTCCATGATTCCGGAAAAAAAGGTAACATCGTAACTTTTAAGTTTTGTAAAAAAAAGAAATACCGCCACAAAGAAGGTGTCGAATAGCCAATCATCAATGCGATGCCTATATTCACAATCAATATCAGAAAATAATTAGGCAGCGTTCTAAACCACCTTCTTTTTAAAAAATAAAAAACACTTGTAATCGAAAAATCTTCTTTGAGATACAATTGATAAAGAATTTTCCCAATCAAAAAACCGCTTAAAACAAAAAATATTTCGACACCAAAGAAACCAAACAGTACAAAAAGCTGATATAAAAATCGTGTGCTTTCCGGAAAAACCCAAAGGCAATGACCAAACAAAACCATTAGTATGGCAATGGTCCGCATTAAATCCAGCCCAAAAACTCTGTCTTTTACGATACTATTTATCATTTAATTTTAAATTTTTAGCTCTGAATTGGTTGATTGGTTTTTCGAAATAAGTGTACATAAGATAACTCAGCACAACCGTAATTGATACATACAAGATAGCAAAAATATTCATTTGCCATAAGACAAAATCCTTCGTGTCAATAAAATATTTCATCAGAAAAAGTATAATGCTGTAGTGCAATAAATAAACGGAATAAGAAATATTACAAATGAAGGTAATCCCATTTCCAATTCTTTGTGATGGCATTTTCCAATTCAATAAAAACGGGATAAACATGCAAATAGCAGTCGAAAGCAATGGCAAACAGAATATATTCCAAAACCAGGATGCGTTGCTTAATCTGAATTTAAAAATAACAATACATAATACCAAAAGTGCGAAAAGCAAAACTCCGGCCGCCAAAAAAGACTTTCTCTTTGACATCATAAATTCTTGGTAATTCTGATAATAATAACCAAAAAGAACGCCTATCAAAACCGAATCGATTCTGTAAATCACAACCGAACGAATATGAAAGCTCCATTGTTTTAAATCTAAATTATTGGAATGCAAATCATAATATAATTTCGAAAGAAATGTAAAAACGATAAGTCCAATAATAACAGATAAAAACATAATCTGTTTGGAAGCTTTAACAAATGAATTTGAAAGAACTACTAATAAAATAACTACGAAAATATAACCCATTTCTTTTACAGGCAGACTCCATGATTCAGGGAAAAAAGATGGAATTGGCGAAGCAAAATTTTGTATCAATAAAGGATATTTCCAAACTTCGGAAACAGAAAAACCAAATAGTAAATAAAGAATAGTGATTATCAGAATGGCCAAATAGTAGCTTGGCAACACACGCATCAATCTTCTGGATATAAATAAGCTGGCGTCTTTCAGGCTATAATTTTCATGCAGAAACTGTTTGTAAAGTATGCCTCCAATTAAAAAACCGCTCAGGACAATAAACAATTCCACACCCAAAAACCCACTTGCATCCTGCATTTTTCCCAGAATACCACTAGAATTATAAATCCATGAAGAATGCGAAAACAATAATAAACTTATAGAAAGTGCTCTCAAAAAATCTAATCCGAAAAATCTTTTTGCACTTATTTGCTTTCTATCGTTCATTTAAAAATGTAAATTTGACAACCATGAGAAAATCAAAGATATATAAAATTTTAGGAGTTCTAATTTTGTTAGCTATTATCGGCGGTGGAATTTGGTATTGGCAATTACCCAATCGTCACAAAGCGATTGTAAAGTCATTTTTGTTTGAAAAACTAGGTGTCGTAAGTCCAAATTGGAAGATTGAAAACAAATCAGAAACCTACAGAATGATTTCGCCTGAGTTTTATATTGATGGGATTTACAAATCGATGGAAGGTCCAAAAGCCTCTAATTATGTTCAGCTTTCTCAAGATTCAACTTTGCTTTGGCTGACTAGTTTTCATGTAAAAGCAATTGACAACAAATCGTTGCAAACCATTTCAAAAGATTTTATTTGCCATACGAATGTAGACTTTAATGACATGAAATATTATAGTTCATTGCATTTGGAAAAACGAATTGGCAAGCAATATCCGCGATTGACATCACTTTCACATGGCATGGAAAATTTTAGTTTTCCTGCCGGTTATGGCGTTCCGATGAAAGGAAATGAGTTCTTGTATGTGACTACACAATCTTTAAATCACAATCTTCCTGATGCCAATTTTTGGATGCGGCATGAAGTAGATATCAATTATTCGCGAGAGAAAAATTTGAAACCATTGATGAGCCGAACAGCTTTTATCATGCTTCCGTTTAACGAATCAAATCCTTATAAATCACCATTAGATCCGGGCACCAATCAATGCATTCCGGTAGAAACAAAAAACCATACTTATGATGATGGGCATGGCAAAAAGCTCTCTGGTCACTGGGTAATTCCTGTTGGGAAAAACACCTATAGAAGTTCTGTAAACGGTCAATTGGGAATTCAGGATAGTTTGCGTTTGCACGCTGCTGCGATTCACGTCCATCCGTTTGCTACTAAAATTTCACTATTTGACAAAACAGCTAACAAAGCCATTTTTACCAGCAAAATTATAAATCACACAGGAAAAATTGGCTTAACAAGCATTGCGCCTTTTTCATCTGTTGAAGGCATTTGGCTGTATAAAAATCATGATTATGAAATCGTATTGGATGTCAATAACACAACACAGGTCAGTCAGGATATGATGGGAAGCATGTTTTTATTTTTCTACGACAAAGAACTTGATGATTTATTGCAAAAGAAAAAATAGCCAATGGAAAAACTAAAAAACATCATATTCTATAACATGGACAAAGCAATTAAGTCTTATAGAATGTATGCTCAAAAAAAACTTAAGGAAAATGGGTTCAAAATTACTATTGACCAATGGTTAATTATCAAAGCAATCTTAGAAAATCCGACAATTAGCCAGCAGGATATTGCTAAAAAAGTGTTTAAGGACAATGCTTCAGTGACGAGGATAATTGAACTTCTGGTAAAATCAAAATATCTCGAAAGAGAAGTCAATCCTAATGACAGAAGAAAATCAAATCTTATTGTAACCGACGAAGGAAAATCAATAATTGAAAAAGTACAGAGTTTAGTCCTTGAAAACAGAAAAAATGCACTTGACACGATTTCTGAAGAGGAATTGGAAACAATGAATCTTGCGCTAAAAAAAATAATTGAGAACTGTTCTTAAACAGTTCAAGTGTTAAAATTCCAGTAATCCCTTTTTTTATTGTAACAAAAATATTCAGCGTTATACTAATACCATTATATTGTTTGATATATCAAATATAATTGTTGTTTTTATTAATCTAATTAATCACTTATGAAAAACAAAACGGGTTTGTTATTAGCATTAGCTGCTGCAATTTTAAGCATGGCATCAGACTTTAAACATAAGGAAATCAAACCCAAAACATCAGATTTTATTACAACAATTTCTCATATAAAATAACACTTTATCATGAAGAATAGACAGATTTTAATAGTAGCAATAATTTTGCTACAGCTCAACTATTGCCTATCACAGACAAATTCGGGCAAAATAAACGGCTTTGTATTCAATGAAAAAAAAGCAGCTGTGGAATTCGCGAACGTTACGTTACATCGTGTTAGCGATTCTGTATTTGTGAAAGCTTCAATTACAGATGAAAAAGGGAATTTTGAATTGGACAATCTGTCTGAAGGAAATTACTATTTCAAAGTGAGCCACGCTTCATTTGAAAATTACAAAAGCAAAAGCTTCACGCTATCGGCCGAAAAGCCTTCGCTTAGTTTTGAAAATATTGTTGTAAAAACAAATTCGAATAAGCTGAATGAAGTTGTTGTTACTAAAGAAAAGCAATTCATAGAAAGAAAATTAGATAAGATAATTGTCAATGTTGAGAATAGTATTGTTTCTGCTGGAAACACTGTATTAGATGTTCTTGAGCGATCTCCGAGCGTTATGGTTAACCAAGAAAGCTCAATTAATTTAAAAGGAAAATCGGGTGTTGTAGTTTTGATTGATGGCAAGCCAACTCCTCTTTCCGGTACTGATTTGATTGTATATTTAAAAAGTGTTCCAGCAGCAAACATACAGACGATTGAAATTATTACAAATCCATCAGCCAAATACGATGCCTCTGGAAATGCCGGAATCATCAACATCAAATTCAAGAAAGACCAGAAACAAGGATTCAATGGTTCGACAACTTTGAGCTATGGACAAGGTGTTTATTCAAAACCATCGGGAAGTATCAACTTTAATTTCCGTGATAAAAAATGGAATTTTTTTGGAAGCCATTCGTATTCAAATCCGCTCAATTATGGTCAATTCTTCATCAACAGGAAATTTTTTGACGAAAACCATAACATTACATCAAACTTTGAACAGAACTCTTTCACCAAAGTACCATCAATAAATAACAATTCGCGTTTTGGGGTCGATTTTTATGCTAATGACAAAACAATTTTTGGCGTTATGGCCAATGGAAGTTGGAACAACAATGACCGATATGCCAATACAGATGCTATTATTACCAATCCCGACGGCACTTTAAATTATACCACCCAAACCAGTATTTTATCAGATGAAAGCCGATTCAATGGCTTTGCCAATTTCAATTTCAAGCACAGTTTCAATGCTTTGGGTAAAGAAATAACTGCCGACGTCGACTTTGGGAATTTCAATGCCAAATCGATTCAGGATATTCATAACATCAATGCTAATCCGGATGAAAATGTAATTTCGGATACTATGATTGCTACTAACCAAACTGGGATAATTAAGGTGAAATCAATCAAAACAGACTATGCTCATCCGTTTTCTGAAAAGATGAAATTAGAAGTTGGACTAAAATCAAGTCTGGTGACTTCTGACAATGATGTAAAGTTTTATAATGTAGAAAACGATGAGCCTATTCTGGATGTTACAAAGTCGAATCATTTCATTTATGAAGAGAATATAAATGCTGCGTATAGCAGTTTTTCGAAAGAATTGACAAAATGGGATTTTCAGTGTGGCTTGCGAATGGAACACACTAAAACCAATGGAAAACAGCTTGCAACCGATGAACAGTTCTCAAGAAACTATGTGACTTTCTTTCCGAATGTCGTTGTAAACAGAAAATTTTCAGAAAACAATTCTCTTTCTTTATCCTATACCAAAAGAATTGACAGGCCAACTTACAGACAACTGAATCCGTTTAGGATTTTTGTAGATTCGTATACTTATGTTGTTGGAGATCCAACGTTGAATTCGGTAATTACACATTCGTTTGAACTGAATCATACTTTTAAGGGAAAATACATCACGACATTGAGTTACACCCAAAGCAAGGAAAGCATCACAGATATTTTTGTTCAGGATGACGACACCCGGATTTCGTATCAGATTCCGGCAAACATTCAGGATTTTGAACAGTTCAATTTGGGAATATACATTCCGATTAAATACAGGAAAATTGTCAATTCAACCTTTTCAGCATCAGTTTACTTAAACAAATATTCAAGTCCGTTAGATGGTGGAAACCTGCAGCAGGATTTTACTTCCTGGGATATGAACTGGGGAAATAATTTCACTATTGGAAAAGGCTGGTCAGCTGAATTGAGCGGTTATTATCAAAGCAGGATGGTTTGGGGATTATTTTTCATCAAACATTTATCTCAGATTTCTGCCGGAATCCAGAAAGTTTCAAACGACAAAAATTCGATTTTCAAATTGAATGTCAGCGACATTTTTCTGACGAACCATATTGCTGTTGATGTAAAATACCAAAATCAGGATTTCTTTACCGAAAGAAAATGGGATTCGAGAGTGGTGACGCTATCCTATACCTACCGATTTGGGAAAAACACAGTTTCAAGAGCCAGACAAAGAGCAAGCGGTGTTGAAGAAGAAAAACGGAGAGCGGGATAAACTACAAAAGTTTATCTATAATCATTTCTTCGGTAATTCCTTCGGCGTCTGCCTTGTAGTTTTTGATGATTCTGTGACGCAGGATTCCGGTTGCTACAGCTTTTACATCTTCAATATCCGGTGAGAATTTCCCATTGAAAGCTGCGTTAGCTTTGGCAGCCAAAATTAAATTCTGAGAAGCTCTTGGTCCTGCTCCCCAATCTAAATAATTCTTGATATAATCGTTTGACAAAGGATTGTTTGGGCGTGTTTTGCTTACCAAAGTAACCGCATATTCAATCACGTTATCGGCAACTGGAATTCTACGAACCAAATGTTGGAAATCGATAATTTCCTGAGCAGTAAACAATGGATCAATGGTTGGATTTTTATCTGAAGTTGTACTTTTTACCACATCAACTTCTTCAGAAAATGATGGATAATCCAACTTGATGGCAAACATAAAACGGTCTAACTGCGCTTCTGGTAGTGGATATGTTCCTTCCTGCTCAATAGGGTTTTGGGTTGCTAAAACAAAATAAGGTAAATCCAATTTATAATTCTGACCTGCAATCGTTACCGAACGTTCCTGCATGGCTTCCAATAAAGCAGCCTGCGTTTTTGGTGGCGTTCTGTTAATCTCATCTGCCAAAATAATATTGGCGAATATTGGTCCTTTAATAAATTTGAAATGACGGCTTTCATCCAGAATTTCACTTCCCAAAATATCGGAAGGCATCAAATCGGGAGTGAACTGTATTCTTTTAAAATCTAACCCTAATGCTTGTGAAATCGTGTTCACCATTAACGTTTTAGCTAAGCCGGGAACACCAACCAAAAGTGCGTGTCCACCAGAAAATATGCTAAGCAAAATTTGGTCAATAACTTCGTCCTGACCTACAATTATCTTGGCAATTTCTTTTTTAAGCTCAAGTCGTTTCTGAACTAAATTTTTAATGGCGGTAACGTCTGACATCTTTATTTAGGGTTTAAGGATTAAGGAATTAGGATTCCGATAATCTAAATTTTTATTATTTTTTCAACCAATTATTAGTGAAAATACAATCTTTATATTCACCATTAATTTTTATATAGGTTTCTTTAATTTTTTCATCTGTCCATTTTGCAATGGCTTTAATTTGTTTTTCTTTCAACGCCAAATCTTTGATTTTCACATAATCTCTGGCATAATCAGCAGTGTGTTGATCAATTCTATCAGTCACGGTAATGATTTTATACTTTTTCCCAGTTCTTTGATCATCATCTAAAATCGGAGCTGTTATCGATTTATCTTTCAAATTAGAAACTTCGCTATACAAACTAGGATCCATTTTGGTTAATTCAAAGTGCGTATCCTGAGTTTTAGGATTAATCAAAACGCCACCGTTTGCACGTGTTTCTTTTTCATCAGACATTGTTCTTGCAGCATCAGCAAAAGTAATTTCCCCGTTTTCGATTTTTCTTTTTATCGTAAGTATTTTTTCTTTAGCATCTTTTAATGATTGGTCTGATACTTTTGGCATCATCAAAATATGTCTTAATTCAACTTCCTGACCTTTGATTTTTTCAACCATGATGATGTGATAACCATATTCTGTTTCAAACGGCTCAGAGATTTCTCCTTCAGCTAATGAAAAAGCAACATCTTTAAATTCTTTTACGAATTGTGTTTTTCTGTTGATTTTATAAAAACCGCCACTTGACGCTGAACCTCTGTCATCTGAATAGATAACGGCTCTTGTCTTGAAACTTGCGCCAGCCAAAACTTCAGCTTTAATTTCCTTTAATCTCGTGATTACTCTTTGCTTTTCTTCTTCAGAAATTTTTGGAGCTACAACAATTTGAGCCACTTCCATTTCGGCACCAAAAACTGGCAAATCACTTTCAGGTATAGATTTGAAGAAAGTACGGGTTTCTTCCGGAGTAATTTCTACACCATCAATGATTTTCTTTTGCATTTCTGCACCCAGTTTGTTCATCTTAATGATGTCAAATAACTCTGTTCTTAGTTCGTCTTCGCTGCTTTTCTTGAAATATTGAACCACTTTTTCTGAAGAACCTAATTGATCAACCATATAAGCCATTTGCTCATTTAGTTTTTCTTTGACTTCTTCATCTTTAACGATGATACTATCCTGAACCGCCTGGTGAGCATACAATTTGTCTTCCAACAATTTACCTAACATTTGACAACGTGTAATATCTTTTATAGATTGACCTTGACTTGACAACTCTAAATACGACTTATCAATATCAGAATCAAGTATAATATAATCTCCAACTGTTGCAATAACACCATCAACTTTTTGCTTTTTAAAAGGGCTCGCTACAGTCTTTACTTTCACCGAATCCTTAATAATTTCCTGCGCATTGGCAAACCCTACTGTGCAAAGAATTGCAATAATTGCTATGGTAAGTTTGCTACTTGTATATTTCATAATCCTTGTTTTTAATGGCATCATTGGTGATATCCTTTTCAAATTTTTTAATCAATTCTAATTTTCTTTTGTTCAACAGAACTTCTTTCAACGTTGGTTTGCTATACTCAAATGGTGAAATTTGATTTTTATCAATTACGTTCGTTACTTTAATCAGGTAAGTGTCATCTTTATCCTGAATTTGCATCTTTTTTCCCGGGCGAATTATCTCGTCTCTATTCTCAGGTGTTACAACCGGAAGCTTTTCATAAACCTGGCTCATATCTACCCAAACACTATCATTCATGGCAAAACTCTTGAACTGTAATGCGTAAGTATCCCAAAACTTCTTATCCTTTTTAGAATAATCAAAGAACTTGCTTTTTATTGTTTCAAAACGCGGATTCTGTTTAGAAAGATTGATATATCGCAATCGGACTAATGTTCCGTTGGTTTTGAAATTCTCCTTATTTTCTTCGTAATACTTTTTTAATTCTTCCTGGCTTACAACTGTATCAACTGTTCTTTTAACAACTTCTTCGATATAAGCTCTGGTGTATAAATCAATCTTATACTGTTTAATTAATGAGTTATACTCTTTCTTTTTGACATCGCTAAGATTTCTCTCAGCGGCTTCAATCAGTAATTTTTGACTTGCCCAACGATCAATAAAATCCCGAACCAAAAGCAAACTATCTTCTTTTGAAGTTCCGGCCGGAACTAAAGTTGCAATGTCGCTTTTATACAAATAACTTTTACCTACTCTTGCTATTGACTGAGATTTTTGTTGTGGTTTGAAATAATTACACGAACAAACCATCAAAAAAATTAGGAAAAAACTATTTCTAAGCATTTTATTATTTGAGCTGTCTTTTTACATTTTCAAAAACGTCATTATTGATTTTTACAGTAAACTCTTTTTTCAAATCATCAACCCATCCTTGTTCCAAATATTGCTGATAATCATTGACGATTTTTCCTTTGCATTCCTCAAGCGTTTTAACTTCTTCGGGAAGTACATTATCTACTTTAGTGACAAAATAATATTCACCTTCTTTGAAAACATCTGAAACGCCAACATCATACTTCATTGTTTTTGGCAACGCATCACTTCCTTCTTCAAAAACACCACTATTGGTCATTACATTGATAACATTATCAACATTTAATTTGTCTTTAATGTCTTGTGGTTTCTCATTTTTCTTCAATAAAGCCTGTGCTTTTTTAATCATGTCCTGCTTGGTCGATGAAGCAATGGTAACATCAACTCTTTTCTTCCACATGTGCTCCATTTTATGTCCATCATAAAATTTTTTCAGGCCAATTGTATCTGTTTTAGCACGATCCCAAATTTCTTTTTCCATTAAGTCAAAAAGCAATAAACCATCGCGATATTCTTCCATCACATTCGCAAACTCAGGGAATTCAGTTTCTAAATTTTCATCGTAATATGCTGTCAACTGCTCATCCAAAAATCTATCATACAAAGCGTCAACTAATTTTGATAAAGGCTTTACTTTTAAATCACCCTTTTGTTGTTTGTCTATAAAATTCAAGAATGCGTTACCATCAATTTTCTTATTGTTGATAGTTAACACAGTTGCCGTGTAATCTTTGGCATTTGCCGGAACCGACCATTTTGACTCATAGAAATCGTTGGTTACCAATTTAGAAATTAGCCCAAACTGTTTAGCATCTCTCTTATAGGTATATTTTTTTCTTAGCTTTTCATTTAAAGAAGCTGTGATTTTCTTAGATCTATCATCTTTACCAACTTTAGACTCTAATTCATTTTTCATTTCATCCAATGACTTTACCGGATGTTTTTCTACCAACTTAACTATGTGCCAACCGAAATCAGATTGAAACGGTTTTGAAATATCTCCAACATTTTTAAGTGAAAAAGCAACATTTTCGAATTCTTCTGAACTCAATTGTCCGGAACCAAATTTATTCAAAACACCACCTTTAGAAGATGATGATTTGTCTTCAGAGAATTGTTTTGCTAAATCTTCAAATTTTTCTCCTTGTTGAATTTTTTTATAAATCTCGTTGATAGTCTTTTCTGCGTCTTTCCCGGTTTCTTCAGGTTTTGGTTTTAAAATCATAATGTGAGCCACCGTAATTTCTCCGCGATTGGCTCTAATATCATTGATTTTTAAAATATGGTATCCGAAACGGGTTCTGATTATTTTAGAGATTTTTCCATTTTGAGTATTGTACGCTGCATTTTCAAATGGATAAACCATTCTGAAAGCTGTAAAATATCCCAAATCTCCTTTGTTTTCTTTTGCAGATGGATCTTCCGAATATTGCACCGCTAAATTGTCGAAATCTTCTCCTGCGAAAGCTCTTTTGCTGATATCTTCAATTTTTTTGTATGCTTTTAAAGTGTCTTCCGGAGAAGCATTTTCATCAACTAAAACAAGAATATGTGAAGCCCTGATTTCTTTTTGAAGTCGGTTATATCCTTCTTCAACAAGTTCCTCAGTGATTTTTGTGTCGTTAAAATAGTTTTTGGCTAATTGAGTCCTGTATGATTTTAACTCGCTTTGATACTGTGCTCCATCCTGTAAACCAAGTTTATAGGCTTTGTTTACTTTTAATTTATATCCAACAAAAAGCTGTAAATATTGATTCAAATCTTTTTGAGAATCATCTTTTACTAAATCTAAATTCTTCTTGTAAATCCTTGAAAATTCGTCTGTATAATAAGGTTTGTCATTGATAGAAAACAAAACTTCTTTTGTCTTATTTTGTGCATTACCTGCAAATGATATTAAAAAAAACATCCCGAAAAAAAACTGCTTAAAACTCATTCTATTCTAAATTTCGATTAAATTATGTATTCATTGACTTAACAAAAACACTTTGGGAAAGTAGTTGTAACAATCAACAAAAATAACAATTCAAACACATTATCCAACTATCATGACTACTATTAACAAAATTTTATTAACACGAAAAAACTAATGATAGATTTGAAATGTTAAGGATGCAGAAATAATCGGTAAATAATAGTATTTTTGCATCCAATTTATCAAAAATCATGAGTTTTTTAAAAGAGATAGAACGTCGCAGAACCTTTGGGATTATTTCGCATCCTGATGCCGGAAAAACCACACTAACAGAAAAACTATTACTCTTTGGTGGTGCTATTCAGGAAGCTGGTGCGGTTAAAAACAATAAAATCAAAAAAGGAGCTACTTCCGATTTTATGGAAATTGAACGCCAAAGAGGAATTTCGGTATCGACTTCGGTTTTGGCTTTTAATTATAAAGGTAAAAAAATCAATATTCTGGATACACCGGGACACAAGGATTTTGCTGAAGATACCTTTAGGACATTGACTGCTGTTGACAGTGTTATTGTAGTTATTGATGTTGCCAAAGGTGTTGAGGAACAAACCGAAAAATTGGTTTCTGTTTGCAGGATGCGACACATTCCGATTATAGTTTTCATCAATAAGTTGGATAGAGAAGGAAAAGATGCCTTTGATTTGATGGATGAAGTAGAGCAAAAATTGGGATTGAACGTTACGCCTCTGAGTTTTCCAATTGGAATGGGTTATGACTTTCAGGGAATTTATAATATTTGGGAACAAAATATCAACCTGTTTAGTGGTGATAGCCGCAAAAACATTGAAGATACTATTGCGTTTTCAGATATAGAAAGTCCGGAACTGGAAAAAATCATTGGTGAAAAACCAGCTGTTAAATTACGTGAGGAATTAGAATTGATTTCAGAAGTTTATCCGGCATTTGACAGAGAGCAATACTTGTCAGGAAATTTACAACCTGTAT
>NZ_JBDSMB010000094.1:0-30310 GCF_039916025.1 Flavobacterium sp.
TTCCAATAGTACTGGAATCGCTTTTTCTTGCACTTCTGACGGATTCTCAAATCCTAGATCTTTGATCGCCAGCAGTAACGATTCATTCAGACCTAATTGTTCAAATTTATTCATATTGTATTTTAAATTGGGTGCAAAGGTAACTTTTATAAACCATAAAAACTAATTTGTTATTTATTGATAATTAAATAGTTACGTTTTGGTAAAAGTAAAAAGGGATAAGGGAAAAGCTATAAGTTATAATTTACTTTAAAAAAGTTACCAATTTTTGTACGGCAAGACCACGATGACTGATTTTTGATTTCTCTTCAATCGTCAGTTCAGCAAAGGTTTTAGTGTAACCATTTGCTACAAAAATCGGATCATACCCAAAACCATTGGTTCCTATCTTTTCTTCAATGATTTTACCTTTGATGATGCCTGTAAATAAGGTTTGATTTCCGTCTAAATTTAAAGCAATTACTGTTTTGAATTGGGCTGAATGATTTGATTTATCTTTTAAATTCAATAATAATTTATCCATATTATCATTAGCGTCTTTTTGTTCGCCAGCATATCTTGCCGAATAAACTCCGGGTTCTCCGTTCAAAGCTTCGACTTCCAAACCTGTATCATCTGCAAAGCAATTATAACTATATTTTTCAGTAACATAATTGGCTTTCAGAATAGCATTACCTTCAATTGTATCTGCAGTTTCGGGGATTTCTTCAAAGCAACCAATGTCTTCCAAACTTAAAATCTGTATAGATTCTGGAAGTAACAATTGAATTTCTTTGATTTTATTTTTATTATTGGAAGCGAATACGAGTTGCATGAGTAACTATTTTATTTAGATGTCACAAAGATGGAAAGAATATTGTTCTTTTTTTGACATTTTTCATTTTTTAAGAATTGTTTAATCCACAACTGTTTATATTCGTAGTTAATACCACTAATGAACCAAAACATGCATTTCAATACCACACTTAAAGCATGTAATAGATATTTATGCCTATTTGGCATTTTTCTGTTATTCTCAACTAATGCTTCTTCACAATTTCTTTTAAAAAAAGGAAAGCAATCCGAACAAATAACTATTCACAGCAAAGCAGAATATGTTGATGTTGGACGAGTTGATGTGAATTTCGAACAAATTAGAAATATCAAAGCATTTCAATTTTCGCCAATGAAAAGCGAAAACATGGACTTTGGTTTCACAAGCCATAATTATTGGTTACGATTTCAACTTGAGAATACCACTGATGAAGAGCTGATTTATTTTTTTGAAACTGCAAGGCCAATTACTGATGTTGCCGAATTGTATATTATAAAAAGTAACAATCAGGTTACAAAATATATCAGCGGTGATGCTATTCCCTATTCAAAAAGAAGTTTTGACCATAGGAAAACAATTTTCAGAATTACTTTGTCGCCACACGAACAGCAACTGTTTTATCTGCATATTCAGAGTGATGGTGAAATGTTATCTATGCCAATGGTGTTACACAGTTTGCAACATTTATTAGAAGTTACCTCTTTTGAACAGTTTGTATTTGGTTTGTTTTATGGAATTCTGATGATTGCAGCTATTTTATATCTGTTCTTTTTCTTTGCGATGCGTGATAAAACCTTCTTGTATTATAGTATGTATGTCATGTTTATAGGTTTGCTGCAATTTTCTATTGATGGCTATTTTTATGAATTTGTTACGCCACAATCAGGATGGCTTTCTTTGCATGCTGTAATTATTTTTGCTTGTATTGCTAATTTCTTTCTAGGACGTTATGCTCAGGTTTTTTTAAAAGTTAAAGAACACAATCGTTTTATAAACAATACTTTTTATGTTTTGTATGTATTGGATTTGCTATTGTTCTTGTCTTTATTCTTTATCCCAAAAGCTCTTGAATTCTCCTATCCTATTGCTAATGGATTAGGATTGGTTTTACTATTACTTATCATTACTTCTGTTGTAGTAATTTATATCCGTACTAATAAAATAGACCGTTTCTTTGTATCAGGCATATTCTTTCTTATTTGTGGTTTTGTTGTTTTCATACTTAAAAATTTCAGCGTATTGCCACTTACTTTTTGGACTGAAAACGGTTCAAAACTTGGTACCGGAATGGAAGTGATTTTCCTTTCGCTTTCAATGGCGAATTTAATTCGGAATCTAAAAAATGAACGTGAAGAATTACAAACCATAGCGCTTCAAAAATCGGAAGAAATGAACGAATTGAAGTCGTATTTCTTATCCAATATAAGCCACGAATTGCGAACGCCTCTAAACGCTATTTTGAATACAGCAAAGTCGATGGCAGCCGATTCAAAAGATGAACAAATTCAAAACGGAAGCCAAATTATAAAATATTCAACTTATAGTTTATTGAGCTCTATCAATGATATACTAGACTTTTCCAAAATTGAAAGAAACGAGGTAAAACTGGAAATTACCGAATTTGACCTAGTGAAAATGGTAGAACATATTGCTAATAATTTTGCTCGCGAAGCAAAAGATAAAGGCTTGGAATTTAGTTTTATTAAAGGTGATGATTTGCCTGAAATGGTAAAAGGCGATTCGGTAAGGCTGAATCAAATTCTGCACAATGTTTTGAGCAACGCACTTAAGTTTACTAAAGAAGGCTTTGTCAAATTTAAAATCGAAGCTAAGAACGACAAATCAAATAATGTGTTGATTACTTTTTCTATAAGTGATACTGGAGTTGGGATTTCAAAAGAAAAAATCAATAGCATTTATGATTCATTTTCACAGGAAGGAATTAACAACAAACGCAAATTCGGCGGTTTGGGTCTTGGACTTTATATCGTAAAGCACTTGGTTAATTTACATCAAGGAAAAATTAAAATTAATAGCACCCTAGATTTGGGGACTGTTTGCGAACTAGAACTAAACTACGAAAAAGCTGAAACATTAAAACCAGTCACAACAAATAATGAAACAACGACAGAATATGATTTGAATGGAAAAGCAATCTTGGTAGTTGAAGACAATGCAATGAATCAAATGGTAATTAAAATGATTACCAAAAAATGGCTCAATACCACCGTTGACTTTGCTAACAACGGACAAGAAGGCGTTCAAAAACTTATGGAAAACGAGTATGACATAATTCTGATGGATTTGCAGATGCCCGTGATGGATGGCTATGAAGCAACAATTGCCATACGTAACGGCGAGGCTGGTGAAAATAAAAAATCAATTCCAATTATTGCTTTAACTGCGGATGTTATGGAAAGTACCAAAACCAGAGTTATCGAGATTGGAATGAATAAATACTTATCAAAACCGGTAGATAAAGACACTTTGTTTGAAATTATCAAACTGTTAGTATCGTAATTTATTTTTTATTCACATATTTTTTAATAGAAATTCCATCGAGAATTACATCTTTTACAACGCCTACTCCATTTTTAATGGCAACTTCGGCGTAGACATTGTTCTTTATGTTTTTATTATTTTCAATATAAGCTTGCTCGGCTTTTTGTGCTTTATATTCATTCATATAATAACGCTCGAATGGGTAATCGATATGTACAAAAACATCTGATTCATCTCTATCAAAATTTAGTTTGTGAACAAATACATTATTATCAACATAGTTAACTTTTGCTTTTACATAGTCGGAAGTCGTTGTTGGTTCAGTTAGAGATACTGATTGTACTAAAGCAAAGCCTGCAGAATCTTTAAACATAACAAAAATCTCATCGTTATAATTAAGTTTTTTAGTTTTGGCATCAGCCACAATTTTATTGTCTTTAAACCTCAAATAAATATATTTCCCTCTAAAAGCATCATAAGGATCAATTGGCGCTGTTTTGAATTTTAGCATTTTCCCAGTCGAAAGTGTATCTTCCTGACTGCTTATCATTTGAAATGGAACAAACAATTGCGCAATCACAACTACGATAAATAAGATCAGATATGTTGATTTATTTTTCATCCTGCTTTCTGTTTTTTAACAAATAATAATTCAACCCAAAGAATCCGACTCCAACCAAAATAAATAAAATTCCTCTAACAATAAAGCTCATTTCAGTATCAAAGAATCGACAGAAAATTAAAATTGCAATAATAAGAACTCCAAAATTCAAACGGGCAATACTGCTTTCTTCATTTCCTTTTTGAATTTCCCTAATCCCAATTAGCAATAAATAGATATTGCAGATAAAGACTGGCACAATAACACTCCCTTTAGAAATAACATAACATAAACCAATAATCAAAAATGAAAACTGGAGAATTTCATTCAGTGCTAAGGTTTTTAATTTTCTGATGTGATACAATAATGCTATTGCCAGTAAAAATAATCCGGCTGTAGCAATAGTCAGCGTTGAAACAAAATCGAAATAATCTTTTTCCAAACTTTCCCATAAAAATTTGAAACCGCCCATATAAAGCATAAATAATCCGCCAAGCTTTCCGGCGATAGAAAATCCGTTGGCTAAAATCTTTTCTGATGCATATACTCTTGTCATTCCGATAAAATAGAAACAGCCAAACAGAAATACATAACTGAAATACAACAGTTCGGAATTCGACTGCTTTCCACTAATTGAACCCAAACAAATCGCTATTGATATTGGTATGAACCAATTGTGAATCGCTCTGAAATTGGTTGCTTCGGCTTTAATTAATCCATAATAATGAGGTAAAACTCCGAGTAATAACAACCAATAGCTGTAATCATGAGGCTTTGTGTAATAGAAGTAATTTGTATTGATGCCGTAAACAGTAATCCCAACTATATAAAGCAAGGAAACAATATTGGATTTCATCAAATACAATAATGGCAGGCACAAAAGCATCCAGGTAAACATAAAACCGGCAAAATCACCTGCTATATTATACGTTTGAGCCACAAGTGAAATTGTAGCGCCAACAGCAAAGAATAAAAATGAAGCACTGCTTTCTTTCCAGGCTGGTGAATCGTTTTTGGCAAACAAAGCATAGCCACAAAAAAGTTGCCCAACTAGTAATGGTAAAAACGAAACTATGCATTTTGACAATCTTGACATTTCATCCCAATTATGGGCAAAAACCAAAATAATACCCAAACTGGCGAGTATCGCTCCAATAATTCCAAAAACTAAAAAAAGTTTTGAAGAACTGTTATCTTCGTTCTGCTTATAATATGCTGAAATTGACAAAGCTACATCTTCGGTGATTACCTTATTATCAAGAAGTTCCTTTAATTGATCTTGCAAATTGCTTGACATTGTTTGATTTATTTCCTGTAAAAATAGTAAAGATGTTGAGAAAAAATATTCCCGATATAATTTAATTTATTCCTATTTTTGCACCGTTTAAAAACACTAAGTGATTATGGTAAAAGATTTATTCGAAAGAATACAAAACAATAAAGGTCCGCTAGGAAAATGGGCATCTCAAGCCGAAGGTTATTATGTTTTCCCAAAATTGGAAGGCGAACTTGGTCCTAGAATGACATTCCACGGAAAGAATATTTTGAACTGGAGTTTGAATGACTATTTAGGTCTGGCAAATCATCCAGAAGTTCGTCAGGCAGATACTGATGCAGCGGCTAAATATGGCGCAGCGTATCCAATGGGAGCACGTATGATGTCAGGTCACACAGATGCTCACGAACAATTAGAAAAAGAATTAGCAGCTTTCGTAATGAAAGAATCAGCATACTTATTAAACTTTGGTTATCAGGGAATAATGTCATGCATTGATGCTTTAGTTACTAAAAATGATGTAATTGTTTATGATGTTGATGCTCACGCCTGTATCATTGATGGTGTTCGCCTACATATGGGTAAACGCTATACATATAAACATAATGATGTGGAAAGCATGGAGAAAAATCTTCAACGTGCTACCAAACTTGCTGAAGAAACTGGTGGTGGAATTTTATTCATTACCGAAGGTGTTTTTGGAATGCGTGGTCAACAAGGAAAGTTGAAAGAAATTGTGGCAATGAAAAAGAAATACAATTTCCGTCTTTTAGTGGATGACGCGCATGGTTTTGGAACATTAGGAAAAACAGGTGCTGGTGCCGGAGAAGAACAAGATTGTCAGGATGGAATTGATGTTTACTTTTCTACGTTTGCGAAATCTATGGCTAGTATTGGAGCTTTCCTTGCTGCGGATAAAGACATTATTGATTATTTAAAATATAATTTGCGTTCGCAGATGTTTGCAAAAGCATTACCAATGATTCAAACTGTTGGCGCTTTGAAACGTTTAGAATTATTGAGAAATCACCCTGAACTGAAAGACAAGCTTTGGGAAAACGTAAACGCATTGCAAAACGGATTAAAAGCACACGGATTCAACATTGGAGATACTAATACCTGCGTAACGCCGGTTTATCTTGAAGGAAGCGTGCCAGAAGCTATGGTTATGGTGAACGATTTACGTGAAAACTACGGTATCTTCCTGTCGATAGTTATTTATCCGGTTATTCCAAAAGGAATTATTTTATTGCGTATGATACCAACATCTTCGCACACTTTGTCTGATATTGATGAAACACTAACAGCTTTTGATATTATCCGGGAAAAATTAGAAAATGGAACTTATAAGAAAATTGCTGATGCAACTAAAGTAGATTTAGACGCTTAAACACTTTTTTGATTTGTATAGAAACAAAAAGCCATCCTGAAAAGGATGGCTTTTTTTATTTAATTCGCTTCTATTTTCATATCATTGTAAACGGTCTGGGATATTTCTCCAATTAACTTAGATAGTTTTTTGTTATCCTTTCCTTTAGTCATAACCGTTAATAAATAAGGTTGATTGTCAAGGTAAACAATAGCAGATTCATGAAGTTGTTTCTCTACCTGATTTCCGGATTCCCCAAATTTATGAGCTACTTTGGTATTTTGAGGTAATCCCAAAAGTATACCTTCCTTGAAATTACACTGGCTTAATAATTCCCCAGCAAATTCCGAATCCTCAAAAGAAAGATAAGCCGCGTTGTATATTGCTCTCATGAAATAGGAATAATCTTTTGTGCTAAACAAATATTGAGATGCATATATATTTGGAACTTCGAGTCCAAAATCGGAAAAAAGCTTTTGCAGAATTTTTGGTTCCAAATTCTTTTCCAAAAGTATGGTCGCTTTATTATCTGAATACTTTATCATATAGGTAAGCAACTCTCTAACTGTGTAAGATTCTCCAAGTTGTATCGTTTTTGATTCAAACGAAACACTTTTTCCTGCATCTATAGCCTGATTGTAAACCAGCTTCTTATTTAAAAAACCAGGGTTAAGTTCATTCTGTTTCAAAATCGATATCAATACCGGTACTTTAAAAAGAGAACCTGGTTCAAATCTTTCACTTTCATTAATACATATCCACTCGCTATTGCCATATACCCTTAAATAAACTGAAGCCGTAGTTATATCCCCTAATGATTTATATCTATCGATTATTGTTGTTATATTTTGTTTTACACCCATCAATTGATCTGATTCGCAATCTTCCTCAACAAACATTAAGGGTTTAATAAATTTATAGCCATTCATTCTTTTTACTTCGTAATTACAAGTGTAAGCACTGGCAGCTGCAGCAGATTTTTCAGTAAACTGGCGCTCTTTCCATAAACTTGTTAAACCAAATGATGCTACACCAGCCAGGAATGCAAATAGGATAATATGTAGTAGTGTGAATTTCTTGTTTTTAAATGAAAGCATTTTATTGATTATGATTATTTGATTGGCAAAAATAATTATTCTTTGTTAAAAAAATCTTAAAATAAGGAATAACTTGTCGTCCATACTATATTTGAGACAAGCAATTGGAAGTTAGCTATTTGAAAATAATCTTGAACTTAACAGAGAATAAAAAAAGCGGGCTTTCGTCCGCTTTAATAAACAAATTTTGAGTGCCTTAATATTACTCTTTAATAAATTTCTTGACAATGATTTTTGAATCTATCTCAAGCAATATGTAGTAAACACCTTTTGTAAGTACCGAAACATCTACTGAAATTACATTATCATCCAGTTTAATGAAATTTAGTTTGATATCCTGACCTAACGCATTAAAAGTTTTAAAACTTGTTGATTCTAAGCCATTTGTTACTGAAATATTTAAAATTGATGATGTTGGATTTGGGAAAATTGTAAACTGTGAATCCTGATGCACCATGCTTATTTTTGTTCTTGTACCGCCAGCGGTTTCTAAAGAAATCACATTACTATAAGTCTCATAAAAGGATGCTGTCGGATTACCACTAATCTCACTTGGTCTGTAATAATCTACCCTTGCAATTCTTCTGTAACTAACAGAAATATTAGGACTTGTGATTGCCGGAGCGGCATAATTCTGACTGTTAGCTCCAACTATATTGGTCCAAGGAGATGATCTGAAACGACTTTGCCATTGATATTTAATTGTGATATTTGTCGGAGTATTTGTCTTTCCCCCATCCGCAGTACTATAAACAGCTGCTGTGCCTGTTACTGCTGCAGGAACTTGATTAATTGCCAATGCTTGGTCACAACAAATCGTGTTGGATACAGATGCTTTTCTTATATAGACTTGCAATATATTGCTCACATTTCTTATATTTTGATGTTTTGCTATACGTCTGATAAAAAAATTGTCAGGGTAGCCTGCAGGTTGAACAAATCCTGTAACGTTTGTGATATCCTGCCATCTTGAGTTAGCATATCCAGATCTATATTGCCATTGGTATTCACTTACACTCTCATACGAGTCCGCTCTAACAGGAGAATGGAACGGATCAGCTAAAACATTTAAATTAAAATTAGCCCCTAACCCACTAAAATCAAGAGACTCAAGTTCACCAGACTCATAAATACCGTCACTTAACTTGGAGCCATTACACATTATAGTATTAGAAGCTATTGGAGTCGGAACAACAGTTACTGTTATATCATTACTTTTTGTTGAAGTTGAGGAAACCAATACTCTTTTATAGGTTGTAGTTTGAAACATATAGTCAGGATCAAAATTATTCCAGCCATCAGATGTTGCATGATTAGTTTGAGCAGCGCCGCCAAAACCAGATCCTTTCGCCCAATGCAAAGTTACTCCTGGAGGCAACGTAGTTATAGTAGAACCTGTTATAACAGGCTTGTCGCCGTAACGAATTGTCTGATTGCAACAAATAGTATTACCTGTTGATGGTGGTGGGCTAGTTGCTACTCGTGTACCACCCGTAATTGATATATTCGAAGATGTATAAGACGAATTATTATTGTTGACATATCTTGCATATATTATACCTCCAGTTGGAAAAAAGTTAGACGCCGATAAAGTTATGGGTGCAAATGAACTTTGGTTAGTATAAGTTGTCTGTGTTACAAATGGTGGATAAGTCACTACGAATGTTATAACCCAAATACCTATCTGAACTTCTGGAGTTGTAGCTGAAGGTTTGTAATATAAATATAGATTCCCAAATATGTTGTTAGTACTTCCGTCAAAAGTTTTTAAATTGACATCCACAGTAAATGCCAAACTACTACTAGCGTTAAAATTTACGGAGCTTGCTGCAACTCCATTGACTTTTAAATTTTCTGTTGTGACAGTAACCTGCCCAAATGATACATTTAAAATTGCAAGCATAAACAAGCAAAATAATTTTTTCTTTAATTTCATAATCAGTTGTTTTTTAAGTTGTTTTAATTTTTTATAAATAAAATCTTATACAAGAATAATGCAATTTTTCATACAAAAAAAACATAAGCCTGATTTTAACATATAAGTAAAATCTAACAAATTGATAATCAAAAAGAAGCCCCGTAATATTTATTACAGGGCTTCTTCTTTTAAAAAAACAAAGAGAATTAATTAATAACTTTAACCTTAGACTCGTCGATATTAAACGCTTTTATAACTGAATTATAATCCGAAAAATCAGTTTTATTACTCATTTTATTTGAAAGGTAACCAGGAATAATAACAATTCTGAATGTCTGATTGTTTAAAAAATTTGGAGTCAATGCTAAGTCGTAAGTTCCTCCGGCATAAATAGTAAAATCTTCTTTGCTAAAATCGAAATCATAATCCAACTCTCCTTCATCTAAGTAGAGCGTTCTTGGAATCTGTTGCCATATTGGAGTACTAGAATCAATTGTTCCTGATAGTCTATAAATCAGAACGACATCATCAAGACGAATCTGAGGATTAAATGTTTGATAAATGGAATAACCATTTTGTGAATCAAATCCAAAATTTATATTTCTTAACTCGAATACTTCACTAATAGTATCATTATCAATATCGTCGTTGTTTGTTGTACAACTTTCTAGCGTTATCATCCCGATAAATGCTAAAATTAGAGTAAGCTTTTTCATAGTATCTATTTTTTTAATAATTATTTTTTTTTCTCCATTCATTAACTGTGCCAAAATTTTAATTTAACAAAAAAAATGCAATAGTAAATATAATTATATATTTGACACCTTATTACCTCTTGTTAAAACCGAATGTCCACCGGACATTCTCCTCTTAATATCAAACATGGGAAGAAACAATGCCAAAAATATTAAAGCACACAACGACAAGCTTCATAAAGCACAGGACAAAGAAAAAGCCAAGAAAGCAACTCGTGCAGAACAGCTTAAGGCCATTGTGAAAAAGTTTAATGATGACAGGTCAAAATAAATAAGCCTCCCATTTCTGAGAAGCATTTTTTTGAATTAATAAAAACAGTAATTTATAAAGTTCGGTGCCCGGTTATACTAATTGTAGCTAAGCTACTATCCTGAAACGAACCATGAATTTCATCTCCTGACACTGTTCCAAGAATAATTCCGTTTCCATTTACTATCAATTGATTGTCGGCATTTATTGTTCCGTCGATTTCATCTGATGTAGAACCAGCCTCATTGTTTAAAGCTACGCCACCCCATTTGTTTAATGCTCTTGATAATAAAATGTTGAAAACACCTGTCTCACCTCCTGTTTTTGTATATGTTCCTTCAAAAGCTTCAATTAATGAAACGGATGTTTCTTTATATAAAACAAAAGTAGCACCGGCATGTCCTGGAATATTAGAAGCTGTAACTATTGGAGACAGACCACCAATGGCTACTGAAAAGGTAATCGATACAGCAGTTCCATTATAAGTTCCTGTAAATGGTGCCACATACGCTTGGCCATCAACAAAGGCAACCGAAGAAGTTAACAAAGCGGTCACACCATCTAATACCATAGTGGCAGTAATTGTACTGCTGCCATTTAAAATATTGATAGACAAAGTGCCAGTCGATCCGGCTTCAACACCTTTGTAAATCCCTTTAGCGCTACCATCATTAGCAGCCAAAGCTTCAGGAGTATCATGACAACTTGCACATGTATAAGCACTCGAATCACTTGAGCAAGAAAAAGCGATAGCACTTATTCCCAAAATTACTACTGCCCACATTAAAAGCAATTTGGATGTTTGAATTTTTTTCATTTTCTGGTTTGTTTAAAAGTTACTTAATAGCAGGATGCTATATTCTTTGAAAGCTACGATACAATAATGATTATCAATTCATTAATAGCACATAACTGTTTAAGAGCAGTATTGTCTGTTTAAAAGACCGCTTTTGAGAATTTATCATGTATAAAAACAAAAACCTCACTTTTCAGTAAGGTTTTATTAAATATTATTTTTAAAATAATTACATATTCCTTCTATACTGACCACCAACTTCAAACAAGCCAGCAGTAATCTGACCTAACGAACAATATTTTGTAGCATTCATTAATACGTCAAAGATGTTTTCGTTATTGATTGCAGCATTTTGTAAGGCCGCAATTTGCTCATCTTCTTTGTCGTGATATGTTTGATGTAGATTATTCAATGTTTGAATCTGCACTTGCTTTTCTTCTTCGGTTGCACGAATAACTTCAGCAGGTAAAACGGTTGGAGAACCTTTAGAACTCAAGAACGTATTTACTCCAATAATTGGAAATTCGCCAGTATGTTTCAAGGTTTCATAATACAAACTTTCTTCCTGAATCTTGCTTCTTTGATACATCGTTTCCATCGCACCAAGTACTCCGCCACGTTCCGTGATTCTATCGAATTCCTGTAATACAGCATCTTCAACCAAATCGGTTAATTCTTCAATGATGAACGAACCTTGTATAGGGTTTTCGTTTTTGGCTAAGCCTAATTCCTTATTAATAATCAACTGAATTGCCATCGCACGACGCACACTTTCTTCTGTTGGTGTCGTAATCGCTTCATCATACGCATTTGTATGCAACGAATTACAGTTATCATAAATTGCATACAAAGCCTGAAGTGTAGTACGAATATCATTAAAATCAATTTCCTGTGCGTGTAACGAACGACCTGAAGTCTGAATATGATATTTCAACATCTGTGCTCTTTCGTTGGCACCATATTTATTTTTCATTGCTTTCGCCCAAATCTTACGCGCTACTCTACCAATCACAGCGTATTCAGCATCAATTCCGTTTGAGAAAAAGAAAGATAAGTTTGGTCCGAAGTCATTGATGTTCATGCCACGACTCAAGTAGTATTCCACGTAAGTGAAACCATTCGACAACGTAAATGCCAATTGTGTAATTGGATTCGCTCCAGCTTCGGCAATATGATAACCGGAAATAGAAACAGAATAGAAATTACGAACGTTTTTCTGAATAAAATATTCCTGTACGTCGCCCATTAATCTAAGCGCAAATTCAGTAGAAAAAATACAAGTATTTTGTGCCTGATCTTCTTTCAAAATATCAGCCTGAACCGTACCACGAACCTGTGACAGGGTTTTTACTTTAATATCCTGATAAACATCCATTGGCAAAACCTGGTCACCAGTAACACCCAAAAGCATCAAACCTAAACCATTGTTTCCATTAGGTAAATCGCCATTGTATTTTGGTCTTGGCAACTTTTTTTCTTTGTAGATTTCATTTATTCTCTCGTCAATATTAACCTGAAGATTATTTTCAAGGATGTATTTTTCACAATTTTGGTCGATGGCAGCATTCATGAAGAAACCTAGCAACATTGGCGCCGGACCATTTATTGTCATAGAAACTGAAGTCAATGGATGACTCAAATCAAAACCTGAATATAATTTCTTGGCGTCGTCCAAACAACAGATAGAAACTCCGGCATTACCTATTTTTCCATAAATATCCGGACGCAAATCAGGGTCGTTTCCGTATAAAGTTACACTGTCAAAAGCTGTAGATAAACGCTTTGCAGGCAATCCTGCGCTTACGTAATGGAAACGTTTGTTTGTACGCTCTGGCCCGCCTTCACCGGCAAACATTCTTGATGGATCTTCTCCTTCGCGTTTAAATGGATATAATCCCGAAGCAAAAGGAAATTCTCCGGGTACATTTTCCTGTAAATTCCATTTCAAAATATCGCCCCAAGCCTTGTACTTAGGTAAAGCTACTTTTGGAATTTGAGAATGTGACAAACTTTCTGTGTGCGTTTGTATTTTGATTTCTTTGTCGCGCACTTTAAAGCTATAAACTGGATCTTTATATGTTTTTACCTTCTCATTCCAAGAAATAATAATCTCCCAATTGAATGGATCAAGATTCATTTTTACTCTGTCGAATTCTTTAACTAATAAGTTTAGAAAATCTTTATTATCATCATTACTGTTCAATGAATTAACATCAATTCCTGCTTTGTCAAATTTTGGCTGTTTTTTGTTAACCGATTCAATCGTTTTGTAAATCCCGTAAAGCTTCTGAGCGACTTCAACCTGTGTCAAAACAGTTTCGTCATACTTGCGGTTGTTCTCTGCAATTTCAGATAAATAACGCGTTCTGTGAGGCGGAATAACGAAAATCTTCTCACTCATTTCACGGGTAATCTGGAACGTAGATTTCAAATCGGCGCCAGTTCTCTCCACAATCTTATCCATCACTTTTTTGTAAAGTGAATTCATTCCGGGATCATTGAATTGTGAAGCTATTGTTCCCACAACCGGCATTTCATCAGGATTTGTATCCCAAAGATTGTGATTGCGTTGGTATTGTTTTTTAACATCGCGAATCGCATCCAAAGCACCGCGTTTGTCAAACTTATTGATGGCTACCAAATCAGCAAAATCAAGCATATCGATTTTTTCTAATTGCGTCGCAGCACCGAATTCAGGTGTCATTACGTATAACGAAACATCAGAATGATCCATTATTTCAGTATCCGATTGTCCGATTCCCGAAGTTTCAAGAATGATAATGTCGTATTTCGCAGCTTTCAAAACCTGAATTGCTTCAGCAACATATTTTGATAAGGCCAAATTAGACTGACGTGTAGCCAGTGAACGCATATAAACTCTAGGATTATTGATAGCATTCATTCGAATTCTGTCGCCTAATAGAGCTCCGCCTGTCTTACGTTTAGATGGATCAACTGAAATTAAACCTATAGTTTTTTCAGGGAAATCAATTAAAAAACGACGAACTAATTCATCAACCAAAGAAGATTTTCCGGCACCACCAGTTCCGGTAATTCCCAAAACAGGAATTTTGGAATTTTTGTTTAAAGTATGAATATCATCAAAAACAGGTTTGGCAATTTCAGGGAAATTTTCTGCCGCCGAAATCAAACGTGCAATAGCTGTTGGATTTTTATCTTCAATATGCTTTAATTCTCCATTCAATTCATCACCAATAGGATAATCAGATTGCTTAACCAAGTCGTTAATCATTCCTTGCAATCCCATCGCACGACCATCATCCGGAGCGTAAATTCTGGTAATTCCGTAGGCTTGAAGCTCTGCAATTTCGCTTGGCAAAATAACGCCGCCACCGCCGCCAAAAATCTTGATGTGTCCTGCTCCTTTTTCTTTTAACAAATCGTGCATGTATTTAAAATACTCATTATGCCCGCCTTGATACGAAGTCAGAGCAATAGCGTTTGCATCTTCCTGAATTGCAGTATTTACAACTTCTTCAACACTTCTATCGTGACCCAAATGAATAACTTCAACACCAGTTGCCTGAATGATTCTTCGCATGATGTTGATTGCGGCATCGTGGCCATCAAAAAGAGAAGCAGCTGTTACAATTCGGACTTTATTTTTAGGGATATACGGGATTTGTGGTTCCATTCTAAGGATATGATAATTTTTGTGCCGCAATTTACGTAATTTTCAAAAATTGGACTATTAATTAGCACAAAACATAAAAATTAGTTTTCGTTGAAAATCAAAGCAAAATAAGTTTAGATTTGGAATACAGAAACAAAGCAAAATGAACCGAATTACCATACTAATCCATTGCCGTGACCAAAAAGGAATTATTGCCGCCGTGACGAATTATATTGCTTCTATTGAGGGCAATATCATTTATCTTGACCAACATGTGGATGGCGATCAGGATGTGTTTTTTATGCGGTTGGAATGCGAATTTGCCAAAGATAATTTCGATTTAGATTCTATCAAAGATAATTTCCAAAAGCACTTAGCAAATCCATTTTCTATGTCGTGGTCGATTCACCGTCAGGAAAGCAAACCTAAGATGGCAATCTTTGTTTCTAAATATGATCATTGTCTGTATGACATTCTGTCCAGATACAGCACCGGAGAATTGCATGTTGAAATTCCATTGATTATTAGCAATCATAATGATTTGAGCGGTGTTGCGAAGCGTTTTTCGATTCCGTATCATTATATTCCGTTTACAAAAGAAAACAAACAAGCCGGAGAAAAAGCTCAGATAGAAATTCTGAAAAAGCACGAAATTGATTTTATTGTATTGGCACGTTACATGCAAATTATCACGTCCAATCTGATTGAGTTGTATAAAAATAAAATCATCAATATCCATCATTCGTTTTTACCGGCATTTCCAGGCGCAAAACCGTATCATTCAGCTTTTAACAGAGGCGTTAAGATTATTGGGGCGACCAGTCATTATGTCACAGAAGAATTAGATGAAGGGCCAATTATTGAGCAGGACATTACCCGAGTTACGCATAGCCATTCCATAGAAGACTTTATTATGAAAGGAAAAGACCTGGAGCGTATGGTTTTGGCAAGAGCCATAAAATTACATGCCGAAAGAAAAACCATGGTTTACAATAATAAAACGGTTGTTTTTGCCTAACTAATTTTTTGGCTTTATATTTGTAAATAGTTCGAAAAAAAAAAATAACTACTATGAAAACAATCCTTTCAATTTTCGTAATGTTCACACTTTTAAGCTGTGCAGAATTACAACAAGTAGCCGGTCAATTTCCTAATTCTATTGGAAGTCCCGATATTGCCGGCGGATTAAGAGAAGCTTTGAATAACGGAATTTCCAAACAAGTAACCAAATTGACAGCGGTTGATGGATTTTACAGAAATGAAGCCGTGAAAATTTTACTTCCTGCAGAACTACAAAAAGTAGATAGTGCTTTGCGAAAAATAGGATTGAGCTCTTTGGCGGATGATGGTATAAAAATGCTGAATCGAGCAGCCGAAGATGCTACCAAAGAAGCAACTCCAATTTTTGTAGACGCTGTAAAACAAATGACTTTTACTGACGCCAAAAATATTTTGATGGGCAACGAAAGTTCTGCCACAACTTATCTGCAAACAACAACTACAACTCCTTTATATAATAAATTTAATCCTGTGATTAAAAACTCTTTTGCAAAAGTGGGCGCGGATAAAGTCTGGACAAACATTATTACCAAATACAACAACATTCCATTCGTTAAAAAAGTAAATCCAGACCTGACAGATTATACTACCAACAAAGCTTTAGAAGGTGTTTATAAAATGATTGCCGTAGAAGAAAAAAACATCAGAACTAATTTAAGTTCGAGAACATCTACTTTGTTACAGCAAGTGTTTGCAATGCAGGACAAAAAGTAAATCTAAATTTTTAGAAATCAATAACATAAGAATAACATAACCTTAACAGTAAAAGCTAAAAAGGCAACGTACATTTGTACTGTAATAAATTTGGTTTTTTATTATTTTGGTTAGGGTTAGTTAGTTTATGAATGCCGGCATCTTAAATGCCGGCATTTTTTTATGCAATACTTTTGTGAAGTTTTTTGAAGTAATCGAATGCTTTTACCAATCGGCTTCCATACCATGAAAACATTTCACCATCGACAAAAACTGTTTTGACATGATGTGTAAATCTTCCAATTTCAAAAGCATGTTCGTCTGTAAAAGGAAAAGGTTCGGATGAAAGCAGTACTAAATCAGGATCGCCCTGGATTCGCATTTTTTGGATGATTATTTCAGGATAACGCTCTTCCCTATTTTCATAGATATTTTGAAAATTATTCAACTTAAGCATTTCGTTGATAAACGTATTATTTCCGGCAACCATGAAAGGGTTTGCCCAAATAAAATAAGCAACTTTCAAAACTTCTTTATCTTTAACAAAATCCAGAAAATCTTTGTGTGCAAAATTGATTTTATCAATCCATTTTTGAGCTTCGGTTCTTTTGTTAAACAGAGTTCCAAAGTCAGATATCATTTTCAAATTGTCATCCAAAGTAATAATATCCGTAATCCAAACCGGGCAGATTTTTGAAAGTTCTGCTACAATTTCCTGAGTGTTTTCTTCTTTGTTGGCAATGATAAGATCAGGCTGCAACAATCGGATTTTTTCGAAATGCACTTTTTTGGTACCACCAATAATTTTCTTTGTCGATTTGAAATGAAAAGGATGCACACAAAATTTAGTGATTCCAATTATACTTTCTTCCAAACCCAAATCATATAGCAGCTCAGTTTGCGAAGGCACAAGAGAAATTATTCTTTTAGGTGTGTTTTCAAAAGTGTGGATAGTTCCGAGTTGGTCTTGTCGAGTTATCATTTTATTACACTGAGATTCACAGAGAAAAAAAGATTCACACAGTTTTTAATCTGTGTTACTTTGCGAATTCTTTGTTTAGTATTATTTCCATTTCCTGTTGGATTTTCATTGCTTCTTCCCTAGCCTTTTCGGCAAAATCCTTTCCGTTTGAAGCATAAATAATTCCACGTGAAGAATTGATTAGTAAGCCAACTTCATCATTCATTCCATGTTTACAAACTTCTGCCAAACTTCCGCCTTGAGCGCCAATACCGGGAACGAGCAGAAAACTATTTGGAATTATTTTTCTGATTTCGGTGAAATATTCAGCTTTGGTTGCGCCAACAACATACATAAGTCTTTCCGAATTTTTCCAGTTTTTAGACGTTTTGATTACCGTTTTGTATAATTCTTCGCCTTCTGTTTTTTTTGTCTGAAAATCGAATGCACCTTCGTTGGAAGTCAGTACTAACATGATTGCATGTTTGTTTTCAAAAGCTAAAAATGGCTCAACAGAATCTTTACCCATATAAGGTGCGACGGTAATGCTGTCAAAATTCAAATCCTGAAGAAAAGCTTTGGCATACATAGTCGATGTGTTTCCGATATCGCCACGTTTTGAATCGGCAATAGTAAAAATTTCAGGATGTTTTTCGTTCAGATAATTGATGGTTTTTTGCAGCGATTGCCAGCCTTTCAATCCGTATGCTTCATAGAAAGCCATGTTTGGTTTATAGCTAACACATAAGTCATGAGTAGCATCGATTATAGCTTTATTGAATTCAAAAATTGGATCATCGAGTTCCAGTATATGTTGAGGGATTTTAGTCAAATCGACATCGAGGCCAATACAGAGAAAAGATTTTTTTTGTTGAATTTGCTGAACGAGTTGTTGTGTTGTCATTGTTGTTTAGTTGCCTGTCTGCCGACAGGTAGATGTGGCGCAAAGTTACAAATTGGAAATCAAAAAGTGAAAATTTTATAACATTACCCGAAAATTATGTAACCAATCCCTAAAAAGGTAAAATATCTTTGTAAAGAGCAAAATAACACGCAAACCTACTGTCATTTTGCTTATAATAAAAAGTTGGGGTTAGAGAGAAAAAAAAGCCGTAGTAAATGCGGCTTTTTTGATAGAAATATTTTATTACTTTTACAATAATTAACCCGAATCCAATAATATGAAAATCTTTATTAAATTTGACTTTAACCTTGTTTGTCGAAAAGTTTTGGAAGAAAAACTTATTAAGTATAATATCAAGTACCGCATATTAGGTTTTGGTGAAGTCGATGTTTTAGAAAAAATCGATAGCACTGTTTTTTCAGCCTTGACTGAAGAACTAAAAGAGTATGGCATTGATATTATAGAAAATCAAAAAAGTGTTTTAGTCCAGAAAATAAAAGACACTATAATCGAGATGATTCATAGTCCAGAATTAATTAATGTCAAAAGTTCTGTTTATCTTGCCGAAAAACTGAGTCACAGTTACGGCTATCTTTCCAATTTGTTTTCTGATGTAACATATACCTCTATTGAGAACTATATCATTTTGCAAAAGATAGAATATGCTAAACAATTGATTGTGAGTAGTGATTTGAGTTTAACTGAAATTGCTTTCCAACTCAATTATTCGAGTGTGGCCCATTTGAGTACCCAATTTAAAAATGTAACTGGAATTACACCTTCTGCTTTCCAACGCATAATAGCAAAAAGAAGAGAAATCGCAAATAAAAAATAAGACATGAACAAGGATTATATACATATTATTTTGGCTGATGATGACGAGGATGACAGGTTACTTTTTACTGATGCATTCGAGGAATTGAGAATCAATACAAAAGTAAATACATTTAACGACGGCGTAGAATTGATGGATTATTTGAATAGTCCGGATGCTGTTTTGCCAAATGTATTATTTCTCGATTTAAACATGCCAAAGAAAAATGGAATTGAATGTTTATACGAGATAAAGCAGGACGACCGTTTCAGCGAGATTGCGATTGCAATTTTTTCTACTTCCTCTTCAGAAGAGCATATCGAGGAAACTTTTATACAGGGTGCTAACATTTATATAAAGAAGCCAAGCGATTTTGCTACACTGAAAAAAGTATTGTCTGATGTTGTCACAATAAACTGGCAATATTATACATCAGGATTAAACAGAGATAATTTTTTATTGCGATTATAGCCCCATAAAATCATGAAATTGACGAGAATCTATAAATCTACAATCTTTCTCAAAAGTATTTTTGTGGTTTCTATATTTGCCATTTTTTTTATTTCTGCTGTAACTTTCAAACACATCAGCTTACTTAACAATTCCGCTAAATGGGTTAATCATTCTTATGATGTCAATTTAGAGTTAGAACGATTGTTCTCTTATTTAAAGGATTCAGAAACAGGGCAGCGTGGTTTTTTGATAACCAAAGATTCTACTTTTTTAATGCCTTATTTGAATTCCAAAAAGAAAATTGCTCATTCCTTTGCTTTGGTAAAAAGCTATACTAAAAACGATCCGGCTCAGGAAGACAACCTCAGGAAACTGGAATTTTATATGAGCAAAAGACAGAATTATCTTTCCCTCACTTTGCATTTATCTTTAGAAAAATCATTATCTGACAAGATACTAAAAGAAAAACTAAACATTGGAAAAGAAACCATGGATAGCATTCGGAACCAAATTAATGAGATGATTCTTTTAGAAAAAAAAACATTAAAAGGAAGAGAACTCTATTATAAAGACACAATAGAAATTACTCCTATTTTTGTTTATGTAACGCTGCTGATTACGCTTTTATTAATCTCAATTTCTTATATTAGGATTACCAAAGATTTAGATAAGCTGCAAATTTCCAACAATAGCCTGGCTGTATTGAATGAATCAAATAATCTTGCCGAAATTGTGGGTAGTTTTGGTAGTTGGCAATTAAATATTGGCACCAATGAATATACTTTTTCAGACAACAGTTACCGACTGCTTGGTTTTGAACCAAAAGCATTTTATGCAAGTCAGGAAAATTTCATGAAGTATGTTCATCCTGAAGATCTTATAGCATATCGTGATGCTACATCTAAAATGATAGAAAATGGCAACCTTGTTCCAATTACTTATCGAATCATTAGAAAAGATAAAAAAATAAGATATTTCAGGACTACTGCCCGAATTGTAACTAATAAATCCGGACAGGAAATTTTAATTGGAACAACAAGTGATGTTACTGAAGAAGTATTGGCATCATTGTCGTTAGAGCAACAAAATATAGAATTAGAAGCCAGCAATAAAGAATTAGTAGCTTTTAATTATGTAGCAAGTCACGATTTACAGGAACCATTACGGAAAATTCAAACCTTTGTTTCCCGCTTGTCTGATAAGGATTATGATAATCTGTCCGAAGGCGGAAAAGAGTTTATGCTTCGCATCAACAATTCTGTAGAACGTATGCGTATTCTTATTGATGATTTATTGCAGTATTCAAGAACTACCAAGAACGAGAAAGTTTTTGAAAACATAGACTTGAATGACTTGCTTGAAAATGCCAAAAGTGATTTGCTTCAAACCATTGAGGAAAAAAATGCCGTCATACAAAGTGAAAAATTACCTGAAATGACAGTAATTCCATTTCAAATTCAGCAGTTATTTGTTAATCTCATTAGTAATTCAATGAAATACGGCAAAGCAGATATTGTCCCTAAAATCAAAATTTCGTGTAAAAAAGTTATTGCAGCCGATGAAGAATTGATTCCTAAGAAATCTAAAGAGAAATTCTATAAAATCACTTTTAAAGACAACGGAATTGGTTTCGAACAAGAATATGCCGAAAAAATATTTGTTTTATTCAATCGTCTTCACAATAAGAACGAATATGTTGGCACTGGAATTGGTTTAGCCATTTGTAAAAAAATTGTTGATAACCATAAAGGATTTATTTTTGCCAATGGAAAGCCAAATGTTGGCTCAACCTTTACCATCTATCTTCCCGAAGATTTAAGTTAGTTATTACTTCTGAAAAAAAATAAATCCTATGCCTGCGTAGGATTTTCTGCTTTAAAATGGAAATACTATAACAATTCAAAAAAATGCTATAACACATAGGTTTTACATTCATTGCAACTTTGTAATGTAGATTTTCGTCAGATTATTGTTGACGAGTTTCAAATTTTATATTAATTACAAAACCTACTATCATGCAACATTTACTTTACTCAATCGTAATATTATTATTAATATTCTGGGCTTTTGGATTTTTTATTTACAACACCGGTTCTGCTATCCATCTTTTACTATTAGGCGCCGTTGCTGTTATACTACTTAAAATCATAAAAGGAGAAAAAGTGTAGAGGAACTACACCAACTTAATCTAAATTAAATACCATGAAAACTATCTTAAGAAATTCGCTAAAATTAGCCATAGTTGCCCTATGTCTACAATCAGTTCCAACATTCGCACAGGATTCAGGAACATCTACAGAAACAAAAAATTATGATCAGGGTTTCCGCCTTGGATTTGGGTTAAGTGGCGGAGTGCCATTGAGTGCCGAACCATATGAATGGAATATTGGTGGAGATGTCAGAGTACAATATGATTTATCTACTAAATACTCACTAACATTTACAACAGGATTTAACAATTTTTTCATCAATGGTGATGATAATGATTTAGGATATATACCAGTTAAAGGTGGATTTAAAGCTTTTGTCTTAAAAGATAAACTATATATATTAGCTGAAATTGGTGGGGCATTTGCCGTTACTAATGACTATGATCAAACCTCATTACTGCTAAGCCCAGGAATAGGATATGCTAACGAATATTTTGATGCAAGTTTACGATATGAACACTATACTGATTTTCCAACTCTTAATGATGATGGAACAACAGACAAAGGTTTGGGAATGATTGCTTTGAGACTTGCTTACGGATTTAGACTTTAGTACATTATTGTCTATTACTAAGTAAGCAAAAGAAAAGGGCTAACAGTATTTGTTAGCCCTTTTTTATTTTTAGAAAACTTCGCTTTCTTTTAGTTTTTCCATATTGTTAACCAATTGAAGTTCGTCAACAAACTTTTGAATTTTTCCGTTCATAACGCCATCCATATCAAAAACGTCTAATCCAATTCTGTGATCAGTCACACGGCCTTGGGCATAATTGTAGGTTCTGATTTTTGCCGAACGGTCACCTGAACTTACTTGTGAAGTACGTTTTACAGCATCTTCAGCTTCTTTTTTGGCCAATTCTTGTTCGTATAACCGGGAGCGCAAAACAGTTAATGCTTTATCTTTATTTTTATGTTGCGATTTCTGATCCTGACATTGTGCTACCAAACCAGTTGGAATGTGAGTCAAACGCACAGCTGATTTAGTTGTATTTACAGACTGTCCTCCAGGACCAGAAGAACAGAAGAAATCGACACGAACATCATTCATATCAATTTGTACGTCAAATTCTTCGGCTTCAGGTAAAACCATTACCGTTGCTGCAGAAGTATGAACTCTACCTTGTGTTTCAGTTTGTGGTACACGTTGCACACGGTGAACACCAGCTTCAAATTTCAGAGTTCCATAAACATCTTCTCCGGTTACTTCAAAAATTACCTCTTTAAAACCACCGGAAGTTCCTTCGTTCATATCAACTGTAGAAGTCTTCCAACCACGATTTTCACAATACTTAGTATACATTCTGTATAAATCTCCTGCAAAAATAGAAGCTTCATCGCCACCAGTTCCGGCACGGATTTCAACCATTACGTTCTTAGCATCTTCCGGATCTTTAGGAATCAGCATGAATTTGATTTCTTCTTCCAATTCAGGCAAACGGTCTTTGGCTTCATCCAATTGCATTTTGGCCATTTCTACCATTTCAGCATCAGAGCCATCGGCAAGAATTTCATTTGCTTCAGCAATATTTCCAGTAACATTAATAAGTTCTTCACGCTTTTCCATTAACGCTTTCAAACCTTTATATTCCTGATTTAATTGCACATAACGTTTTTGATCGGCGATGATATCGGGTTGAATAATCAAATCCGAAATTTCGTCGAAACGCTGTTTTACATATTGAAGTCTCTCTAACATTATTTTGTGTTCTTTATTTGGAGTGCAAAAGTACTAAAAAAAGTATTCAGTTTACAGTGTTCAGTTGGCAGATTTTTTAGGACAGTTTTATGATGTCGTTTAAAGTTTTCGGATAATGATTTAGTATTTTTGTAAAATAGATTTCTTCAAATGACATCCTTTACAAAAATTAAAAAAAACTTCACGCTAATCGTACTCCAAAAACTGATAATTGTTTCTTTCCTGATTAGCATTCTTTCAGCCTTTTTGGCAATATCATTAAAGCGCACAACAGAATATTTAGAAGGCGTTTTCTTTTTAAAAGCAGCCAACAATACTATTTACATGTTTGTATTTCCAATTGTCGGATTGCTTATAATTCACTTTTTGAGAGAATATCTATTCAAGAAAAAACAAAACAAAGGCATTACTGAAATTTTTGACGCAACAAAATCCAAAAATAAAAGCTTACCGATTTATAAAATTCCGTCTCATTTTGTAAATGGGTTATTTACCGTTGCTTTTGGTGGTTCAACAGGAATTGAAGTTTCAACAGTCGTATCAACGGCAGCCATTGGTGCGGCATCACATCGAAAAGAAAATGTATTTAGAAACTACAAAACCGAACTGATTTGCGTCGGAATTACAGCTGGAATCACCATTTTATTCAGCAGCCCAATTGCCGGCATTTTGTTTTCGATGGAAGTCATTGCCAAAAAAACCAACAAAATTTTCTTTTTGACGAATATCATTGCATTAACGATAGCTTCTGCGTTATTACTGCTATTGAACGAAGAACCATTGTTTAATGTTACTATCACATCCTGGCATTTTTATGCGATTCCTTATTTTATTTTGTTGGGAATATTGGCCGGAATCAATTCTGTTTTTCTAACCAAAATGGTTTTATTCTTTAAATCACAATTTGGAAAAATAACCAATGGCTATTACAAAATTATTTTGGGAGCCTCGATTTTAAGTCTGGCATTATTCACCTTTCCACAATTATATGGTGATGGTTATCATGCAATGAAAGATTTGTTTTTAACACCCAATCCAATAGCTACACTAGGACTTATAGTAACATTTATTGGAATACTGATTTTAAAAACTATAGTTACATCGGCAACATTAGCTTCTGGTGGTGATGGCGGCGTATTTGCTCCCAGCCTATTCATTGGAGCATTTTTGGGATTGCTTTTGGCTGCTGTTCTAAACACTTTTTTCCATGTCAATGTTATTCCGATTAATTTTATGATTATTGGAATGGCAGCTGTTTTAAGTGCCAGCATTCATGCTCCGTTTACTGCTTTGTTTCTTGTCTGTGGAATGGTAAACGATTACACTTTATTCCTGCCGATTCTAATGGTGTGTTTGATTGCAAAATACACATCAAAAATGATTTTCCCATTTACGGTTTATAATTATTCCTTGGCTGGGAAATAAATAATTCTATAATTTCATTATTTTTACAATTCAAAAAAATAACATGATAAAACATTCTCTTAGACTTTTACCGATTATACTTTTAACATTACTTATTTCCTGTAAAAATAACTCTTCAGAGAAAAAGTTTGATAAACTTGAAAAGATGGATTGGCTAGTTGGCAATTGGGAACAAAAACTTCCGGATGGCACATTAAAAGAAACCTGGGCTAAAGAAAATGACAGCACATTTAGCGGCAACAGTTATTTTATAAACACTAAAGACACTGTTCATTTTGAAAGTATAAAGCTTACGCAAAAAGCTGAAGAATTAACCTATAGTGCTACCGTTGTTGGTCAAAACAATGATGAGGCTGTTGATTTCAAATTAACTTCAGATGTTGATAACACCTTTACTTTTGAAAATCTGGCACACGATTATCCACAAAAAATCACCTATAAAAAAGTCACAAGCGATAGACTAATTGCTACTGTTTCGGGAAAACAACAAGGAAAACAGACTCAGGAAAGTTATCCAATGTCGAAGAAATAGACTTTTTCAACACTATATTATGACTTGACCTTACTAAACAGTAAGGTTTTTTATTTATAAACAATAGAAAATCAATTTGTTGAAAAATATTATTTATATTTAGTCTAAATAAACTTTTTTATTTCAAATCCCGTATTTATATTTGCATCACTATTTTTAATTATTCTAAATAAATGCGTAAATATACTCTACTCCAAATCGCCGCACTTAGTATTAGTGCCATAAGTTTTGCCCAAATCAGCAAAATCAATAATACTCAAGAAGAATTATATGCCTCTATCAGTGACACGGTAAAAAACAAAAAAGGAGAAGTTCTTCAGGAAGTAATCGTTACTTCCAACCAACAAAAAACTCCACCAACTTCAGGTAAAGCCGGAATCAGACCAATAGATTTACCACAAAGTGTAGCCGTAATTAACCAAACAACACTACAAAACCAACAAGTAACCAACCTTTCCGATATTTTGAAAAATACAAATGGTGTTTACATCATGGGAAATACTGGTGGTTACCAGGAAGAAATCGCCTCACGTGGTTATGCTTTGGGAAGTTCAAATACTTTCAAAAACGGAGTTCGCTACTTTAACGGTATGCCGGTGGAAACCAGCGGAATTGAAAAAGTAGAATTTCTTAAAGGCAGCGCTGCCATATTATATGGAAATGTTACTGCCGGCGGTATGATGAATATCATCACCAAAAAACCAAAATTTGATTTTGGCGCTGAAGCTTCCATAAGTTTTGGAAGTTATGACTACTACAAAACTACTTTTGATGTCCATGACGCTTTAGGAAAAAATATGGCGTTCAGAATGAATGGCTCAAACACACAATCTAATAGTTTCAGGATCGGCGTAAGCTCAGAATCTAAGTATATCAATCCTTCCTTCCTTGTTAATTTTTCCCCAAAAACTTCGCTTTTATTGGAAGCCGATTATGCTAAAGATTTCAGAACCGCCGATTTTGGAGCAGGAATCATCAACTACGAATTAGTTGATTTGCCAAGAAGCCGCTTCGTCGGAGTTTCATGGGGTTATAACAAAGCTGAACAAGCTTCGTTGACTTCTACTTTAAAACACCAGTTAAATGAAAGATGGAGCTTAAACTTTATAAACTCTATCCGTTATTACCAAACCGATTTATTCGCCAACACCAGACCAAACAGCCCAATAACTTCAATGCAAGCCAATGGTGATTGGACACGAGGAATACAACGCAACGAAGCCAAAGATAATTACTGGTTACAGGAAGCCAACTTAAAAGGGGATTTCAAAACCGGGAGCATCAATCATCAATTGTTAGTAGGTGCTGATGCTGATACTTATAAAACTGTGACTTTAGCTTCTGTT
This sequence comes from Flavobacterium sp., assembly GCF_039916025.1. GTDB lineage: Bacteria > Bacteroidota > Bacteroidia > Flavobacteriales > Flavobacteriaceae > Flavobacterium. Next base: position 27,106 of record NZ_JBDSMB010000094.1, read on the forward strand.
TATAAAAATCCTACGGCTAATTACAGAAACGAATATGACGTTATAAACATTTTTACCACTGATTTATCTACAGCCAGAAATGATGTTCCTAATATGGATAAAGTAACATTGACAACTGCTCCGGTAAAAAGAGTTGGTGCTTATGTTCAGGATTTGATTAGTTTTAATAAATACTTCAAAGCTTTATTAGGCGTACGTTACAGCTATCAGGATACAGAAAATGAAGTTTATACTTATGCTGTGACAAATCCGGCTCCGAAACCGGAAAAAATAGTAATTACCAATGCTTATGACGATGCTTTTTCTCCAAGATTAGGTTTGATTTACCAACCTACCAAAAAGCAATCAATCTTTGCAAGTTATTCAAGTTCATTTGTTCCGAATGCAGGTTTAGATTATGAAACTAAAGAAGCCTTAAAACCATCAACAATCCACCAATACGAAATTGGAGTTAAAAATGAATTGTTTGATGACCGTCTTTTTGCCAATGTAACTTTGTACCAAATTGAAAATAACAATTTAGCACAAACTTCTTTAATTGATCCTACCTATAGAGAATTGGCTGGCGGAACCAAAAGTAAAGGTGTTGAAGTTGATTTAGTAGCCACTCCGTTAAAAGGTTTATCTATTCTGGCCGGATACAGTTTCACTGAAATAAAATATACCGCCAGTAATATATACATCGTTGGAAGTTCTATTTTATATATGCCAAAAAATACTGCTAATTTGAATTTCAGTTATACTTTTGAAAGCGGAAAATTAAAAGGGTTGAATTTAGGCTTAGTCAATTCATACATTGGAAATCGTTATGCCGGTCGTTCAACAAATCTGACTACGCCTTCAGATCCAAGAAAACCAGTAGCTTTGCCGGATTATATTCAGAATGATGCTACGATTAGTTACAAATGCAATAAGATAACTATCCGTGGAAAAGTCAGCAATATTTTCAATGTATTGAGCTACAATGTTCACGATGACAATAGTGTTCAGCCTATTGCTCCGACAAATTTATCAATGACATTAAATTATACTTTTTAAAAAATGAAACAAGCAACCATCAGAAACCTGCACCGCGATTTAGGATATTTCTATATAGGATTGATTATTTCTTTTGCCTTTTCAGGGATATTAATGAACCACAGAGATAGCTGGCATCCCGAAAAATATACGGTCGAGACCAAAGCTATTGAAGTAAAATTACCTGCAGAAGATAAAATCAATGAAAAATTCGCAGATTCTTTGGGTAAAGCTTTAGGCATCGATGACAAAATGCGTCGCAACAAAGTAGATGAAGGCAAGTTTAAAATCTCATTTGAAAAACACGATGTAGAAATCGATACTAAAACCGGAAAAGGTGAAATCGTTTCTTATATCAAAACGCCAATCATTAGCCAAATGATGAAACTGCATAAGAACACTTCTGATTGGTGGATTTATTATGGTGACATTTTCGGAATATCATTAATTGTGATTGCCGTTACAGGAAGCATTATGATACCGGCAGGAAAATTCAACTTTAAAAGAAGAGGCTGGAAACTGGCGTTGGCGGGAATCTTATTTCCGTTGATTATTTTATTGTTTGTTTAAAATAAAAAACCCGCTTATCACAAAGCGGGTTTTTATTTTTTATATTCTATTTTATTCTGGCAACTGAAAACTGCGACTGAATACTAATTCTTCACCGGAATATTAGCCAATATCTCCAAATAAAACTTCCAGAATTTTTGTGAAGATTTAATCGAAGCTCTTTCATCAGGGCTATGCGCTCCGTGAATCGTTGGTCCAAAAGAAATCATATCCATTCCAGGATAATTAGTTCCTAAAATTCCACATTCTAATCCTGCGTGACAAGCTACTACGCTTGGTTTTGCTCCGTTTTGCTTTTCATAGATAGAAACCAAAACATCTAATATTTCAGATTTTACATTCGGTGTCCAGCCTGGATAGCTTCCGCCAAATTCAACTTCACATCCAAACAATTCATAAGCCGAACGCAACGAATTTGCCAAATCAAACTTAGAACTTTCCACAGAAGAACGCGTTAAATTCTGAATAGAAATCGAGCCGTCTTTCACAACAACTTTTGAAATATTATTCGAAGTCTCCACTAAGTCAGCCATGTCAGCACTCATTCGGTAAACGCCGTTATGAGCTGCATAAATAGAACGAAGCAGTCCTTCCTGAACGCCTAAATCCATTACTTCTTTAGGCAAATCGCTTTTTACGATTTCAATAGCAAGGTTTGGTTCGGTAGTTTTGAATTCAAATTTAATATCGCTGATGATTTCCTGCATGTCAAAAACAAAAGCTTCGTCATACATTCCGGCCACAATAACTTTCGCTACACTTTCTCTTGGAATCGCATTACGCAAGCTTCCACCGGCAATTTCTGAAATTTGCAAACCAAAATTCTCAAAACCGTCAAACAATAAGCGGTTCATGATCTTGTTTGCATTCCCCAAACCTTTGTGAATATCCATTCCTGAATGTCCGCCGTTCAAGCCTTTCACAGTAATCGTGTAACCAACAGAACCATCGGGAGTTTCTTCCGGATTGTAACTTCTGGTTGCTGTTACATCTACTCCACCAGCGCAACCAATATCAATTTCATCGTCTTCTTCTGTATCTAAATTCAACAGGATTTCTCCTTTTAGGATTCCGCCTTTTAAGTTCAAAGCACCAGTCATTCCTGTTTCTTCATCAATTGTAAACAACGCATCAATAGCTGGATGTGGAATATCTTTACTTTCCAGGATTGCCATAATAGCGGCAACTCCTAACCCATTATCTGCACCAAGCGTAGTTCCACGAGCACGAACCCAGTCACCATCAACATACATGTCAATTCCTTGTTTATCGAAATCAAAATTGGTATCGTTATTTTTTTGGTGCACCATATCCAAATGCCCTTGAAGTACAATGGTTTTACGATTTTCCATTCCGGCAGTTGCTGGTTTGCGGATTATTACGTTTCGGATATCGTCTTCAAAAGTTTCTAATCCTAAACTGTTTCCAAAGTTTTTCATGAATTCAATTACCCGCTCCTCTTTTTTTGACGGACGTGGCACTGCATTCAAGTCGGCGAATTTGTTCCAAAGCACTTTTGGTTCAAGGTTTCTAATTTCCTGGCTCATTTTTTTTAATTTCTAAGTTTCAAAGTCCCAAAGTTACAAAGTAAAATTGCTTTATAAATAGAGATTGTGAT
>NZ_JBDSMB010000095.1:0-16991 GCF_039916025.1 Flavobacterium sp.
TCAACGAAAATGGATGCGTTTAATCGACTTTGTTTTTGTAGTTAAATTTTTATTTTAATCTTTAACGCTAACAAATAGTTTCCCCAAAACTACCCGTTATTTTTACCTAAAATACTAATGCTTTCCATAAATCAAAAACCGGAAAAGCATTAATGAGTCAAACGTACATCATTATAGATGATGATAAAGAAAGTGTCCTAAAAACTCAGGCAATTGCCGAGCGTTTTAGGAACCTTAGCTTTGTTGGCTCTGCCAATTCCTATGATGATGGTGTGAATTTGATTTTGGAACACCAACCCAGCTTAGTTTTTCTTGAAATTGACCCAACAGACAAAAAGAGCAATCTTTCTTTAGCGCTGATTAATGAATTGTATCGTTATTTAAAAGTTGTTCCCAAAATCATCGTGACTACCGCCAAAAAAGATTTGGCTTATGATGCGTTGCAGTATGAGGTTATAGATTATTTGCTAAAGCCTCTGAATATAAATGATTTCAGAAAGGCTATTCTTAAATTTGACCGCGCTATAAAATCGTACTTACCTCATTTTGAAGAAAAAAATCCTGTAGCAACTTTTGAAGTTTTAGACGAAACGCTCACAGAAGATTTGGAAACAGAAACAGACGAAAATGATGTAGATGTAACAATTATTCCGGCATCTGAGAAACCAACGGCCGTAATAGGCACAGTTGTAGCGCAACAACCACAATCGTTAGTCATTTGTGTTAAATCGTATGGTGATTATCGTTATATAGATTCAGACGATGTGCTCTATTTTGAGGCAGATAACAACTCGACCGATATTCATCTGAACAATGGTGAAATGATTACCGCTTTCAAAACCCTAAAACATTTTGAAACTGTTTTGCCACCAACACAATTCCTGCGTATTCACAACAGCTACATTATAAATGTAAACCAGGTTTCGCGAATCCATACCGGAAACACAGTTTGCTATATTAAAAACTCTACAACCAAACTACCGTTCTCAAAATCTTATAAAGAGAACGTAGATTTAATCATCAGCAGAATCGCCGCAGGTAATTATTTGGAGATTTAGAAGAAAATTCGTAGGTTTACAGAAAAAATCAGATGGAAATCCAGGTTTTAATGGTCGATGATCATCCGCCTATCATTGAAGGGTATAGATCTATTCTAGCCTATAATTCCTTTGGTTATACATTAAACACTACTGCGGCTCATTCTTGTGAAGCAGCTTACAATACAATTTTTCAGGCAAAATTTCCTTTTGACATAGTTTTTTTAGACTTGACTTTACCGCCATATTTTGAAAAAAATCTTAATTCGGGTGATGATTTAATTCCTATTGTCAAAAGGCAGCATCCCAATGCTAAAATTGTGGTTCTGACTTCTCATAGCGAATCGATTGTTCTTTTTAAAATTATAAAAGAGCACAATCCTGAAGGATTATTGGTAAAAAGTGATTTCCAGTCGGATGAATTGATAAAAGCATTTGACATCGTTATAAAAGGAGGAACTTATTTTAGCGAAACAGTCACGAATCATCAAAAATCCTGGGGAGAAAGGAATAAGGTAATGGATAGCTATAACCGACAAATTCTCACTTTACTATCACAAGGAGTTAAAACTAAAAGTCTTCCCGATTTATTACATCTTTCTAAAAGTGCTATTGATAAAAGAAAAGCTATACTCAAGCAGCTTTTAGGAATAGACAAAGGGAATGATGAAGATATTCTTAAAGAAGCCAGGAAACAAGGACTGATTTAGAAGTATAAACTTCAGAAGGCACCATAATACTCTTAAGTGTTTGGTGCTTTTTTTGTTTTATAAAATGTACATTTTTAGTGTATCTAAAAATAAAATCAACAATTTACCTTTACTATATCAAAATCAAACAATAGTAATTTAACTTGGTTATTAGGTAGTTACATGTGGCTTACCACCATGCGGTGACACGATACAAAGAATGCTTTTCTAGTTTTTTGTAGAGAAAATAAAAACAGAAAAATACTGTTTATTTTAAAGGTTTGTTATTAAACGGTAGAATGACTAAACCAACCAAAAAAAAGCAGCCCTACCTTTATAATGTTTTGACGACACAAAGCAGAGCTGCAAATAATTAAAATTATATACAAATTTATGAAAAATTTATTATTTGGCTTAATCGCCACTGTTTTATTTGCATTTAATGGAAATGCACAAAAATTAACACAAGAAGATGTAAGATTACAATTGGCACAAGGGATGTCAGATTTTACAAGTTCTTTAAAACCAGCATTTGACAAAACCAGCAATGTTGAAGACTTTAAAAAAACAATTACGGGTCGTTGGTATTCTAAAATGCCAAAGGAAGGGAATGATTTATTAAATGCATCGTACAAATTACTCTCTAATAAAACGACTCAGGAAGAGATTTTAAAAAGTTATAATGGCAAAGAAATGGCAGTGGCGGCTCTATATGTTGACAATCTTTCAAAACAGGGAGTAAAAACAGATGGAAGCGAATTATTTGGCGGATCAACCGGAGATTTCAATCCATATTCAAATACGGTAACAGCTAAGTGTAGATGGTATCAGTTGAGTTGTTGGATTAAAGAAATTTTTGGAGAGCTAGGCGGTGAAACAATAATGCATGAAATTATAGTTATTTTGACTACTATAATTAAAAATATATAATGCAAAATAGGCACATATTATGTTATTTATAATATGTGCCTATTTCAAGTAATAAAACTAAAATTGGCTATAAAATGAAAAAGCAATTAATTATAATTATGTTATTTGTAATAACAGTTTCATGTACAACCATAAAACAAATTTCAAATCAAAAAATAGAGTCACGAACTGATTGTTCAAGTTATAATTTAGTTGACAATAAAATTTTATATAGTGCTAAAATTGATGGGGTTGAACAAATTTTTCATTTTGATACCGGTGCAAATATGTCGGTGTTAACAGATTCGACAATTACTGATTTAAGCCAAAAAAAAATTGGATCACTTGGTACAGCAAGGTTATCTAATGATAAAAAAGTAAAATTAAAAACCGTAACAGCTAAATTAGAATCGGAATTATTTTATAGTGAAAACAAAGTTTTCGCATATATAGAGGCTCCCAAAAGCAGATGTACTCCAAACATAGGGTTTAAAGGAATTTTAGGAATAGATGTTTTTTTTCAAAATGACAACCCTTTACATCTTGATTTTAATAATAGTAAAATTTGCAATATCTCTTTATCTAAAAAAGAAGAACTACTTAAAAATGGATATGCTGTGGTTAAATCAGAATGTGAATCAAAACAAATCTTTGTATATATAACAGTAGATACTCATGAGTATAAATTTAAATTAGATACAGGTTTTTTTGGATCATTAGTATTCCCTAGTTCGGATAAATCAAATTTTTCTAAATATAATTCCGTTTCTTTTGAAGGAAGTTTATTTAGAACCGCAGCAAACAAAACAGTTGGTGAGGATTCTATTTTTGAAAACGTTCCTATTTCTATTAGTAATTTAGAGTTAAGTACGAACATCATTGAGTCAAGTTCTTTAGGAGATAATTATCTTATGGGTTATGGTTTTCTAAAAGGATTTGATTGGATTATTGATTATAAAAACAATAAGATTTATATAAAAAGGAATTCCAATCAATTTACAACCAAGATTAGCAACGATATTTTTAATTATGTTGCATTTGACCAAAATGATAAACTTTTTGTTATTGCAAAACAAAAAAAGTTAACTAAATACAACCTTGGCGATCAAATTATTTCAGTTAATGAAAAACAAGTAACTACAGAAAACATTTGTGAAATTCAGGATTTATTGAATAAAACTCAAAATTGGGATTCATTGAAATTGGAAGTTATTCCAAAATCAAAATAAAATCTCCTCTCCTTATTTAGAGTGTAGCTATTAAACACTAAAACATAAACCAACCAAAATTAGACTTGCTTTTATAATGTTTTGACGACACAAAGCAGGATTGTATTAATTAAAATTATAACAAATATGAAAAATATATTATTTGGCGCAATAGCCATTGTGTTATTTGCATTTAATGGAAATGCGCAAGAGAAAAGCGACATAAATCATCATGTTGATTTTAAAAGCGCTTCTTTAATAACTTCATGTGAAAAAGAGATTACGGAATATAAATTTCTATCTCTTGAGGAATTAAATGAAGAAGCCGATCAAATTATTCGAGAATTTGGTTTTAGCAATTCTGAAAACACTAAGCAAAATACTTGTGAAGTGACAATTGAAATCAAAATAGAAGTCACTATTGGAGTTGCCAGAGGATTGATGTCGGGATTAATAATTACCCGTTGTGCCGATTCGGAAGCTGCGACAAAACGACTTAAAGCAATGTTACTTGCTGCAGTAATGGGTTAAATTGAAAACAGTAAAGTTATGAAACATAAAATTCTGTTTTTGTTGCTATTTATTAGTCAATCATTGTTTTCCCAAACGGATCTTAACAACGTCATCAAAGGAGGAGAACTTTTATTAAGTGGATTGTCGATATTGAAGATAAGTAAATCAGATGCCAAAAAAGACAATAAAGTAATTGAAAGTGTTTGTGTAAAAAACAAACTCAACGATAGGATTACTTTTAGAATTGTAGGCAAAAAAGATGATGGTGAGGATATTACAAAAGAACTCGTTATTCCTAAAGATGGTAAAGAATGTCTCTTTGTGCTACCCAAAGGTATTTATACTTACGAAATTTTACTGGTTAATAAAGAAATCTATAAAAAAGGAGAATATAAGTTTGAGGAAGAAGTGGTAATTACTGTGAAGGAAGAGTAAGTTGCCTATTATTATTTTAAATTTTATAAAATGTACACTTTTAGTGTACCAAAATATAAAAACAACGATTTACTTTTACAATATCAAAATGAAGAAAGATATATGATTACTGTTGATGAAAAATAAATTGCCAAACAACAGTAATTGATGAAAATATAAATGATTAAATTGTGGTAGAATTGGGTTTCGGTTTTTTTAAATCGGGACTCAATTCGTTTTTACTATATTGGCTTTATGAATAGACTACTCTCTTACTGGTTTATTATTTTGTTTGTGTCTTTATATGGTTGTACTCCTAAAACAGTTGATAAAGAATCTCAGGCGAAGAATGATTCTATTCAGAAATATCTTGATTTGGCTGAAAATGATACCTTGGATTCAAAACTTAGAAATAAATATAATGATAAAGCATTTTCATTTTTAGATTTAAGTAAGAACGATACAATAACTAGATTTTATTTGAGTTCGATTTCATATAACTATATGGATACAAAAGATTGGATTGATTATACTGAAAAAGCAAAAATTCATTTTGAAAAAAGTATTGCTGCAAATGACACGCTCAACTTGGCAAGAAATCAAAGATATAAAGCTAGTTACTTTAGAAAGAATAAAATTTATGACAGTGCTTTTTATTATTACATTAAAGCTGAGAAATTTTATAAAAAAACTAATGACAAGTATGGGTTAGCAAAGGTTTATCAGTATAAAAGCTCGATTCAATTTAATTGGGATGATTATTTAGGTGCAGATTTATCTGCAAAGAAAGCTTTTGATTATTTTAAAACAACAAATCATAGAGAAGAACAATTTCAATTATTATTATGTATTGGGAATTCAGCACATAATCTAAAAAATTATAAAAAAGCAATCAATTCTTTTAATTTAGCTATGACAATAGTTAAAAAATATAATCTAAAAAATAAAGGAATTGATCGAATTGGAACTTGTTTAAATAATATTGGAAATGCTTACAGAGAACAAAAGAAATATAATGAGGCAATACATTATTTTAATTTAGCACTTAAAGAAAAAGATTTAGAAAAAAGAGATCCTGTCTTGATTGGGTTTTTATTGAATAATTTATCTGATTGTAAATTACAACTAAAAGATTATTCTAAATTTCCTGATATGTTAATCAAATCTGTCTATTTACTTAATAGTAGTGATGAAGGAATTAAAGAATCTACGGTAAGTTACGTGTATCTTTCTAACTATTACTTTGCTATTAAGGATACTTTAAACGCGCAATTATATGCAGAAAAAGCATTAAAAATAGCCAAAAACTTTAAATCACCATATTACTATCTAACAGCTTTGAGTAATGCGGGAAGCGTTAATTACAAAAAAGCGCCTCAATATATCAAAGAGTATCATGAAAAAAATGACAGTTTACTTTTTATCGAACGAAATGCCAGAAATCAGTATTATAAAATTCAACTTGAAACTGATGAAATCTCGCAAGAGAAAGAAACCGCAATCAAACAAAAATGGACTCTAGGGACGATAGCAGCAATAGTTATTTTAATTATTATACTATTATTGATTATTACTAAACAGCGTTCCAGGCAAAAAGAGCTACAATTCCAGCAATCCCAACAAAAAGCAAATGAGGAAATTTATGATTTGATGCTAACCCAAAAAAGCAAAGAAGATCAGGCAAGGCAAAGTGAGAAAAAAAGAATTGCATTGGAGTTACATGACGGTGTCATGAACAGATTAGCCAGCACACGGCTCAATCTAAATATGTTATCACGCCAAAAAGATGAGGAAACAATAAACAAATGTTTAATTCATATAGAAGGGATTCATAAAATAGAACAGGAGATACGGAATATTGCTCACAATTTGAATGTAGAGATTTTTAGCCAAATGAATAGTTTTGCAACCCTGTTAAATGATTTTGTGATGACACAAAATACTGCAACTGTTTCACAGTATCTTCTGGAAACAGATTCAACCATAGACTGGAGTCACATTTCAAGTGGAATAAAAATGAATTTGTATCGAATCATTCAAGAAGCAAGCCATAATATTAACAAATATGCTCAAGCTAGTAATGTCCTTATTAGTTTAATTTTGGACGGAAACAATATTTGTCTTTCAATAACAGACAACGGAAATGGATTTGATACCGATGCTAACATGGAAGGGATTTGATTGAAAAATATAAAACAGCGCGTCGAATCCCTCAAAGGAAAGTTCGTCATTCAATCAAATAGCAAAAATACCTCTATAAATATTGCAATTCCATTTACTGCGCTATAGGTGCTTAATTATTTTAAATTTTTGGAATTTACGAGTAGGTTCTTCTTTACTTAATAATACAACCTATCTTAAATCTTTTATAAATTTTATACGCTGTAAATCTAAAAGTGTATAAATGATTTTCTTTACTCACATCATTCAATAAAGGCCATCCCCCCTGATTTTTTATTCACCACTTCAAAACGAAATCCGAGGAAGCCAATAATGATACGCTTTTTGGTGAAAAACCCAAAATTCTCCAAAACCATCCACCCTGATTTGGCTATCATCCACTATCAAACGGCATCATTCTACCATAAACACTACTATTCATAGGGATTAGCTAAGACATCCTCTTTAGTTTTACATCGTGAAAATGTCTCTCGCCTCAAATCGATTAAATGACATACACAACAAAAACGAATTAAAACATTAACAAAATAAAGTCTCAAATTATGAAAAAACTAGCAACAACAATCGGACTATTAGCCTTAATGCTTATTGTCACTTCATTCACAACTCCCACAATTGGGGGAAGAGGAGAAGTAGGAACAGGTGGTTATACTGACATCGGTGGAAGAGGAGAAGTAGGAACTGGCGGTTTTGATATCGGCGGAAGAGGAGAAGTGGGAACTGGTGGTTATACTAACCTTGGAGGAAGAGGTAGTGTAGGAACAGGAAATTAATTCCAATAGAAGAATTTTTTAATATATTTTTAAAGAAAAACTAGTGAAAATTTTCACTAGTTTTTTTTTATATATATTTGTTCGAAACATTTTTTTGCTTTGAGAAAAATTTATTTTTTATTATTCTTAACCGTCTTTTTATTTAATTGTAATAATCATGAAGATAAAACTTCAAAAGACAATTATATTCAAAGGGCAAAGATTTATTTAAAGAATATAAAGACTACCACTTCAGATGAAGAAGTGTTAAAACTAAACGACACCGCATATATAATTCTTACTAAAGCAAAAAATTCTTCTGATAAAAGAAATAATTTAAATCAAATAATAGATAATTATTTTGAATTAGGAGAATGGGATAAATACAAGAAGTCTTCTCAAAATTTACTTAAACTTTCTGAATTGTCAGCTGATAGTGTTCTTATAGCTAAATCTCATAGATGCCTTGGGAACTATTACTATAATGAAAACGTTCTTGACAGTTCGTTCTATCATTATCTTAAATCTGAAAAAATATACAAAAATAGTGATGATACTGACAGTTACGGGGTTGTTCTATTAAAGAAAGGAATTGTTCAACTAAATATTAATGATTTTTTGGGAGCGGATCTTTCGTTAAGGAAGGCCTATAGTATATTAAACAAGACAGAGGACTATCAAAGAATTTATGCGACTTTAAATAGTCTGGGCTCAGTTGCTTCAGAATTAAAAGAATATAGCAGAGCAATTTTTTATTATGAAAAAGCGCTTGCGACGATCAAAACCGGTAGACTTCAGTCAGGCGAGCACCAGGAAGCAAATTGTTTGAATAATCTTGGATTAGTTTATAGTGATTTAAAAGATTTTAAGAAAGCAATCTCCTCATATAAAAAAGCGCTGTCAAACAAAAAACTAAAACCTGAAAATCCGGAATTATATTCGATAATTATAGATAACCTGGCTTATTCTGAATTAAAATCGAACGTTCTTGATGAACTTCCTAATCTTTTTTACAACTCGCTTGAATTCAAAAATAACCTTAAAAACCAAAGCTCTAAAGTTGTAGTCTATATCCATTTATCTGAGTATTTTTCTCAGGTTAAAGATACTTTGAAGGCAATCCAGTTTTCAAAGTTAGCAGTAGAAGGTTCTAAAAAAGCAAATATTCCGATTTTCAGAATTGCTTCTTTAAAACAAGCTGCAAATGTTGACAAACAAAAGTCCGCGAAATATTCTGATGAATACATTCGAATCAGTGATAGTTTGCAAATTGCAGAAAGAAATTCAAAGGATCGATTTAGTAGAATTCAGTTTGAAACAAAGGAAATCAAACAAGCAAACAATGATCTTGCAGACAGAAACCGAAACCTGCTTTATATTTTTGTCATCACATTTATCGTAGTCGCATTGTTATTTGTAGTAAGAGCACAACGTGCAAGAACTCGCGAATTGTTGTTCAAACAGGCACAGCAAAAAGCAAATGAAGAAATTTTCAACCTGATGATGTCACAACAATCGATTATTGATGAAAGCCGAAACAAAGAAAAGAAACGTTTAGCACAAGATCTTCACGACGGTGTTTTAGGAAGAATGTTTGGCTTGCGTCTAAATCTGGATAGCTTGAATTCTAGCTTAGATGCAGATGCACCTCAAAAAAGGAATGAATTATTAAATGAGTTAAAAACCATTGAACAAGATATCCGTGAAATTTCACACGACTTGAATAGAGAGAAATTAGTTTTAATTAATAACTTTGTCTCCATAGTCCATAATTTATTAGAAGAGCAAAAATCTTCACATGAAGCCGAAGTAACTTATCATATTGACACGACTATTAATTGGGATAAAATCGGCAACGCTATTAAAATTAATATGTACCGTATTTTACAGGAAGGATTGCAAAACATTAATAAATATGCTAGTGCCAAAAATATTACTGTAGAAATTAGCGGAAATTCAGAAAATGTTTTTCTAAAAATACAAGACGACGGAATAGGTTTTGACGTCAACAAAAAAAGTAAAGGAATTGGAATGCAAAATATGATTTCCAGAACACACGATTGTGAAGGAATTATTGATATCAACTCTAAAAAAGACAATGGAACCAGCATTGTAATTACTATACCAACAGAAACAAAACAACTAATCGAAGAACAAGCATGACAAAATCAATGAACATATTAATAGTAGATGATCATCCTTTTATAATTCAAGCTTATAAAAATGCATTAGACAAATACAGCCAACAAGGATATGAGTTTGATGTTACCCAGGCGAACAGCTGTAAAACTGGATATGAAAGTATTGTTGACTCAAAGAAATCTTTTGATGTAGCTTTCTTTGATATCAGTATGCCCGAGTATCCCGAAAAAGGAATTTACTCAGGCGAAGATCTGGCATCTTTAATAAAAAAAGAAATGCCCGACTGCAAAGTGATACTATTAACAATGCATACCGAATTGCTTAAAATCAATAACATTATTAAAAATATTAATCCAAATGGGTTAGTTATCAAAAACGACTTGACTTTTGATGAATTGATTTTTGCTTTTGATAAAATCATTAATAACGAAAGCTACTACAGCCAAACAGTTATTAAATTAGTTGGACAAGCCCAATATAATAATATAGAATTGGATGCATTTGATAAACAAATTTTGTTTCACTTATCAAAAGGTGTAAAAACTAAAGATTTACCACAATATATTCCGCTTTCCCTTAGTGCGATTGAGAAACGCAAACTCAACATCAGAGAAATATTAGAAGTAAAAGGCGGAAGTGATATCGATTTAATCAATGAAGCAAAAACAAAAGGTGTCATTTAACGATTATGTGGGAAACCGTAACAACAGTTTTATACACATATTGTAACTTAGCTGCATGATTTTAGGGTTACCTGTAGACTAGAGTAGTAAATCTAAAAAAACTACTTTATTTACATGATTTAGGGGGAAAGCGGTACTTGAAAAAGTATCGCTTTTTTGTTTTTCAGAAATTATTCTTCATTCATTGCGTCCCAACCACGAGCTTTTAAAGGGATTTTAGTATTGGCTCTTGTAATCAAATGGATACCTTCACTTTCCTGTGTTAAATGCCCAATTACTGTAAAATTTGGATTCGCTTTTATTTTGTCAAAATCTTCTAATGCAATAGTGAACAATAATTCATAATCTTCGCCACCATTGATTGCAACAGTTGTACCGTCAATATTGAACTCTTCACAAACATTGATAAACTGCGGATCAACCGGAATTTTTTCTTCGTATAAATTGCAACCTACTTTAGATTGCTTGCAAATATGGATAATCTCAGAAGACAACCCATCCGAGATATCAATCATCGATGTTGGTTTTACTTCCAGTTTTGATAATAAATCTCTAATATCATGGCGTGCTTCAGGCCTTAATTGGCGTTCAATCAGATAAGTATAGTTGTCTAAATCAGGTTGATTGTTTGGATTTACCTGAAAAACCTGCTTTTCACGTTCCAAAACCTGTAATCCCATATAAGCCGAACCTAAATCTCCCGTTACTACCAATAAATCGCCATCTTTTGCGCCATCTCTATAAATAATATCTTCTGCATTTGCTTCACCAATAGCTGTAATCGAAATAATCAACCCTTTTTGGGACGAAGTTGTATCACCACCAATCACGTCTACATTATAAAATTTTGCAGCCAAAGCAATTCCATCAAATAATTCTTCCAAAGCTTCCAGTGGAAAACGATTGGAAACTGCCACCGAAACCGTGATTTGTGTTGGCATTGCATTCATGGCACAAATGTCAGAAACATTTACAACGACAGCTTTGTAACCCAAATGGCGCAAAGGCATATAAGACAAATCAAAATGCACACCTTCAATCAGTAAATCGGTAGAAACGATAACTTTTTTATCCTTAAAATCCAAAACGGCAGCATCATCTCCAATACTTTTTAAAGTCGACGGTTGTTTTACATCAAAGTTTTTTGTCAAATGGTCAATCAAACCAAATTCACCCAATTGAGAAAGTGAAGTTCGTTGTGGAGTTTTATCTTCTAGCATTTTTATAAGATTCTAAGGTGCAAAGATACTAAGGTTCTAAGGTTTATTCCAATAAAAAAACCGATTGCTTTTTTCAATCGGTTTTTCATTTATTATGCTGCCTTAGCACCTCAGTACTTTAGCGCCTTTTTTAGTCGTTCAATTTCAAAACAGCCATAAATGCTTCCTGCGGAATTTCTACATTTCCAACCAAACGCATTCTCTTTTTACCTTTTTTCTGTTTTTCCAATAATTTACGTTTACGTGAAATATCTCCACCATAACATTTGGCGGTAACATCTTTACGTAATGCTTTGATGGTTTCACGCGCAATAATTTTGGCCCCAATTGCAGCCTGGATTGGAATATCAAACTGTTGTCTCGGAATCAATTCACGCAATTTTTCGGTCATTTTCTTCCCAATATGGTAAGCGTTACTTTCATGAATCAATGCCGAAAGTGCATCCACCGGTTGAGAATTTAGTAAAACATCAAGTTTCACCAATTTAGAAGTTCGCATTCCAATTGGCGAATAATCAAATGATGCATACCCTTTAGAAACCGTTTTCAATCGGTCATAAAAATCGAATACAATTTCTGCCAAAGGCATGTCGAAATTCAATTCCACACGTTCCGTAGTCAAATACGTTTGATGGGTAATAACACCTCGTTTTTCGATACATAAACTCATTACGTTTCCAACAAAATCGGACTTAGTAATTATTGTAGCTTTAATGTATGGTTCTTCAACCCTGTCAAGTTTTGAAGGTTCCGGTAAATCAGATGGATTATTAACTACAAACGGAGTTTCAGGATCTTTTTTAGTATATGCCAAATAGGAAACGTTGGGAACCGTAGTAATTACAGTCATATCATATTCGCGTTCCAATCGTTCCTGAATAATTTCCAAATGCAGCATTCCTAAGAATCCACAACGGAAACCAAACCCTAAAGCAGCTGAACTTTCCGGAGCAAATACCAACGACGCATCGTTTAGTTGTAGTTTCTCCATCGAAGCACGCAGATCTTCGTAATCTTCTGTGTCTACAGGATAAATTCCGGCGAAAACCATTGGTTTTACATCCTCAAATCCCGTAATCATATTGGTTGTTGGCGTTTTAGCATCCGTTAAGGTATCACCAACTTTTACTTCTTTTGCTTCTTTAATTCCGGATATCAAATACCCAACATCACCAGTAGAAATCACATCTTTTGGCACTTGATTTAGTTTCAAAGTTCCAACTTCATCGGCAAAATATTCGTTGCCGGTTGCCATAAATTTAATTTTCTGACCTTTTCTGATTTCTCCATTTTTTACACGGAAAATAACTTCAATTCCACGAAACGGATTATAATGTGAATCAAAAATCAAGGCTTGTAAAGGTTCGTCTTTAACACCTTTTGGTGGTGGAATTTTTTCAATTATGGCAGCCAAAATATTTTCAACACCAAAACCAGTTTTTCCCGAAGCATGAATAATATCTTCTAATTTACAACCTAATAAATCGATAATATCGTCGCTAACTTCTTCCGGATTCGCACTTGGTAAATCCACTTTATTCAACACCGGAATTATTTCCAAGTCGTTTTCTAAAGCCAAATATAAATTCGAAATCGTTTGTGCCTGAATGCTTTGTGCTGCATCAACAATCAACAAAGCGCCTTCACAAGCAGCAATAGAACGAGAAACTTCATAAGAGAAATCCACATGTCCCGGAGTATCAATAAGGTTTAAGATATAATCTTCACCTTTATAGTTATATTCCATTTGGATAGCATGACTTTTTATGGTAATCCCACGTTCGCGCTCCAAGTCCATATTGTCAAGCAATTGGGCTTTTTCTTCACGAGCTGTAACTGTTTGCGTGGCACCTAATAATCGGTCAGCCAACGTACTTTTTCCGTGGTCAATGTGTGCAATTATGCAAAAATTTCTAATGTGCTTCATCTTCTGTATCTGTCAATTGCCGGGTAAAAGGCACCCCGCATTTAATCGGCAAATATAAGGCAAAGTTTTGATTAAAAGGAGGGCTTAGCAAAATTACGCTGAAAGCTATTTTTTATCAGTTTTTTTAGCATTCGGCTTAGGTTTAGCTGTTGATTTTTCAGTAGTTTTTGAAGTGGGTTTGGGAGTTTTTTTGACAGCTTTAGAAATAGGCTTTTCCTTAGGTTTTGGTTCAGGTTGTAGAATAACTTCTGCATCCGGTTTTGCAGTTTCCGGAAGGACCGCCACATCTCTTTCCTTTTCATGTAGTTCAACATATACAGCATAATCAGCAGGTTCTATTCGGGCTCCAAGATATTCAGCATAGACTCTTGTAAATTCGGCACCAAAATATAGTATAGCCGCAGTATAATAGACCCAAACCAAAATAACAATCAATGATCCGGCAGCGCCATAAGCAGATCCAGTACCACTATAATTAATATAGAGACCAATTAAATAGCGGCCTAACATAAAAAGACAGGCTGTAAAAAAAGCACCAGCTTTTACATCTTTCCATGCAATTTTGGCATCTGGCAAAACCTTGAAAATAACAGCAAAAAGCGTCATAATTACTGTAAAACTCAACAATACATTGGCTGTTTGAAAAATAATAAGTGTCACATCGGGGAAATAATTTTTCAACCATTCACTTAAAGCGAGCATAGCACCATTAACCATAAGTGAAACAATTAGTAAAAAACCAAGCACAACAATCAAAGAGGAAGAAAGTAAACGGTCTTGTAAAAATTTGATCCA
Organism: Flavobacterium sp.; assembly: GCF_039916025.1. Lineage (GTDB taxonomy): Bacteria > Bacteroidota > Bacteroidia > Flavobacteriales > Flavobacteriaceae > Flavobacterium. Next base: position 14,471 of record NZ_JBDSMB010000095.1, read on the forward strand.
TCCTCGTTTTGGTTTTGCTTTTACTCTCCAGATGATATTGATGGAATCCTGAATTTCGCCAAAAATGCTCGTAGCACCAATTAATAAAACAATACTTCCAAAAATAATTGCAAGATTTGTTTGCCCGGAAAGTTCCATATTTGTGATAATATCTTGAATTTGAGCAGCAGCTTCATTTCCAATAAGCCCATTTATTTCGCCAAAAACCTGACCTTGAATTGCTTCGCGTCCAAAGAAAATGCTGGCTAACGAAATCATCAATAATAAAAGCGGAGCCAAAGAGAAGACAGTGTAATAGGAAAGCGATGCGCTAAATTTTAATCCACGGTCATCTAAAAAACTATTGAAAGTATCTTTAACTATTCTAAAAGCAGCATGCATTGTAATTTTCGTTTCCATTTTATTCTGTCATATGACCAATTTACAAAGCTATTTCATTAGAAATAAAAAAAATTATACGATTCTTTCATTTTGTTGTAAAATTTAATGGAAGTGTTATCGATTTCTACTTTATATAAAAAAGTGTAATTTTGCCAAAAATTAAAGCTATGCCAAAAATTGGCAATATCGAATTACCAGATTTTCCGTTATTACTTGCGCCTATGGAAGACGTGAGCGATCCACCATTTCGCAGGCTGTGCAAATTACATGGCGCTGATTTGATGTACTCTGAATTTATATCTTCAGAAGGATTGATTCGTGATGCTATGAAAAGCAAAATGAAGCTGGATATTTTCGATTATGAAAGACCGGTTGGAATCCAAATTTTTGGTGGTGATGAAGAAGCTATGGAAATGTCTTCCAGAATTGTTGATGCAGTTCAGCCTGACTTGGTTGATATTAATTTTGGCTGTCCGGTAAAAAAAGTAGTTTGCAAAGGTGCCGGTGCCGGAGTCTTGAAAGATGTTGATTTGATGGTGCGTTTGACAAAAGCTGTAATTAAAGGAACAAATCTTCCGGTCACCGTAAAAACACGTTTAGGCTGGGACGAAAGTTCTATCAATATTGACGAAGTTGCGGAACGTTTACAGGATATTGGCGTACAAGCCTTGACGGTTCACGCCAGAACCCGCGCTCAAATGTATAAAGGAAGCGCCGACTGGACGCATATTGCCCGTGTAAAAAACAACCCTAGAATTACGATGCCGATTTTCGGAAATGGTGATGTAGATTCTGTGGAAAAAGCACTGGAATACAAAAACAAATACGGTTTGGATGGTATGATGATTGGCCGCGCTGCGATTGGTTATCCGTGGATTTTTAATGAAATCAAACACTACTTTAAAACCGGAGAACATTTGGCACAACCAACAATGGCAGACCGAATCGAAGCTGCACGAAACCATTTAACCTGGTCAATGGATTGGAAAGGTGAACGCGTAGGAATTGTAGAAATGCGTCGTCATTATACAAATTACTTCAAAGGAATTTCTAATTTTAAGGAGCATCGATTAAAGTTAGTAACACTTGAATCTGCGGAAAGTTTATTCAAAGAATTGGATGAAATTGAGGCTATATATGCAGATTATCAATTTGTTTAAGAGCACCTACATATTTATTATTCTTTTATGCTTTGGTTTTTGCAACGCACAAACAGCTAAAACGATAAACAAAATAAAAAAAGACTATCAAAATTGCCTCGATAAAGGAGATAACATGAAGAAATGCTCTTATGGATATTTGCATAAATCAGACAGTTTACTGAACGTAGTTTACAATAAAGTCAAATTAAAACTGAATTCCACACAAAAAGCAAAACTCAAAAAAGAACAATTGGCTTGGCTCAAGAAAAGAGATGCTTATTTTGATAAAGTTATAAAAAGCACTTTAAATGGAGAAGAAGGACTAATAGGTGATGATTTAAGAATGGTAATTGCCGATAAAGAAGCTGATTTTGTTTTTGACAGGGTTGAAGAATTAATAAGAAGACTTTAATCCAGTAATTTTTTAGTCACACGACTGCTCGCAATCAAACTTGAAATAAAACCAAGTGCGACAATAGTTCCGAAAACAATCAACACATTTTGAATCGTAAAAACCACAGGATATGCCAAAGATTCGGTAATCATAACCAATTTAAAATGTTGTTGAATCAGCACAATAATTATTCCCAAAATCAATCCAAAAATCCCACCAAAAATAGTTAGTAAACTACCTTGAAGCAGGAATATTTTCTTCAAATCTTTGACTTCAGCACCTAAATTAAAGAGTGTTTTCAGATTACTTTTCTTGTCCAAAATCATCATAATTAAGGCTCCAATTAAATTGAATAATGCAATGATAATAACCAGTGTGAAAATAAGATAAACGGCGATATTCTCCGTATTCAACATCTTATATAATGTAGCATTGAGTTGTGCCCTGTTTTTTATTTCCACTTTATTCTGGAAAACAGCATTAAGTTTCTCAATAATTTGAGCCTCATTAGCATTAGGTTTTGTTTTAATTTCAATTGCTGAAATCTCATTTCGTTTGTATTCCAATAAATTCTGCGCCAGATTCAAATCGACAAAAACATATT
>NZ_JBDSMB010000096.1:0-31940 GCF_039916025.1 Flavobacterium sp.
AAGACGATCCAACCCTAATGTTCAACAACTCGGGAATGGCACAATTCAAAGAATTTTTCTTAGGCAATGGAACTCCAAAATGCCCAAGAATAGCCGATACGCAAAAGTGTCTTCGTGTTTCAGGAAAACATAACGATTTAGAAGATGTAGGTTTTGATACCTATCATCACACTATGTTTGAGATGTTGGGTAACTGGTCTTTTGGCGATTATTTCAAAAAAGAAGCTATCAACTGGGCTTGGGAATTATTGACTGAAGTGTATAAAATCCCAAAAGAGAATCTATACGTTTCTGTTTTTGAAGGAAATCCTGAAGAGAATGTTCCATTTGATCAGGAAGCGTGGGATATCTGGAAAACATTAATCGATGAAGACCGAATCATTCTCGGAAATAAGAAGGACAACTTCTGGGAAATGGGTGACCAAGGTCCGTGTGGGCCGTGTTCTGAAATCCATGTTGACATTCGTTCGGAAGAAGAAAAGAAAAAAGTATCAGGGAAAAGTTTGGTGAATAATGACCATCCGCAAGTCGTTGAAATCTGGAATAATGTTTTTATGGAATTCAACCGTAAAGCTGATGGAAGTCTGGAAAAATTACCAGCACGACACGTTGATACCGGAATGGGATTTGAGCGTTTGTGTATGGCATTACAAGGAAAAACTTCGAATTATGATACGGATGTTTTCACACCTCTTATCGAAAAAGTGGAACAAATCACAGGATTAACATATACTTCAAACGAAGTTAAAAATATTAGCGAAGAACAAAATAAAACCAACATTGCGATTCGTGTAATTGTAGATCACGTTCGTGCGGTAGCTTTCGCGATTGCTGATGGACAACTTCCTTCAAATACCGGAGCAGGTTATGTAATACGTAGAATTTTGCGTCGTGCGATTCGTTACGGATTTACTTTTTTGAATACCAAAGAGGCGTTTATCAATAAATTGGTTGCTGTTTTAGCAGATCAAATGGGCGATTTTTTCCCGGAAATCAGATTGCAGCAACAATTGGTTACCAATGTAATTCGTGAAGAAGAAGCATCGTTTTTGAGAACTCTAGACCAAGGTTTACAATTGCTGGATAATGTTGTTGCTAAAACAAAAGGCAATGAAGTTTCAGGTGAAAAAGCATTTGAATTATACGATACGTTTGGTTTCCCAAAAGATTTAACAGCCTTGATTCTGAAAGAAAAAGAAATGTCTTTCAAAGAATCTGAATTTGATGCATCAATGAAAGCGCAAAAAGACCGTTCGCGTGCAGCTTCTGAAGTTTCTACCGAAGACTGGAAAGTTCTAATTCCCGGAAATGTGGAAACATTCGTTGGTTATGACAAAACAGAAAACGAAGTAAAAATCACCCGTATCCGTAAAGTTGATTCTAAAAAAGATGGCATTTTATACCAAATTGTTTTAGACAACACACCATTCTATCCAGAAGGTGGAGGACAAGTGGGCGATAAAGGAACTTTGGTTTCGGCTAATGAAACCATTGATATCATTGATACGAAGAAAGAAAATAATTTGATTCTGCATTTTGCAAAACAGCTTCCCGAGAATATTGAAGCCAGTTTTGTGGCAAAAGTCAACACCGATTTATTGACATCAACTTCCAAAAATCACTCGGCTACACACTTGATGCATTTGGGATTGAGGAACATTTTGGGGACTCACGTAGAACAAAAAGGTTCGTTGGTAAATCCAAATCATCTGCGTTTTGACTTTTCACATTTTGCTAAAGTAACCGATGAAGAAATTCGAAAAGTGGAAGATTTTGTAAATACCAGAATCGAGGAGCAATTGCAATTAGTTGAACATAGAAGTATTCCAATTAAGCAAGCGATGGAGCAAGGTGCGATGGCTTTGTTTGGAGAAAAATATGGCGATAATGTTCGTATGATTGAATTTGGCGACAGCAAAGAACTTTGTGGTGGAATTCACGTGAAAAACACAGGCGAAATCTGGCATTTCAAAATCCTTTCTGAAGGCGCTGTTGCTGCCGGAATCCGCCGTATAGAAGCGATTACCGGCGATGCTGTAAAAGATTATTTTACGCAACAGGAAAACGATTTGGATGCGATTAAGGAAACTTTGAAAAATCCACAGGATACTTTAAAAGCAGTAGTTTCTTTGCAGGATGACAATACCAAACTGAGAAAGCAAATTGAGCAGTTATTAAAAGAAAAAGTTGAAGGATTAAAGAACAATTTGGTTGGCGAATTCCAGGAAATTAACGGAATCAACTTTTTAGCGAAACAAGTTGATTTATCAATGAGTGCTACTAAAGATTTGGCTCAGGCAATCGGAACTTCTAAACCTAACTCATTCGTGTTTTTAGCTTCTGTTGAAGAAAATGCTCCAAATATTCATTGTTATATTTCTAAAGAATTAGTTGCGGAAAAAGGATTAAACGCCGGAAACGTAATTCGTGAATTAGGAAAATACATTGATGGAAATGGTGGTGGACAACCTTTCTTCGCTTCAGGAAAAGGAAAGAATGTTGCCGGAATCAAAGAAGCATTAGAAAAAGCGGTAGACTTTATTAAATAATTATGAAAAAGTATTTCATTTTAGGAACTATCTTCATTTTATTAAATGCCTGTTCAAGTGATTCAGGTAATAATAATGGCAGTGGTTTATTAGTTAAAGAATACACTTCTAAAACAACTTCCTATGATGGATTCACTTCGACATCTGAGATAGTTTACAAATATTTTTATAACGGAAATAAACTTGCAACGGTTACTTATGGTGATTCTTTTTTACCATTGACAACTGCCAGCTATACTTATGCTGGCGATTTGATTACAACAGTAAAGCAGGGAAGTGGGGCAATTTTTTTTAGCGAAAGCCATTACCAATATGATGATAGTGGCAGACTTATTCGCGAAACGACTCAACCTATTAATTCGGGTATTTCGGAAGATCTTAAAATCTATACTTATAATCCTGACAATACTGTAATTAGAGAATGTTATCACGGCTTAACAGCCAATCCGGCCGATTTATATGAAACAGATAGAATTTCTTTAGATAGCAACAATAGATTTATAAAGCTGGAAATATTAAATGGCAGTATTTGGACAACTAAAAATGAAGCTACTTACTCCATTTATAATAGCCCATTCAAGAATATTACCGGTTATGATAAATTATTTATCCTGCAGGATTTAAAGAATGGATTCAACACCTTTAATCAATATACTAATCATTCAACCTATAATTACACGATTAATAATTCTAATTATCCTGCAAAAAGCACTCATAAAGTAATTACTTATGCAGGAGCAACATTATCGGCAACCACAGATATATATAAATATTAGTAAACAAAAAACCCTTTCAAATCTTGAAAAGGTTTTTTTGTCTATTCTTTTTTGCGTTCACCAATCTGCTGACGCCACATCGCATAATACAAACCTTTTTCTTCCAATAAAGCTTCGTGTCTGCCTTGTTCGATGATTCGTCCTTGTTCCAATACAAAAATCTTGTCTGCGTGCATTACTGTTGATAATCGGTGCGCAATCAAAACAGTGATTCTGTTTTTGTCTGAAATATTTCTGATTGTTGCATTGATTTCCTCTTCAGTAATCGAATCTAAAGCTGAAGTTGCTTCGTCAAAAATTAATAAATTCGGATTTCTCAATATCGCACGGGCAATTGATAATCGTTGTTTTTCGCCACCGGAAACTTTAATTCCGCCTTCGCCAATCGTAGAGTTCAATCCATCTTCGGCACGTGCTAACAATTTATCACAGCTGGCTTTGTGTAAAACTTCCAGTAATTCTTCATCGGTTGCAGATGGTTTTACAAACAATAAATTTTCTCTGATAGTTCCCGAAAACAATTGTGCATCCTGAGTAACAAATCCGAGTTGTTTTCTCAAATCCAATAAATCAATTTCGGTTGAATCAATCGAGTTGTATTTTACGTGGCCTTTTGCCGGTGGATACAATCCGACCAAAAGTTTTACTAAGGTTGTTTTTCCTGCTCCGGATGGTCCAACAAAGGCAACTGTTTCACCTTGTTTGATATCAAAATTAATATCTTCTACGGCAGGATGTTTGGCTGTTTTGTGTTTAAAACTAACATTCGAAAAAAGTAAAGATTCAATGGCACCGACATGTTTGGCATTTTTTGGACGATATTCTTTTGGAGCACTCAGTAATTCCTTGAAGTTTTCCATAGAAACTTTGGTTTCATTCAACGCGATGATAAACGCACCCAATTCTTGCAATGGTCCAAAAATAAAGAAAGTAAAAAATACCATTGTTAGTAAATCACCAACAATGATTTTGTCGCCAAATAAGAAATAGTACAAAGTGAAAACAACACAAGTCCTTAAAAAATGAACAGTTGTTCCCTGAATAAAACTCAGACTTCTGATAAAACGAATCTTTTGTAATTCGAGTTGCAAAATTTTCAGCGTGTTTAAATTCAGACGTTTTTCTTCCTGATACGTCAATCCCAAACTTTTTACCAATTCAATATTCCGTAAACTTTCGGTCGTTGAACCTGCTAAAGCATTGGTTTGTGTGACAATACTTCTGGAAACTACTTTTATTTTTTTGCCTAAATAAGAACTTATTAATGCAATAACAGGAGCAGTAATTAAAAAGATAATCGAGATTCTGTAATCGATTCGGCCAACATAAATAATCACAAAAATAAATCCGATAACCGTTTGGAAAATCAACGAAATAGAAAGCGTAATTAGTTTTTCTGAATCAGACCGAACTTTAGTAAGCTTGCTTAAAGTCTCGCCACTGCGTTGGTCTTCAAATTCTTCGTATGGTAAGTCTAAAGATTTTTTGATTCCGTCAGTATACATTTCGGCACCCGTTCTTTGAATCACGATGTTGGTAAAATAATCCTGAAAGTTTTTGGTAATCCTGGAAATCATAGCGGCGCCTAATGACAATCCTAGCCAAAAGGATAAAGATTTGATAAAACCAATTTCGTTGCCTTTGTATTTTGCAATGCCAACACCACAATCCTGCATCAATTTACCGGTAATTACAGAATCGGACAAGCTAAAACAAATGTTTATTGCTGCCATAAACAAGGCAAAAAACAAAAGCATTTTATGTTTTTTGAGATAAGCGTATAATAGTTTCATGAAGTAAAATAATTTTGAATGTCAAAAGTAAAAAATAAATAGCAACCAAGTTTGTGTTTGGATTGTATTACTTTATAATTCGATAGAGCGTTTTAGGTTTAAAATCATTTTGTACTTTTGAAAAATGAATTTCACAACTAAAGTACCAATAGCAAAATCAAGTAATCCAATAGATTATAGTTCCAAAATAGTATCTTTTGGTTCCTGTTTTGCTGAAAATATGAGTGAGAAGTTCAGTTATTTTAAATTTCAAAATACGGTCAATCCGTTTGGAATAATTTTCAATCCGGTTTCTATTGAAAATCTGATTTCGAGAGTTGTCAATAAGAAGAATTTCACTGAAGAGGATATTTTTTTTCACAACGATTTGTGGCATTGCTTTGAAGTACATTCGGAATTATCAAATCCGGATAAAAATGATTTTCTGAATTTACTAAACCAACTTCTCGAATCAACCAATAACCAAATAACCAAATCCACACATATCATAACTACATACGGAACGTCTTGGGTTTACCGAAATAAATCATCAAAAAATGTTGTTGCCAATTGTCATAAAGTGCCACAAATCCAGTTTGACAAATCCATTTTATCTGTAGAAACTATTGAGAAATCTATTCAGAATACAATTGATTTAATCCGAAAAGTTAATCCGAATTGTCATTTCATATTTACGGTTTCTCCAGTTCGGCATATCAAAGATGGTTTTGTAGAAAATCAAAGAAGCAAGTCGCATCTAATTACTGCTTTACAAAACATTTTGCAAACTGAACACTGTAAACTGAACACTGAATACTTTCCTTCTTACGAAATCATGATGGACGAATTACGCGACTATCGTTTCTATGCCGAAGACATGCTGCATCCAAGCCAAACAGCGATAGATTATATTTGGGCTCGTTTTTTTGAAAATTATATTTCTGAAGAAAGCCATTCCACAATGGAGGAAGTTTCCAGTATTCAAAAAGCAATGGCACATCGACCATTTAATCCCAATACAGAAAGTCATCAGAAGTTTCTAAGCAATCTTAACGACAAGATTATCAGGCTTCAAAAGCAATTTCCGCACTTTCAATTTTAACAAAATACGGCAAATGTCGTATTTCCTTACTTAGGTTTTAGTCATAGGTTTGCTATGTAATTAACAACCTAAAACCATGAAATTTTTAAAAACTACACTAGTATTCGCAATTTTTATATTGTGTACTACCAATGTCGTTGCTCAAAGTAACATCCTTTCTCAAAGACCCGTGCTAACGGATGAGGAAGAAGTTTCGGCGGCGGTAACCAAAGAAATCGATGAAGTTTTTCAATCTGCAGATTTCTTAAAAAAGAAAAACAAAAAATATGCTGATATCAAAGGAACTATGGTCATTGATATTGGCGTGGTGCAAAACGGAAAGGTTTCTTCCTTTTTCAAAGTAGACAGCGACATCAAGAATATTGACTTTATCAATTTCATGTCAGACTACATTCTGCAACACAAATTCCAGTTTAAACTTCAAAAACAACAACGCTATAAGATTCGTTATACAGCAACTTTTTAATAACCTAACAATAAAAACAATAAACAATGAAAAAAACTACTTTAGTAATGATGATGCTAACTTTAGCATTCACATTACCTGCAACAGCCCAATTTGGGAAACTATTAGGCAAGGGCAAAGCCGCCGGAAAAAAATCGGGAAGCTTTGCTACTGTTTGGGAATCAGAATTTGACAACAAAGCCTCACGATTAGCTTTGTGTGATGGTGATGGTCAATTTATAATTGGAACAGATGATAATTCGGCTTCGGTTTTAAACTCTGATGGAACAGCAATCTGGAATGGCGATTACAAGAAATTGACTACCAATAAAACAAACAATTCAGAATATCAATACACCATTTGGAAAGATAAAGGTGGTTATCTGTTTCTTTTTGATAAAAGAAGTTTAGGAACAGACAGAGTTGCCGTTTTGGATTTGGCATCGGGAAAAGAATTATGGAATTCGGAACTTTATCAGGATTTAATTCCAAAAGGAACTAAGGCAGCTGAAGGAAGTGATGAAGGCGAATTGGAAACTGTAAAATATATTAATGAACTTGATTCGTTTTTAATTTCTCAAAGGAATTCTGTGATTTTGGTAAAAGCAAATACAGGAGAAAAAGTTTGGGAAACCAATCGTTTCAAAGGTGGTGTCGGGAAATATGTATACGATTCAAAAAGAAATGAAATCATCATGGTAAACTTCAAGCCAACAGCTCTTGGCGCATTGTTTTCCGGATACAAAAACCAATTGGTTAGAATCAATGCGGCGAATGGAGATGTAGTTTGGGACGCCACTTTTACCGGATCAATTGAAAAAGAATTGGTGACCAGAAGAGCGATTATTGATTTATGGATTAAAGGTGATAAAATATTCATGTACCTGGACGGAATGAATGTATACGACTATAATACAGGTCAAAAAATATGGAATGTAAATTATGAAAATGATATGGCTGGTGCCAAAGGAGGAATGTTCAGCGGAGGAAAACGTTCTCAAATCTACAGAACAATTGCCGATCCATTATTTACAGACGATGCGGTTTATATTGTGATTTTAGGAGGAAGAGATAAAACCAAATATGTTGAAAAACACGATTTGAATTCCGGGAAATTGATTTGGGCTTCTGATAAAATCACAGGTGCTTTTTGTATGCCAAATATTTACAAAGCCAATGATAAGATTTTGGTGCAGGTTGGTGGAAAAGTACAGGTTCAGGAATTAAGACTTGAAGAGGTTTCTAGTGGATTATCAGCAGGATTGGCTTTAGGCGGTTTTGGTGGTGGAAGCGCGAAACAATGGGTTCCTTATATCTATTGGGATTATAAAAATCAAAAAAATTCAGTATTGTGTTTAGATGATGCGACAGGAAAAACTGCCTGGCGTTCTGAAAAATTTGACAAGCGTATCACGGATTTGATTTTGGACGATAATAAAACTGTTTTTGTTGGTGATGGAGATGAGTTTTATGGTTATGATATTGCTTCCGGAAATCAATTGTTTGATGTAAAACACAATGATGCTAAAGTTGGAAGAGCTTCAGATGTTATCGATTTTGATGACAAAGTCGTGGTTCTTTCAGAAAAAGGCTTGGCTGCTTACAACAAAAAAGACGGCTCAAGGGCTTATGCTTCTGACAAAATAAAAGGCGTAGATTATTTCTATCATATTGGCGATAATTATTTCCTGAGAGATCAGAGAAACAGTAAAAACATCATTTACGGAATTGATATGACTAATGGAGAAACTAAAGGTTCTGTTCAATCCAAAGGAAAAGGAGGAAGCCCAAAATACGGTAACGGAATTGACATCACTTCAGACGGTGAATACATATTTGCTTTCAAAGGCAAAAAAGTAGAGAAAATCAAAGTTAATAATTAAAATTTTGGTTTGAATGAAAGGGCTGTAACTTGAGACTTACAGCCTTTTCTAATCGTAACAATATGAAAACAAAATTATTTTTTTTCGCTTTCTTTTTAATTTTTTCTGTGAATGCACAACAAGTGCAATGGGCAAATAAATTGATAAAATATTCTTCAGATTTAGGAGGAAAACAATTTGGAATCAAAAGGATTTTGGGAAAACCGGATGCTTTTCCACAGGCAGGAAGCAGCCCAAATGCATGGACGCCAAAAAATGCACTGAATGGAGAATTCGTTGAAGTGAGTTTTGAAAAACCACAAACGGTAAAACAAGTTGCTGTCTTCGAAAATCTAAATACAGGCTGTGTTTCCAGAATTGCCGTTGATAATGGTTCGGGAAAATATCAAACTGTTTGGTCCCGAAACATAAATTATAAAACACCGACTTTCAGAGGTTCAATTCCTGCTGACAGAAAGTATTATTACAAACGCAAAAGGAGAAAAATTCAGGAAGCACCAGATGTGCTTAATCCGGGAATTGAAAATGTAATTTTAGAAAGCGCTGTTTCGGGCGTTGTTGCCGTTAGAGTAGATTTTAATTTTTCTTTGCTTCCAGGACAAAAGCAAATTGATGCTATTGGTATTTCTGATTCAGAAACACCACTTCAGGCCACAATAAATACAAACGAAGCTTTTGAGAAACTGCTTCCTTCAACACAAATAGTCTTAGACGGAATAACACCAACAAATCCATCAATAACCAATGAAGGCAAGAAAATGTATATCACAGCCGTAGAGAATGACAACGAATTGATTTACTCTTTTTCAAAAAAAGCAGATGGCAGCTGGGGAAATAAAACGTTGGAAACTACTTTAAATACTGGGACTTCTTATAATTATGTTGAATTAGCTAATTCTGATTTTCTTTTAAAAGGTGGAAATGGGTATAACAAAGGAACAGGTGAAACAGGTTATCAGTTTTTTTTAAACAAAAATGGTAATTATGAAGCGGCAAATACAATAAAAGTTACTGCTTATAATAACTATGAAGACACTTCAGATGCTACGATGACAGCTGATGCGAAAGTTTTTATCGTTGGAATTGAAACAGATTTTACGCAAGGTGGAACCGATTTATATTTTGCAGATCAAAAAGAAGACGGAAACTATGGTTTTTTACAAAATATGGGTAAAGTAATTAATTCGGGTGCAGATGAAGGTATGCCACAGTTACTTTCGGATCAAAAAACCCTGCTGTTCAGCAGTAACGGATTCAGCGGTTATGGAGATTTTGACATTTATGTTTCTTACCGATTGGATGATTCGTGGAAAAACTGGTCAGAGCCAATTAATCTTGGAAGCAGGATTAATACAAATGAATTTGATGGTTTGCCATTTTATGATGAGAAAAATGAGCTTTTATACTTCATTTCATTTACCGATGGAAGCAATGTTTTGAAAAGCATCCCAATTTCTAAAAAAAGTTTGTTTAAGAACAAATAAATTTAATTTTAAAGATGACAAATGTTTTAGCCCTAATGACTTTTTTGTTTTTGATATTTATTATTTATTTAATTAATAAAATCCAGTTGGACAGACAAAAATTCCGTGCCAGAGTAAAATTTTTAGAAGATTTTATTGTGCAATTAGGTAATGAACAAAAGCTCCAAAACAAGCAATTAGAAATGTCGGAGGAGTTAAAGCAACAATTAAATTATATCAATTCTACTCTCAACAAAGAAATTTACGAACTGAATCTCGACTTGATCGAAGGTTTATATCCAAGAAAATGAATGTATTAACTTGTTATTTTAACATTTTTAATATATTTATCCTATAAATCTGTCGCATGAAGAAAACATTACTTTTATTTTTCTTGGTATTCTTATCTCAAACTGTAAAATCCCAAAATGCTCAGGATATTATTGATGGCTTAAAAAAGGATTTAAAAGCAAATCCTGATGCTAAAAAAACAGCAGCGATTTATTCTGATTTAACGTGGTATTATTCTAAAATTGCTACCGATTCTGCTTTGAATTATGGTGGTAAAGCTATTCGTGAATCTCAAAAATTAGGCGATTCCACATTGTTGGCTCAAGTATACAGCGATATTGGAGCGGTGTATTTTATGAAGGGCGATTTTCAAAATTCAAAGACAAATTATCTCTCGGCTTATAAAATCAGAAAGCTGCGAAACGATTATAGAGGCTTGGCAAAAATCAATAATAACCTGGCGAATATCTATGAAAAAACAGAACAATATAAGCCGGCAATGGCTTCTTTTTTAGAAGCTTTAAATTATTTTGAAAGCACAAAAGACGAAAAAAACAGTAGCATTACAAAAGGCAATATTGGTTTAATTCTTCTTAAATTAAAAAATTATCCAAAAGCATTGCAATACATAAGCGATGTAGTAAAATATCAGGAAAGCAATAATTTTACCGATCAGTTGTGCGTTTCTTGTTTGAATTTAGGCAATGTATATCTTCAGATGAATGATACTCTGAATGCTTTAAATTGCTATAATAAAAGTGTCAAAGCCTGCACCGCTGTTGGCAATAATAAGGGGATTTCCAGCGGATTCAATAATATTGCTACTATTAAAACCGAACAAAAAAAGTCTAAAGATGCACTGGCATTTTTTCAGAAATCAAAGAAAGCAAGAGAAGCGTTAAATTCAAATTTAGACAAAGCGAATTTTGATTTAAATCTGGCTAAAGAATATATCACTGCCAAAAAATTTACGGAAGCAAAGAAACTACTATTGTCGACGAAAAAAGTTTACGAAACAGGAAACCTCAGTGATAAACTGCAAATAAATTATAATTCATTGGTAATCGTTTGTTCCAATCTAAATCAAACAGACAGCGTGAAATATTACGTCAATAAGTTGGCGATAGTAAATGAACAATTACTCGTAAATAATACGGTTAAGCAAACAGCCGAGTTAGAAACTAAATACCAAACAGAGAAAAAAGAAAAACTCCTGCAAAAATCAAAAGCCGAAATAGCCATTGGTGAGTTGAAAATAAAGAAAAAGGAAACACAGTTTCTTATTTTAGGGTTGATATCTATAGCGTTGCTGATAATTATCTATTTGGTTTATCGTCAACAGCATCTCAAAAACAAGCAACAGGAACAGGAGTTTGAGCTCAAATCTGCTATCAGCAAAATCGAAACCCAAAACAAACTGCAGGAGCAACGACTTGAAATATCCAGGGATTTGCATGATAATATTGGTTCGCAACTCACGTTTATTATTTCGTCGGTCGATAACATTAAGTATGCTTTTGAAATTCAAAATTCCAAACTGGATGATAAAATTTCGAGCATCAGTAATTTCGCGAAGTCGACTATAATAGAACTTCGGGATACAATTTGGGCAATGAACAGCAGTGAAATAGCATTGGAAGATTTACAAACGAGAATTCACAATTTTATTGATAAAGCCAAAGAAGCCAAAGAAGGAATTCAGTTTTCGTTCCAAATTGAAGATAAATTAAAAGATATAAAATTCACTTCAATTCAAGGAATGAATATTTACAGAACGATTCAGGAAGCCATAAATAACAGCATTAAATATGCCGAAGCCCATAATATAAAGATTGATATTAAATCAAAAAGTCATACGGTGATTATAAGAATTATTGACGATGGAAAAGGCTTTGATATTGGCAAAATTGAATTGGGTAACGGAATAAATAATATGAAAAAGAGAATTCATGACATTCAGGGTGAAATAGATTTTGTCACAAATGATGCTAAAGGCACCGAAATAATCATCAAACTGAAGAATAAAATGCCATAAGGGTTTAAAAATAATGACTTAAATACGGCATCTGCCGTATTTTTTTTGTCAAATTATCTCGCCAAATTTGTTTCATCAAGTGGTATTGATGTTTATCATAAAATAACTTAGGTTGTTTTTATTGTTGTCCTTTTCATTCTGTGGTTTATTCAAGCTAAATCATAAGTTTGAAAAGGACTTTTTTTAAAATGAGTATGTTAACTTAAAAAAAATTAGCCATCTTTGGTATATAACTTATTCAAATATGTCCATCAGAATAGCCGTAGTAGATGATAATGTTTTTTTGCAAAAAGCAGCTGCTGAAAAGTTGTCTTTTTTTGACGATTTAGTTCTAAAATTTACAGCTATCGATGGAAATGAAATTCAGCAGAAATTAGAGCAAAATAAAAACATTGATTTAATCCTGATGGATATTGAAATGCCAAATTGCAATGGTATTGAAGCTACACAGATTATCAAGTCAAAATATCCGCAAATCAAAATCATCATGCTTACCGTTTTTGATAATGATGAGAACATTTTTAATGCGATAAAAGCTGGAGCCGATGGCTATTTGTTAAAAGAAGTAAATCCAAAAGAATTGCATCAGGGAATAATCGAAACACTAAATGGCGGCGCAGCCATGAATCCTTCAATAGCTTTGAAAACATTGAAACTATTGCGAAATCCAATTGACTTCGAACAAAAATGTGATGAAGAAATCAAATTGACCACAAGAGAAATTGAGGTTCTGGAACAATTGAGTAAAGGATTAAATTACAACATCATTGCCGATAATCTTTTCTTATCGCCTTCTACAGTTCGAAAACATATCGAGAATATCTACACCAAACTTCAGGTGCATAACAAACTCGAAGCAATTCAAAAAGCCAAAAATAACAATCTGATTTAATGCTTATGCGTTAAATTCAACAATCAGTTTAGAAATAATTTTATATTTGAACTGATTATGAAAATTACCGACAGAAAAACCGAAATCATTGCCGTAGCCGCCAAGCTTTTCAAAGAGAAAGGATATAGCGCCGTAACCATGCGCGATATCGCACAAGCAATGGATATCAAAGCGGCAAGTTTGTACAATCATATCAAATCCAAACAGGAAATCCTCGTTTTAATTATCATCGAAATCGCCGAAGAATTCACCCAAACTATGGACGAAGTCGTAAGTTCCGATGAAAGCACTATCAAAAAAATTGAAAAAATCATTCAGCTTCATATTGATATTACCCTTGTCGATGCCAATGCGCTCGCATGTCTGAATAACGATTGGATGCATTTGGCGGATGAGCAATTGACTTATTTCATCAAAATGCGAGAAGATTACGAAGAAAATTTCCGCACCATTATCAAAAAAGGAATTGCCGATGGTGAAATCAAAAACCTTAATCTTGAAGTAATTATTTTCTCGACACTTTCTACACTACGTACGCTTTATCTTTGGTATGGAAAGAAAAAAAGCCCCGACCCAAAAGTCCTCAAATCCAATATGATTCAGGTTTTATTAAACGGAATTGTAATGGATTAATTGGCTGATAATCAGCGGCTGTTAATTTTTCAAACGTTATCGTAACTTTTTAATAATTATTGCTTAATTTTGCATAGCAAACTAACAGTTGTTAGTTTTGTTCTAAATTGAATTTATGGCAAAATTTCACAGCATTAAAGTCGCAGATGTTTATAAAGTAACCAAGGATTGTTCGGTAATAACCTTTGATATTCCGGCCGATTTGCAGGAAGAATTCCAATTCACACAAGGCCAGCATCTAACGGTTAGAACCCATATTGATGGTAAAGACGAAAGGCGTTCTTATTCGTTATGCTCCAGCCCAATGGAAAATAAATGGCAAATAGCCGTTAAAAAAATCAACGAAGGTGTATTTTCAGGTTTTGTAAATGATACTTTGAAAAAAGGAGATTCACTAGACTTAATAGCACCACACGGTGCTTTCCACACAGAAGTTAATGCAACAAAAGCCAAAAACTATATTGCCTTTGCAGCCGGTAGCGGAATCACACCGATTCTTTCTATCATCAAAACGCATTTGGCAGCCGAGCCAAACAGCACTTTTAAACTGTTTTATCTCAATCGAACCGTAAAATCAATTATCTTTAAAGAGGAAATTGAGCAACTCAAAAATAAATATTTCGGGCGTTTTGAAATCTTTCATTTCTTAACCAAAGAGCACCGAAACATCGAACTTTTGAACGGCAGGTTTACCAAAGAAAAACTCCAAATCTTAACCGAAAAAATCATCGACATTCCATCCACAGACGATTGCTTTATCTGCGGTCCGGAACAAATGATTTATCTGTTGCGCGACGAATTAACAGCCGCAGGATTGCCCAAAGAAAAAATACATTTCGAACTTTTTAACACCGGAATGTCAGAAGAAGATAAACATAGAATAAGCAAAATAGTAGAGAAAAAAGTCGACGGAACCGAAGTAACCATCATCGATGGCGGAAAAGAATTCCATTATATTATGGACGAAGGTTTTGACAACATTCTCGACAGCGCCATAGCCGCCGGAGCCGATTTGCCATTCGCCTGTAAAGGTGGAGTTTGCAGCACGTGCAGATGCAGAATCGTAGAAGGCACCGCCGAAATGAAAGTGAATTATGCATTAGATGCGACTGAAGTGGCCAAAAATTACATACTAAGCTGCCAGGCAGTTCCGACTTCCAAAAAGATTGTGGTCGATTTCGGAGGATAATTTGGATTTATGCTGATGAATATCAGTAGCGAATGGTTCTGGCATTTTTGCCATCCATATTCCCGCTTTCCGCGCTACATGGTAGCCAGCTGCAAATGCGAAGTATTCACCGAAAACCTATAAAAAAATAGAAGTTAAGTGAGGTAATCGGGGCTAAAAAAGAAACTAAAGGAATAAAACAAGTGAAAAGTTAAAAGGCTAATCACTAATTACTAACGACTAATTACTCAAAAATTATGTCAGAAATAGAAATTAAGAATTTAGAAGAACAATTCGACGCACGAATCGCCCGAGACGAAAAAATCGAGCCCAAAGACTGGATGCCCGAAAAATACCGTCAAACGCACATTCGACAGATTTCGCAACACGCACACTCCGAAATTGTCGGCATGCTGCCTGAAGGAAATTGGATAACACGCGCTCCTTCGCTAAGAAGAAAAGTAGCGTTGTTGGCCAAAATCCAGGACGAAGCGGGCCACGGTTTGTATTTATACAGCGCCTGCGAAACCTTAGGGATTTCCCGCGAAGAATTATATGAACAACTGCATTCAGGAAAAGCCAAATATTCCAGCATATTCAATTATCCAACACTGACTTGGGCCGATATGGGCGCCATCGGTTGGTTGGTAGACGGAGCTGCAATTATAAACCAAGTGCCGTTATGCGCAACATCATTTGGACCTTATGCCCGCGCCATGGTGCGTGTGTGTAAAGAGGAAAGTTTCCACCAGCGTCAGGGATTTCAAATTATGATGACATTGGCAGAAGGAACTCAGGAACAAAAAGCAATGGCGCAAGATGCACTGAATCGTTGGTGGTTTCCATCTTTAATGATGCTTGGACCAACAGACGCAGCTTCCGTTCACACAGAACAATCAATGAAATGGAAACTGAAACGCAGAACGAATGACGAACTGCGTCAGCAATTTGTGGATCAAACAGTTCCACAAGCCGATATGATTGGTTTAACGATTCCGGACCCAACCTTGAAATGGAACGAAGAAACCAAGCATTACGAATTCGGTGATTTAGATTGGGACGAATTCTGGCAGGTGGTAAAAGGCTACGGGCCATGCAATAAAATGAGAATTGACGCTCGTAAAAAAGCCTGGAGCAATGGCGAATGGGTTCGTGATGCAGCCATGGCTTATGCCGAAAAACAAGTAAATAAAGAATTAGAAAGAGCAGTATAAATAGTTGTCTGTTATCAGTTCTCAGTTTTTAAACCGACAACCGACAACCGACAACCGACAACAAATTTAAGATTATGAAAAACTGGCCACTTTGGGAAGTATTTATCAGAAGTAAAAACGGATTAGAACACCGTCATTGCGGTTCGCTTCACGCAAGCGATGCTACGATGGCACTAGAAAATGCACGCGATGTTTACACACGCAGAATGGAAGGCGTAAGTATTTGGGTTGTTCCATCGGCTCAAATTACCGCA
The DNA here is from genome assembly GCF_039916025.1 of Flavobacterium sp. GTDB lineage: Bacteria > Bacteroidota > Bacteroidia > Flavobacteriales > Flavobacteriaceae > Flavobacterium. The sequence goes on from NZ_JBDSMB010000096.1 coordinate 16,478, forward strand.
TCAAACCCGGAAGACAGTGCAGCCCTTTTTGAACCGGCAAAAGATAAAGTCTACCGTCATCCTACGTTTTATGAACTTCCGGACGAATTAAAACACATGTAAGATGAAAGACAATTTAGTACAATACATATACGGAATCGCTGATAACGCCTTAATCTTAGGACAACGTTTGGGTGAACTTTGTGGGCATGGTCCAAGTTTGGAAACCGACATTGCATTGACCAATATTTCTCTCGATTTACTAGGGCAAGTTCGTAGTTACTATCAATACGCTGCACAATTACAAGGCGGAGATGTCACCGAAGATACTATTGCTTTCTTACGTTTGGAAAGAGAATACAAAAATGTATTATTGGTCGAACAACCAAATACCGATTTTGCGTATTCCATCACAAGACAATTTTTGTTTGACATTTTTCATTTGGCTTTGCTCGAAGAATTGCAAAACAGTAAAGATGAAATGCTTTCGGCAATTGCAAAAAAAAGTATTAAAGAGGTTTTATACCACACGCGTTTCTCTTCCGATTGGATTAAAAGATTAGGTGATGGTAGTGAAGAAAGCCACAACCGAATCCAAACAGCAATGAACGATTTGTGGATTTATACGGACGAATTATTCCACCAAACGGATGCCGATAAAGCTATGGTTACAGAAGCAATTGGTGTGGATGTGACGCTTTTAAAAACTGGTTTTTACCAAAAAATAAATGCCATTTTAGAAGAAGCTACTTTGGAAACACCAACCATTGAATACTTCCAAAAAGGAGGTAAACAAGGAATTCACAGTGAGCATATGGGCTATTTATTGTCCGATTTACAATACATGCAACGTACATATCCAAACATGAATTGGTAAAATGACAACAACAGAACTTCATATTGACCAACAACTTTTCGATATCCTCGAAACAGTATCCGATCCGGAAATTCCGGTACTTTCCATTGTAGAAATGGGTGTAGTGCGTTCGGCAATAGTAGTGAATAATGTAGTTGAGGTTGAAATTACACCAACCTACAGCGGTTGTCCCGCAATGGATGTGATTGGTGATGATATTAAAAAAGCATTCCAGGAAAAAGGATTTCAAGCCAACATAAAATTAGTGTTATCTCCAGCATGGACCACCGATTGGATTACACCTAAAGGCAGGGCAGCTTTAGAAAAATATGGGATTGCTTCCCCACTATCAGCAGAAGCTGATAAAGAAGCATTGTTAGGGAATAAAAAAATAGTGAAATGCCCGCAATGCGGTTCATTGAACACCAAATTAGTCAGTCAGTTCGGATCCACAGCCTGCAAAGCATTCTTTCAGTGTGAAGATTGTCTGGAACCTTTTGACTACTTCAAATGTTTAAAATAAACAAGTATGAGTAACAACTCAATAGAAATCAAAATTGAAAATAGCGTCGCGTGGATTACACTTAATCGACCAGAGGTTTTTAACAGCTTCAACCGGGAAATGGCTTTGTCATTACAAAATAAACTGGACGATTGTAACCGTGATGCTAAAGTGCGCGCCATCGTAATCACCGGAAACGGAAAAGCGTTCTGCGCCGGACAGGATTTAAAAGAAGTCACTTCTCCTGAATTAAATCCAGGCTTTAGAAAAATTCTGGAAGAACATTACAATCCAATTATTCAAAAAATCAGAACAATAGAAAAACCGATAATAGCTGCCGTAAACGGAGTAGCTGCAGGAGCCGGAGCCAATATTGCTTTGGCTTGCGATATTGTAGTTGCTTCCGAGAATGCAAGTTTTATACAGGCATTCAGCAAAATTGGATTAGTACCCGACAGTGGCGGGACGTTTTCCTTACCAAGATTAATCGGATTCCAAAAAGCAAGTGCTTTGATGATGTTGGGCGACAAGGTAACCGCAGAAGCAGCAGTAAATATGGGAATGATTCACAAAATTTTCCCAACCGGATTATTTGAAGAAGAAGTAAAAGCCTTAGCAACTACTTTGGCTCAAATGCCAACAAAAGCATTAGGCTTAACAAAAAGATTACTAAACCAATCAATGACCAATTCATTAGAACAACAGTTGGCTTTAGAAAGCGACTTGCAAATAGAAGCCAGTTCGTCAGACGATTATAGCGAAGGCGTAACTGCTTTTGTAGAAAAAAGAACCCCCGAATTTAAAGGAAATTAATATAGCTTATTAGAAAATCTAAGAAGTCTAAAATGTCTAAAAAATCTAAGAAGTCTAAATGATAGTAGCAGTAATAGGTTCGGGAACGATGGGAAGCGGAATTGCCCAAGTAGCCGCCACAGCCGGTTGTGAAGTAAAAATTTACGACACCAACCAGGATGCCCTGTCCAAAAGCAAATCGGGTTTAGAAATCACTTTGTCCAAGTTAGTGGAAAAAGGCAAAATCAATTCCAGTGAAAAATTCCGAATCACCCAAAATATTGCCTATGTTCACGCTTTAGGCGAACTATCACATTCCGATTTGGTTATCGAAGCCATAGTCGAAAATGCAGATATTAAAAGAAAATTGTTTTCGGAACTCGAAAATTATGTTTCGCCTGAAACCATTTTAGCATCCAATACATCGTCATTATCAATTGCTTCCATAGCTGCTTCTTGTGAAAAACCGGAACGCGTCATCGGAATTCACTTTTTCAATCCAGCGCCGTTAATGCAATTGGTCGAAATTATTCCAGCCGTGCAAACCAGCGAGGAAGTTTTGAAAACTACGATACAAACCATAACCGATTGGAAAAAAACAGTTGCTGTTGTCAAAGACACACCAGGATTCATAGTTAATCGGGTAGCACGACCATTTTACAGCGAAAGTTTGCGAATGTACGAAGAAGGTGTAGCCGATTTTGCGACTATCGATTGGAGTTTGAAAACGATTGGTGGTTTCCGAATGGGGCCATTTGAACTGATGGATTTTATCGGAAACGATGTCAATTATACGGTAACGGAAAGCGTATTTACCGCATTCTATTTTGACCCAAGATACAAACCGTCATTCACACAAAAACGTTTAGTAGAAGCTGGTTTCTTTGGAAGAAAATCAGGAAGAGGTTTTTATAACTATGATGTCATTGCGAAGAATGAAGCAATCTCAAAACCAACTGAAGATGTCATTGCGAGGAACGAAGCAATCTCACAAAGCATCTTCGAACGCGTAATTGTTATGCTCGTCAACGAAGCCGCCGAAGCCTTATTTTTAAATATAGCTTCTGCAAAAGATATCGACAATGCTATGACCAAAGGTGTAAATTACCCGAAAGGATTACTAGCCTGGGCAGACGAATTAGGAATCAAATGGTGTGTGGAAAAACTGGATGCTTTATACAACGAGTATCACGAAGACCGCTACCGTTGCAGCCCGATTTTAAGACGAATGAGTAAAGACAAAAAAACCTTTTTCTAAATGGAAGGCACCAAAATACCATACAAAATGCTAAGCCTTGACGCTTACAGCCAATGGCTGGGCATCGAAATTCTCGAATGTGAAATCGGTCGCTGCAAAGTGGCCATGACCGTTCGCAAAGAAATGCTCAACAGTATGAACAAAGCGCATGGCGGAATCACATATTCCCTGGCTGATACGGCTTTTGGATTCGCAACTAACACCCATGGTAGGTTCGCCGTTTCCATCGAAACGTCAATCAACCATATAGAAGCGGTAAACGAAGGCGATTATCTGGTAGCAGAATCCGTTATCGAAAAAGTAAATAATAAACTAGGCTTCAATATTATCGAAGTCAAACGCGGTGATGAAATGGTGGCACTGTTCAAAGGCGTCGTCTACAGAACCGCAAAAGAATGGGAAGAATGATTTCTGACTGAGTAAGCCAGTCCTGAGCGTAGTTGAAGGATCGAAGTCAGGAGCGAATGGTTCGGGCAGTTCCAGTAATGGTAATTCCCGCTCTCGTCAGTCGCTTTAACTTGTTTAATCAACAAGTCAAGAGCTCCAACAATGACGAGATCGGGGCTAAAGAGCCAACGAATTGATAAATAAAATTTACAAGTTAAGAACTCATAATTCATAACTTATAATTCATACTTAAAAAATGGAAGCATACATCATAGACGGAGTCCGTACTCCAATCGGAAGTTACCAAGGCACTTTATCAGCGGTTCGACCCGATGATTTAGGCGCATTGGTTATCAAAACCGTAACCGATAAAAATCCAAATATTCCTAAAGAAGCTTATGATGATGTCATTATGGGTTGTGCTAACCAGGCCGGAGAAGACAACCGCAATGTGGCGCGTATGTCTTTGCTTTTGGCAGGATTACCATATACCGTTCCCGGAGAAACCGTAAACCGTCTGTGCAGTTCAGGATTATCAGCGATAATTCATGCCAACCGCGCTATCAAAGCTGGTGACGGACATGTATTTATCGCAGGCGGAATCGAAAATATGACTCGTGGACCATTAGTGGTTTCCAAACCATCAGCCGCCTTCGGAACCGACTCAAAAATGTATGATTCCAGTTTCGGATGGAGATTTATCAATCCGAAAATGAACACGATGTACGGAACGGATGCCATGGGAGAAACCGCAGAAAATTTAGTAGAAATCCACAATATTTCCCGAGAAGATCAGGACGCTTTCGCTTTGAACAGTCAAATGAAAGCTACCGCCGCACAAAACTCAGGAAGATTAGCCAAAGAAATTGTTGCGGTAGAAATTCCACAACGCAAAGGCGATCCAATGGTATTTTCCAAAGACGAATTTGTAAAACCAAACACAACTTTAGAAGGCTTGTCCAAATTGCGTCCCGCTTTCAAAAAAGACGGAAGCGTTACAGCCGGAAATGCCTCAGGCTTGAATGATGGAGCCGCCGCCATAATCATAGCTTCTGCAGAAGCAGTGAAAAAATATAATTTAAAACCATTAGCCCGAATAGTAAGTTCTGCCGTAGTTGGCGTTGAACCAAGAATCATGGGAATTGGTCCGGTAGAAGCAACGAATAAAGCGTTAGCCAAAGCTGGTTTAACATTAAATCAAATCGACATCATCGAATTGAACGAAGCATTTGCTGCACAAGCTTTAGCCTGCACAAGAGCTTGGGGAATTGCGGATAACGACCCAAGATTAAATCCAAACGGTGGTTCGATTGCTATTGGACATCCATTGGGAGTTACGGGAGCACGAATAGCGTATTCCGCGGCATTAGAATTACAAATTACAGGAAAACGATACGCATTAATTACAATGTGTATTGGCGTCGGACAAGGCTACGCAGCAATTATTGAACGTGTAGCTGAATAGCCTTTGGCTTTAGCCAAAGGATAAAATAATAAAATAAGGCTCCATCGGGAGCGACATATTGATAAAATGAGCAAAATACAAAACTACATATTAGGAAATTGGACATCAGGAGCCGGAGAAGGCGTTCCGTTATTCGATTCGGTAACCGGAGAAATTGTAGGCCATGCTTCAACGCAAGGCTTGGACTTTGGTGAAATCCTTCATTACGGAAGAACCAAAGGCGGTGAAAAACTCCGCAAAATGACGTTTCAGGAACGCGGAAATATGATTAAAAGTTTGGCACTTTATTTAACCAAACGCAAAGAACAATTCTACGAAATCAGTTATAGAACCGGAGCAACACGTGTCGACAGTTGGATTGACATCGAAGGTGGATTTGGTAATCTGTTTGCTAATGCTTCGTTGCGTAAATTATTTCCAAACCAACCCTATCACGTAGAAGGCGACCCAATCGATTTGTCCAAAGGCGGACGTTTTATGGCGCATCATATTTTGGTTCCAAAACGAGGCGTAGCTGTTCACATCAATGCGTTCAATTTCCCAATTTGGGGAATGCTGGAAAAATGTGCAGTAAACTGGATGGCCGGAATGCCGGCAGTCGTAAAACCAGCCACATCAACATCTTATTTAACCGAAGCCGTAGTTAGAGAAATCATCGCTTCCAATATTTTACCCGAAGGCGCTTTACAATTAATCTGTGGTTCGGCCAATACACTAATTGATACAGTTGAAAGCCAGGATGTCGTAACGTTTACAGGTTCTGCTACAACTGGAAGAATGTTGAAATCACATCCAAGAATCATCAACGAAGCCGTGCCTTTCAACATGGAAGCTGATTCGTTAAACGCATCCATACTTGGCGCTGATGCTGTTCCGGGAACTCCGGAATTTGATTTGTTCATCAACCAGGCACGAAGCGAAATTACAGTGAAATGTGGTCAAAAATGTACAGCAATCCGTCGTATGATTGTTCCGGAAAATTTAATAGAAGATGTTCAAATCGCCCTTGGAAAAGCGTTAGATAAAGTAACCATTGGCGATCCAAGATTAAAAGAAGTCCGTATGGGCGCTTTGGTCAGCAAAGAACAAGTGGAAGAAGTAAAAAGCAGAGTTAGTGAAATCACCAAAACAGCATCCATTGTTTATGGTGATTTTAATAAATTAACTTTAGTCGGAGCCGATGGTAAAGGCGCTTTTATTAGCCCAATGCTATTACGCGAAGACAATCCATTCAAAAATATTGCCGTTCACGAAACAGAAGCTTTCGGTCCGGTTTCAACGATAATGCCATACAAAACTTTAGACGAAGCCATCGAATTAGCCAAACTGGGGAAAGGTTCGTTAGTATCTTCTATCGTAACCAATTCAGATGAAATTGCCAAAGAGTATGTCATCAATGCCGCTACACATCACGGAAGAATTTTGGTGCTGAATCGAGAAAACGCAAAGCAAAGTACTGGTCATGGTTCGCCGTTGCCGTTGTTAGTTCACGGTGGTCCGGGTCGTGCCGGAGGCGGAGAAGAAATGGGCGGCGTTCGAGGAATCAAGCATTATATGCAACGTTGCGCCGTACAAGGTTCACCAACCACTTTAACCGAAATCACAGGCATTTATCAGCCGAATTCCAAATATAAAGAAGCTACTCAACATCCTTTCCAATACCATTGGGAAGACATTCAGCCGGGCATGTCTTTAAAAACACACAAGCGTACCATCACGGATACCGATATTATCAATTTTGCCAATTTAACGTGGGATCATTTCTACGCGCATACGGATATTACCTCGCTTGACGGAAGTATTTTCAAGAAAAGAACGGCTCACGGTTATTTCATTTTAGCCGCCGCCGCTGGATTATTTGTTTATCCAAACAAAGGACCGGTTGCCGCCAATTACGGTTTGGAAGAATGCCGTTTTTTGCGTCCGTTGTACCACAATGACACGGTTTATGTACGTCTGACCTGTAAGCAAAAAATCGAAAGAGATGTAGCTTCTGCTGAGCATCCAAGCGGTATTGTAAAATGGTTTGTTGAGGTTTTTGATGCCGAAAACGAATTGGTTGCTGTTGCTACAATTTTGACAATGGTACAGAAAAAACAAGAAACATTCGTCGAAATGACCGATGAAAAAATTGAAGAATCTCTAAGTAAGCTTGCACAGGATTCACAGCCAAAATGGGGTATTTTAACACCACAGCATTTGTTGGAACATTTGGAACTTGGTTACAAAATAATGTCAGGTCAAATTCAGGACTTTGAAATTGCTACACCCGAAACGATATTGGAAAAAGTGCATAATTCGTTATATACTTTTGACAAGTTTCCAAAAAAATCAGCTTTTCCAACCTATAAAAAAGATGTTCTGGAAGATTTGATTTATCCTGATTTTGAAACAGCAAAAGCTAAATTTATAGAAGCAAGAGAAGCCTATAAAGCATTTTTCAAGGAAAATCCGGACGCCGTTTTAAAAAATATGGTTTTTGGAGAATTGAACAAATACGAATCATATTTACTCGAAAGAAAACATTTGAATCATCATTTTGAGCAATTTGGAATTTTATAATAATTAGGAGCTATTTCCCGCTATCCGTTGCAATCTTTTGTTTTTTTCTTTAAAAAACAAAAGGATTTCCACTACTATCGGGGCTAGAAAAAAAAAGATATAATGGACGCCTACGTAAAACACAACATAGAAAACAATATCGCCACGATTGAATTTTTCCATCCGGAACAGAATTCGTTGCCAGGCAATATTTTGGCACAATTAGCAGAAACCATTACCAATATGGGCAACCATAATGATGTAAAAGTGATTGTTTTAAAAAGTGGTGGCGACCGGACATTTTGCGCCGGAGCCAGTTTTAAAGAATTAATGGCAATCAACGATGCGGCTACTGGTAAAGTATTTTTCTCGGGTTTTGCCAATGTCATCAACGCCATGAGAAAATGCCCAAAATTCATCATCGGACGTATTCAAGGGAAAACCGTTGGAGGCGGAGTAGGAATCGCTGCTTCAACCGATTATTGCATGGCAACACAATTTGCCGCTATAAAGTTGAGCGAACTCAATGTTGGAATTGGGCCATTTGTGGTGTCACCAGCAATCGAGAGAAAGATTGGAGTTTCAGCCATGTCACAAATCGCCATTGATGCCAATACGTTTTACGAACCGTCTTGGGCAAGAGAAAAAGGATTGTACGCCAGCGTTTACGAAAGTATTGAAACTATGGATGAAGCTGTTCAGGCTTTTGCCAAACATTTATGTACTTACAATCCCGAAGCTATGGTAGAAATGAAAAAGGTTTTCTGGCGAGGCACTGAGGATTGGGACAATTTATTAGCCGAAAGAGCCGCTATCAGCGGAAGATTAGTATTGTCTGATTTTACAAAAGAAACGTTAAAGAAATTTTCGTAGAGACGTTGCATTGCAACGTCTGTACAAGATTTATAATATAAAAACATGGTTTACGAATTCAAAGGGTTCATCCCAGTCATACACGAAAGTAGTTTTATCCATCCGCAGGCTGCGGTTACGGGTAACGTGATTATTGGGAAAAATGTATATGTCGGGCCTGGTGCTGCTATCCGTGGCGATTGGGGCGAAATCATTATTGAAGACGGTTGCAATGTTCAGGAAAACTGCACCATTCATATGTTCCCTGGAAAGAGTATGGTTTTAAAAGCCGGAGCACATATTGGTCACGGAGCCATTATTCATGGAGCGAATATTGGAGCCAATTGTCTTGTTGGAATGAATGCTGTGATTATGGATGATGTGAATGTTGGTGATGAATGTATCATCGGAGCATTGAGTTTTATCAAAGCCGGAATGGACATTCCGAATCGGAAAATGGTTGTGGGAAATCCAGCCGTAATTATCAAAGATGTTTCAGATGATATGATTGACTGGAAAACAAAAGGAACGGCTTTGTATCAGCAATTGCCAAAAGAGTGTTACGAGACATTAAAAGCAGTAGAGCCGTTACGAGAAATTCCAAATAACCGACCAACACAAGAAGCGTTTTATAAAACATTAGAAGAATTTAAAAAACCGTAGAGACAATGCATTGCATTGTCTGTCTGTATAAATAAAAAATATGCCAATAATAGAATTTAAAATGCCCAAAATGGGCGAGAGCATTTCTGAAGCAACTATCATTAGTTGGTTGAAAAACGTAGGCGATTTTGTGAACGCTGAAGAAACGATTGTGGAAGTCGCTACCGATAAAGTTGATAGCGATGTGCCGTCACCAGTTTCAGGAACGATTACAGAAATTCGTTTTCAGAAAAATGCTGTAGTTGGTGTTGGAGAAGTTCTGGCATTGATTGATTCGAACGAAAATGTTGCGGGGAAAAAGATAATTATTGGGAAAACCCAAGAAGTAAAACAGCAGCCAACTGAAACGAAAAAAGCAGAAGTAAAAATACAAGCTAAGTCGAATCCTGACGCATTTCTTTCACCTTTAATTATCAGCATTGCTCAGAAAGAAAACCTGTCGATTGAAGAAGTACAAAGCATTCCGGGTTCGGGCACTGATGGCCGAGTTCAGAAAAGCGATATTTTCAATTATTTAAAAAACAGAAAATATCCGCTTCAATCTAAACCAACAACCAACAACCAACAACCGACAACTTCTTCTTATCCAAAACCAAAAATCAATTTTGTAGAAGGAAAAGACCATATCGTTGAAATGGACCGCATGCGCAAAATGATTGCGGATCACATGGTCTATTCCAAACAAACTTCGCCACACGTAACTTCTTATATTGAAGTCGATGTGACAAATTTGGTGAACTGGAGAAATGAAAACAAAGGTAAATTCCAAGCCAAACACAACGAAAAACTAACATTCACACCAGTTTTTGTTCAGGCTGTAGCGAAAGCGATTCAGGATTTTCCAATGATTAATGTTTCGGTGGATGAGAAAAATATCATTGTCCATAAAGATATTAATGTTGGCATGGCAACAGCTTTGCCAAGTGGAAATCTGATTGTTCCGGTAGTAAAAAATGCCAATGAAAAAGATTTAGCAGCTTTAGCCAAAGATGTAAATCATTTAGCTGAAGCTTCCCGAAACAACAAATTAAAACCAGAAGAAATTCAAGGCAGTACATTCACGATTTCCAATGTAGGAACCTTTGGAAGCTTAATGGGAACGCCAATTATCAACCAACCCGAAGTGGCTATTTTGGCACTAGGAATAATTAAAAAACGTCCGGAAGTCATTACGACTTCCAAAGGCGATGAAATAACTATTCGCAGTATGATGTTTCTTTCTTTATCTTTTGACCATCGTGTGGTTGACGGATTTTTAGGAGGTTCATTTTTGCGAAAAGTAGGCGATTATTTAGAACAATTTGACACAAACACAACTCTATAATATCATGCAAGAAGTAATGACACACTCAATTAAAATAACGAAAGCAGCGCAATCAAAAGCGAGTGAAGTTGATTTTCACAACATCGTTATGGGAACCCGATTTTCGGATCATATGTTTATTTGCGATTACCAAAATGGCGAATGGCAAAATCCAAGAATTGAACCTTTAGCTTTGATTCCGACGCATCCTGCCGCTATGGCATTGCACTATGGACAGGCGATTTTTGAAGGAATGAAAGCTACTATGGGCAAAGATGGTACACCGCTATTATTCCGTCCCGACGAGAATGCGAAGCGAATGAATTTCAGTGCGAACCGAATGGGAATGCCATTGTTTCCTGAAGATTTATTTGTAGAAGCTTTAAAGCAATTCGTCGCGATAGAAAAAGAATGGATTCCGACACAAGAAGGCAGCGCTTTATATTTGCGTCCGTTTATGTATGCCGATGAACCTTTTATCGGGATGCGTGCGGCGACAAGTTTTAAATTTATTGTAATGGGTTCGCCAACGGGACCTTTCTTCCACAAAAAAATCAAATTATATGCAGAAAGAAAATATGTTCGTGCTGTAAATGGCGGAACGGGAGAAGCTAAAGCCGCTGGAAACTATGCCGGAGCGATTCGCCCTACGGAACATGCTAAAACCAAAGGATATGACCAGGTGTTGTGGTTGGATGCCCAACATTTTGAATACATTCAGGAAGTCGGAACAATGAATATTTTCTTCAAAATAGGAGGCAAGTTCATTACACCCGATTTGAGCGGTTCGATTTTGGCCGGAATTACCCGTATGAGTGTGATTGACATTTTGCGTGATAAAGGATATGAAGTTATCGAACGCCCAATAACAATTACTGAAATTATTGAAGCTTCTAAAAACGGAACCCTGGAAGAAGCGTTTGGTGCAGGAACTGCAGTAGGAATTGCACGAATTGAAGAAATTGGCAACAAAGATTTATCGATTAAATTCCCTGCTGAGAATCCGGTTTCTGATATGGTGGCGAATACTTTAGAAGGAATTAAAACACAAGAGCTGGAAGACAAATTTGGCTGGCTAGTTGCGGCGAAATAAAGATACAAGTATTCAAATGGTTTCCTAATTAGCCCCGATTGAAACTACTATCATGTAGTGTGAAAAGCGGGAACACGGACTCCTGATAATGCCCGAGCCTTTCGCTCACAAAAATAAAACTATGTTAGACAAAAACATACTCGAAAAAGCATTTTCAACAATGGCAACTGCTAAGGCAATGACGACTTTGTATGAAGATAATTTTAAGATAGTATCCAAATATGTTCACGCTACTTCGCGTGGGCACGAAGCCATTCAGATTGCGATGGCAATGCATTTATTACCACAGGATTATGCTTTTCCATATTATCGCGATGATTCGATGCTATTGGGAATCGGGATGAAGCCTTATGATTTGATGTTGCAGTTGATGGCTAAAAGAGACGATCCGTTTTCGGGTGGAAGAACCTATTATTGTCATCCAAGTTTGAAAGATGCTGATAAGCCTAAAATTCCACATCAATCATCAGCGACCGGAATGCAGGCCATTCCGGCAACTGGAGCAGCGATGGGATTTTGGTACAAAGAAAACATTGGCATTGAAGATAAAAATCAACAGAAACCATTTGTGGTTTGCTCGCTCGGCGATGCTTCCGTAACAGAAGGTGAAATTGCTGAAGCATTCCAAATGGCGGCTTTGAAACAGTTGCCAATTTTGTATTTAGTTCAGGATAACGGTTGGGATATTTCGGCCAATGCGGCAGAAACCAGGGCGCAAAATGCGTTTGAATATGCCAAAGGTTTCCACGGAATAGAAGCAATTTCAATTGATGGAGCCAATTTTACCGAAAGTTATTTAGCCGTTCAAAAAGTTGTAAAAACCATTCGGGAAGAACGTCGTCCTTTTTTGATTCATGCTAAAGTGCCCTTGCTGAATCACCACACTTCTGGTGTTCGTATGGAATGGTACCGGGATGATTTGGAAGAAGCAAATTCGCGTGATCCTTTTCCGGTTTTGATAAAACAATTATTGGAAGTCGGATTTACTTCAGATGAAATTCAAAATATAGAAAATTTGGCTATAGCCAAAGTCAAAGCTGATTTCGAAAAAGCACAACTTGCGGAAGATCCGAGACCGGAAGATTTATTTACGCATGATTTTGCGCCAACGCCAATAACAGAAGAAGTTGGAGAAAGAAATCCACAACGCGAAGACAAAGTGGTGATGGTGGATTGTGCTTTGTTTGCGGTAGAAGAATTGATGAAATCACACAAAGAATGTTTGTTGTACGGACAAGACGTAGGCGGACGTTTAGGCGGTGTTTTCAGGGAAGCAGCTACATTAGCGCAGAAATTTGGCGACGAACGCGTCTTCAACACACCAATTCAGGAAGCGTTTATCGTTGGTTCAACGGTAGGAATGTCAGCAGTTGGTTTGAAACCGATTGTTGAGGTTCAGTTTGCCGATTATATTTGGCCAGGCCTGAATCAGTTGTTTACCGAAGTGAGCCGTTCAAGTTATTTAACAAATGGAAAATGGCCAGTGAGCATGATTTTGCGTGTGCCGATTGGTGCGTATGGAAGTGGCGGGCCTTATCATTCCTCTTCGGTGGAAAGTGTGTTGACGAATATTCGCGGAATTAAAATTGCGTATCCAAGCAACGGAGCCGATTTAAAAGGTTTGATGAAAGCAGCCTATTACGATCCAAATCCTATAGTGATCTTAGAACATAAAGGTTTGTATTGGAGTAAAGTCAAAGGCACTGATAATGCTAAAGTCAACGAACCAAGTGAAGATTATATATTGCCATTTGGCAAAGCCAATATCATTCAGGAAATCTGGGCACAGGAAGTAGAAGAAACTATTTCGGTGATTACTTACGGAATGGGAGTTCATTGGGCTTTGAATGCTTCAGAAAACATGAAACAAAATGTAGAAATTATTGATTTGCGTACGCTTTATCCGTTAGATGAAGAAGCGATTTTGAACTCGGTGAGAAAGACGAAGAAATGCTTGGTAGTTACTGAAGAGCCAACGAATAATTCTTTTGCGAGAAGCTTAGCCGGATTAATTCAGGAGAAATGTTTTAAATATCTTGATGCTCCTGTAATGGTTATTGGTTCTGAGAATATGCCGGCGATTCCATTGAATAGTACATTGGAACAAACGATGATTCCGTCAGCTGAGAAGGTAAAAGTCAAGATGGAAGAGTTGATGGGATATTAGTGCTCAGTGCTCCGTTAAGTAGTTATTGATCACTGCTTATTTTTTTTCGGAGCTGTTTCCAGCTTTCCGTTCTATCTTTTTCTTAAAAAAGAAAAAGGATGCCACTTCAATCTGGGCTAGAAAACCATATAGATATAAAAAAACGCAATCTCATTTTTTGATTAGATTGCGTTTTTTTATATCGTGTAATCTGCCAACTGAACACTGACCACTGCTTACTTCTTCTGCGGTGGATATTGTTCCAGAATTTTAGTTACGAATTCTTTGATGACTTCATCTTTTTTATTGGTGTCTTTTGTTAAAACACCTTCGCCTTCACCTTGCCAGATTAATTCTTTTTTCTTGGCATCAATAATATCAATGTATAAAGTTCCTTCGGAATATCTTGAAACTGTAGTGTTTCCGCCCCACAAATAAGGATTCCAGCCATAACCCCAACCATAACCCCAACCGGAATTGTATTGGTTAACATTAACCTGCTCTCTTTCTTTGGTGAAAAAGGCAATCAATAGATCGGGATTTTCACTTTTTGTAAAACCTTTTGAAGTCATTGCTTCATCGATAGAGCGAAGAATTCTTTTCTTATCTAAATCGGAAATCTCCGCTTTGTCAATTCCTGCCTTGTGGAAAGCAAAAGTCTTATAAGGTGAAAAATCTACTTTTTTGTCATAATCAGAGTTCACTTTGACAGAACTGCATGAGGACAAAACAAAGAGTAGGAGTAACGGTAAAAATTTAAGTGTTTTCATATTTTAGATTTTTTAGACAATTTTAGACTTCTTAGATTATTAGATATTTTAGATTTTCTAAATGGTCTAAGTCAGTCTAGCCAATCTAAAATTCTAATTATCAAACAACGAATCGTCAACTATATTAGGGATGGTGACTTTTAATAAAGGTTGCGTTTCCATAGCTCTTTTTATTGCAAATATCGCTCCTTCATTTCTGGCCCAGCTTCTTCTTGAAATTCCGTTAGTTACATCCCAGAAAAGCATTGATTCTAAGCGTCTTGACGCGTCCGATGAACCATCAAGAACCATACCAAAACCACCGTTTATAACCTCACCCCAGCCAACACCGCCACCATTGTGAATAGAAACCCAAGTTGCACCACGGAAACTATCTCCAATCACATTTTGAATTGCCATATCAGCAGTAAAACGGGAACCGTCATAGATGTTCGAAGTTTCTCTATAAGGCGAATCCGTTCCGGAAACGTCATGATGATCGCGTCCTAAAATGATATATCCAATTTCACCATTAGCAATCGCTTTGTTAAATGCTTCAGCGATTTTTATTCTTCCTTCTGTATCGGCATATAAAATTCGGGCTTGAGAGCCAACGACTAATTTATTTTCCTGAGCGCCTTTTATCCATTGAATGTTGTCCGCCATTTGCTGTTTAATTTCGGTAGGTGAATTTTTCATCATTTCTTCTAAAACATCGCAGGCAATTTTATCAGTTTTGGCTAAATCTTCCGGATTTCCTGATGCGCAAACCCAGCGAAACGGACCAAATCCGTAGTCAAAACACATTGGGCCCATAATATCCTGAACATAGCTTGGGTATTTGAAATCGATTCCGTTTGGTGCCATTACATCAGCG
>NZ_JBDSMB010000097.1:0-6523 GCF_039916025.1 Flavobacterium sp.
ATTCAACATTATAGATGTCAGATTTATTATTACCACCAGAACATCGCTATGCTAAAGTCATAGAGCAAAGCCGAAATGAAGACGGAAGTGAATTTTCTATCCTGAATCTTGGCCCAACGCACCCGGCTACTCACGGAATTTTCCAAAACATTCTATTGATGGATGGCGAAAGAATCTTGGATGCTGAACCAACCATTGGTTATATTCACCGTGCTTTTGAAAAAATTGCTGAAAACCGTCCGTTTTACCAAATCAACGTATTGACTGACCGTATGAACTATTGTTCGTCGCCAATCAACAACATGGCCTGGTGGATGACCGTTGAAAAATTATTGGAAATTGAAGTGCCAAAACGAGCTCAATACTTAAGAGTTATTGTAATGGAATTGGCCAGAATTACAGACCATTTGATTTGTAATTCAATCCTTGGAGTAGATACCGGAGCCTACACTGGTTTCCTTTATGTATTCCAATTCAGAGAAAAAGTATATGAAATCTACGAAGAAATTTGTGGTGCTCGTTTGACAACAAATATGGGAAGAATTGGTGGTTTCGAAAGAGAATGGTCGCCAAAGGCATTTGAATTGCTAAACACTTTCCTGGAAGATTTTCCAGTTGCCTGGAAAGAATTCGAAAACCTTTTTGAAAGAAACAGAATCTTTATAGACAGAACCGTTAACGTTGGTCCGATTACAGCTGAAAAAGCAATGCAATACGGATTAACTGGTCCAAATTTACGCGCGGCCGGAATTGATTACGATGTTCGCGTTGCCCAACCTTACTCTTCTTACGAAGATTTTGATTTCATTGTGCCTGTTGGAAAATCTGGAGACACTTACGACCGTTTTTGCGTTCGTAATGCTGAAGTTTGGGAAAGTTTGAGTATTATCAGACAAGCCTTAGCTAAATTACCGGAAGGACCAATTCACGCTGACGTTCCCGACTATTATTTGCCTCCAAAAGAAGATGTTTACAATAATATGGAAAGCTTAATCTATCACTTCAAAATTGTGATGGGCGAAGTTCCGGTTCCTGTAGATGAAATTTATCATGCTGTCGAAGGCGGAAACGGAGAATTAGGTTTCTATTTGATTACCGACGGTAGCCGAACGCCTTACAGATTGAAATTCAGAAGACCTTGCTATATCTATTACCAAGCCTATACTGAAATGATTAAAGGCGGAATGTTATCCGATGCCATCGTAATATTATCAAGTTTAAATGTAATTGCCGGCGAATTAGACGCATAAAAGAAATTATAAATGATGAATTTTAAATTCTAAATTATTCAAAACATTTAAAATTTATAATTCAAAATTTAAAATAATAAGAATGGAAAGATCACATATCACACAAGAGATAAACATAACCGACACTTTGATGACCCGCATCAATGAGTTAATCAGTCATTATCCTGCAGACAAAAGAAAATCAGCTTTATTGCCGGTTTTACATGAAGTTCAGGATGCTCACGACAATTGGTTAAGCATTGATTTGCAAAACAAAGTAGCCGGAATTTTAGAAATACAACCGATTGAAGTATACGAAGTAGTGACATTTTATACGATGTACAATCAAAGACCAATCGGAAAATACATGTTTGAATTCTGCCAAACATCTGCCTGTTGCTTAAATGGAGTGGAGAATTTGATGGATTACACTTGTAATAAATTAGGCGTTGGCGTTGGTGAACCAACAGCTGATGGACTTTTTGAAGTTCGTGGAGTTGAATGTCTTGGTGCTTGTGGTTACGCACCAATGATACAGTTGGGTGATTTCTTTCAGGAGCATTTGACAGAAGCAAAAATCGATCAGTTAATTACTGATTGCAAAGAAGGAAAAATCACTTTACACGATAAATAGTATCATGGGAAGAAAAATATTATTAGACAAAATAAACGTTCCTGGCATTAGAACTTATGAAGTGTACCGCAAAGAAGGCGGTTATGCTTCGGTTGAAAAAGCCCTGAAAAAAATGACTCCGGATGAAGTTGTGGAAGAAGTAAAAACTTCGGGACTTCGTGGTCGTGGTGGTGCAGGATTTCCTGCCGGAATGAAATGGAGTTTTATCGACAAAAAATCAGGAAAACCAAGACATTTAGTTTGCAATGCTGACGAATCGGAACCGGGAACTTTCAAAGACCGTTTCTTAATGGAATACATTCCGCATCTTTTAATAGAGGGAATGATTACGTCAAGTTATGCCTTGGGTGCCAACCTATCCTACATCTACATTCGTGGGGAATATATGTGGGTTTACAAAATTTTAGAAAATGCCATCGCCGAAGCAAAAGCTGCCGGTTGGTTAGGAAAAAATATATTGGGCTCGGGTTATGATTTGGAATTATATGTTCAGATTGGTGCCGGAGCTTACATCTGTGGAGAAGAAACTGCACTGATAGAAAGCCTTGAAGGAAAACGTGGAAATCCTAGGATTAAACCACCATTCCCAGCAGTTATGGGTCTTTGGCAAAATCCAACAGTGGTAAATAACGTAGAAACTATTGCGGCTGTGCCTTGGATTGTAAACAATTCTGGTGCTGATTATGCCGGAATCGGAATCGGTCGTTCTACAGGGACAAAATTAATTTCGGCTTCCGGAAATATCAAAAATCAAGGTGTTTTTGAAATTGATTTAGGATTATCAGTATACGAATTCATGAATTCGGATGAATATTGTGGCGGAATGCAAACCGACAGACCATTAAAAGCTTTGGTTCCGGGAGGAAGTTCTGTACCCGTTTTACCAGCGAATTTAATCTACAAAACCGCTGCAGGCGAAGACCGTTTGATGACTTACGAAAGTTTGGCTGACGGAGGCTTTGCAACCGGTTCGATGTTAGGTTCAGGTGGATTTATCGTTTATGATGACCGAGCCTGTATCGTTCGTAACACCTGGAATTTCTCAAGATTTTACCATCACGAAAGTTGCGGTCAATGTACGCCATGCCGTGAAGGAACAGGTTGGATGGAAAAAGTATTATGGAGAATCGAAAACGGACAAGGCCGCGAAGAAGACATCGAATTATTATGGAGCATTCAGGCAAAAATTGAAGGAAACACGATTTGTCCTTTAGGTGATGCTGCTGCATGGCCAGTGGCTGCTGCGATTCGTCACTTTAAAGATGAATTCGAATATCATATTCGTTTCCCTGAAAAAATAAAAAATAGAGATCACTTTGTAAATGAGCCATTTGAAAAAGTAAAGCATTTAATCGCAAAACAAGAAGTTTAAAATAATTAGGAGCGAATGGCTCGGGCATATTTGCCATCCATTTTCCCGCTTTCCGCGCTGCATGGCAGCTAGCTCCAATCGGGGCTAAAGAATAAACATTAGTAATAAAAATACTCCGTAGGAGTTAAATATTGGTAAATGAAAGTAACCATAGACGGTCAGGAAATTGAAGTAGCGCCAGGAACAACTATCCTGCAGGCTGCTCGTATGATTGGTGGAGAATCTGTTCCGCCAGCCATGTGTTATTATTCCAAACTAAAAGGAACCGGCGGAAAATGCCGTTGTTGTTTAGTGGATGTAACCAAAGGCAGCGAAGCCGATCCAAGACCAATGCCAAAATTAATGGCATCATGTGTAACAGGATGTCAGGACGGAATGGAAGTGGCCAGCAAAGCTTCAGACAGAGTTAAGGAAGCCAGAAATGCAGTAACCGAATTTCTTTTGATAAATCACCCATTAGATTGCCCGGTTTGTGATCAGGCTGGCGAATGTGATTTGCAGAATTTAAGCTTCGAACACGGAAAATTACAACAGCGTTTTATTGAAGATAAAAGAACTTTTGAGCCAGAAGATATTGGTGACAAAATTCAATTGCACATGAACCGTTGCATTGTTTGCCAACGTTGTGTTGAAGTTGCTGACCAATTGACTGACGGAAGAGTTCACGGCGTTTTGAATCGTGGTGATCATTCACAAATTTCGACCTGTGTTTCGGCTGCTATTGACAATGAATTCTCCGGAAATATGATTGATGTTTGTCCGGTTGGTGCTTTGACAGATAAGACTTTCCGTTTCAAATCCAGAGTTTGGTTTAACAAACCATTTGATGCACACAGAGATTGTGACAAATGTTGTGGAAAAACTACTGTTTGGATGTTCGGAAACGAAATTCAAAGGGTAACCGCACGTAAAGATGAATTCCACGAAGTAGAAGAATTCATTTGCAACACCTGTCGTTTTGACAAAAAAGAAGTTGCAGATTGGACAATTGAAGGACCAAGAAAATTCGAAAAAGATTCAGTAATCAATCAAAATAAATATTTCGGAAAAACGGACAGCGTTGTTATTGCTACTGAAAAAGGAATTCTTCAGGGACGAGATATCGACCGCAAGAAAATCAGTATGTCTGAGATTGAATACAACGAAAAAATAGACGGTAACCCAGTAAATTCTAAGAAAAATGGATAGTGCCTTTATTATAGAAAAAAGCATTTTTATTGTGGTGATTTTTGCCTTTACGATGGTAATGGCAATGTATTCTACATGGGCCGAACGTAAAGTCGCTGCCTTTTTGCAGGACAGGGTTGGACCAAATCGTGCAGGTTGGGGTGGATTATTGCAACCACTTGCCGATGGAATGAAATTGTTTGCCAAAGAAGAATTCGAACCAAATACTCCAAATAGATTTTTGTTTTTTGTTGGACCGGCGATTGCGATGAGCACCGCTTTGATGACAAGTGCTGTAATTCCGTGGGGTGACAAATTGGAGATTTTTGGAAGAACAGTCTATCTTCAGGCAACTGATCTTGATGCTTCTTTGTTATACATTTTCGCGATACTTTCTGTTGGAGTTTACGGAATCATGATTGGTGGCTGGGCATCTAACAATAAGTTTTCCTTAATGGGTGCGGTTCGTGCTGCTTCACAAATGGTTTCTTATGAAGTTGCGATGGGATTGTCGGTTATTGCTTTAATCATGATGACAGGAACCTTGAGCCTAAAAGAAATTTCGATGCAACAAACCGGAATGAACTGGAATGTTTTCTATCAACCACTTGGTTTTTTAATCTTTTTGATTTGTGCTTTTGCTGAAACAAACAGAACACCATTCGACTTAGCAGAATGTGAATCAGAGTTGATTGGTGGCTATCACACCGAATATTCATCCATGAAAATGGGATTCTATTTGTTTGCCGAATATGCCAATATGTTTATTTCGTCAACGATTATTGCTGTTCTTTATTTCGGCGGCTACAACTATCCGGGAATGCAATGGATGACAGATCATGTTGGTGTTAACGCCGCTAATATCTTAGGAATGGGAGCATTGTTTATTAAATTATGTTTCTTCATTTTCTTTTATATGTGGGTTCGTTGGACCATACCACGTTTTAGATACGATCAATTGATGAACTTAGGCTGGAAAATTTTAATCCCGCTTTCGATTCTCAACATTATTATAACAGGAATTTGCATCCTGGCTTTTAAATAAGAAAAGAAATTATGTCAGCATCAATACAAAGCATATCGCTTTCCGGCAGAAAAAAACAGGTTTCCAATAAGGAAATGACTTTTTGGGAAAGACTATATCTGGTAGCAATCGTAAAAGGATTGGCAATTACCATCAAACACTTTTTTAGAAAAAAAGCGACTATCCATTATCCGGAGCAAACACGTGAGTTTAGCCCAGTTTATCGTGGACAACATATGTTGAAACGAGATGAACTTGGCAGAGAAAACTGTACAGCTTGTGGCTTGTGCGCTTTATCATGTCCCGCGGAAGCTATCACAATGAAGGCTGAAGAACGCAAACCGGGTGAAGAAATGCTATACCGTGAAGAGAAATATGCATCGATTTATGAAATCAATATGCTGCGTTGTATTTTCTGTGGTTTGTGTGAAGAAGCTTGTCCAAAAGATGCTATCTATTTAACGATTTCAAAAGAGTTGGTTCCTGCCAGTTACGACAGGGAAGATTTCATTTTTGGAAAAGACAAATTGGTGATGCCTTTAGAAATGGCAATGAAAAATGCTCAACTTAAAAACGCTAACTAATGTCATCTATAACAATTATATTTTACTTTTTATCGGCTATCACATTAGCATCAGCATTTTTGACGATTTATAGCAAAAACCCTATTCACAGCGCTATTTATTTAGTGATTTGCATGGTTTCAATTGTTGGACATTACTTAATGTTCAACGCGCAATTTCTGGCAATGGTTCAGCTGATTGTTTATGCAGGCGCCATCATGGTTCTCTTCCTTTTCACAATCATGTTGATGAATTTGAATAAGGAAGACGAAGTTCATAAACCAAGAATCACACGTCTTGGCGCAGTTACAGTTTTTATATTGATGAGCGTTGTTTTAGTAACGATTTTCATCAACTCTAAAACGATTGTTGGCGAATATGACACTTCCGGAGAAGATTTTCAATCTATAAAAACCTTAGGAAAAGTATTGTTGAACGAGTATATGGTTCCATTTGAGTTTGCTTCTATCTTGTTATTAGTCGCTATGATTGGAGTTGTTTTATTGTCTAAAAAAGAAAAAACAGAGAAGAAAT
>NZ_JBDSMB010000098.1:0-11161 GCF_039916025.1 Flavobacterium sp.
CCGTTTTTAGTATGAAAAAAAGTATACAGGCATTTACATTGATTTTTATTCTTCTTTTAGGATTTACTTCCGTAGCCCAACAAAAAAAGTGGACGATTCAGGAATGCGTAGAGTACGCCTTGAAAAACAACATATCCATCAAGCAATCTGAATTGGATATTAAATTAGCCAACATTGACAAATCATCAGCTATTGGAAATTTTCTACCCAATTTAAACACCAGCATTTCACATTCATGGAGTATCGGTGCCAATACAAATCCGGTTACGAATGTTAGAGAAAATCAAACTACACAATATACCCAGGTTGGTGTGAGTTCAAGTGTCACTCTTTATAATGGTTTGCAAAATCAAAATCGTCTTCGAAGAGCAAAAATGGCACAACTGGCGTCGCAATACCAACTGACTAAAATGCAGGATGATATTTCACTGTATGTTGCCAATGCTTATTTGGATATACTTTTTAATAAAGAAAATCTAAAGGTGCAACAAGGGCAATTAACTTTCGATGAAAAACAATTAAACAGAACTCAGGAATTGGTGAACTCGGGTTCAGTTGCAAGGGGAGATTTATTGGATATGAAAGCAACAATTGCTGGCGATAATCAAAGAGTAGTAGCTGCCGAAAATGCGCTGCTGATTTCAAGACTGAGTTTGGCGCAATTACTTCAATTGGAAGATTTTCAAAATTTTGACATTGCCGATGTTGATATCGAAGCAACGCAAAGTCCGGTAATGGCCGAAACTCCGGAAGCTATAATTGAAAAAGCAAAGCAGGTCAGAGTCGAAATTAAAATTGCACAAAGTAACTTAGACATTGCGCAAAGAGATATTAAAATAGCAAGAGGCGCATTACAGCCGAGTTTGTCTTTTGGTTATAATTTTGGTACAAACGCCAGTTATTCTGATAGAATTGTCGGGGTTGATGGAAGTGGAACACCAATAATTGCAAATCCGCTACCGGTTTTTGAACAATTCAGTAATAACAAAGGACACAACTTTGGATTGCAACTAAACGTTCCAATATTAAATGGATTTTCTGCAAAAAATAATGTGGAACGAAGTAAAGTCAACTTTGAAAGAACCAAAAATGCTTTCGATCAGGCTAATCTGGATTTAGAAACTAATGTTTATAAAGCAATCACCGATGCCAAAGGCGCTTTGAAAACTTATGAATCGGCACTTTCAACTTTGGAAGCAAGACAGGAAGCATTTAATTATGCCAAAGAAAAATATGATGTTGGTTTAATGACTGCTTTTGATTTTAATCAATCACAAACCATATTTGTAGCTTCACAATCGGATGTTATTCGTGCTAAATACGATTATATTTTTAAAATGAAAGTAGTAGAATTATACTTCGGAATCCCAATCATTCAAAAACAATAAATCATGTCAAGAAATAAAATTTACATTTTAACTGGAGTTATTGTAGCAATACTTGTTTTGCTGCTAGTCTTAAAATCTAAAGGAGTTATAGGTAACAACGACGAGGGAAAAGAAGTCGAAACAGCTAAAGTTGATGAAATAACAATTGTAGAAACTGTTTCGGCTACCGGAAAAATCCAACCTGAAATCGAAGTGAAAATATCTTCAGAAGTATCGGGAGAAATTATTGCTTTACCTGTAAAAGAAGGACAAGTGGTAAAAAAAGGAGATTTATTGGTTAAGATAAATCCGGATTTATACACTTCTGGTTACAACAGAACGATTTCTAATTTATCAGGTTCAAAAGCAGGATTAAGCCAGGCAGATGCTACATTCAAAGAAGCAAAAGCAAGTTATGACAGAAGCAAAACTTTGTTTGACAAAGGAATTATTTCAAGATCAGACTGGGACAAAGCAATTGCATCATTTGAAGGCGCAAAAGCCAACAAAGAATCCGCTTATTACAATGTGCAAAGTGCCAATGCAACGGTTATGGAAGCAAAAGACAACCTTGGAAGAACGACTATTTATGCACCGGCTGACGGAACTATTTCTTCACTTGGGGTTGAATTGGGAGAACGGGTTTTAGGAACGCAACAAATGACCGGAACCGAAATTCTTCGTGTTGCCAATCTTAACAATATGGAAGTTGAAGTTGATGTTAACGAAAATGACATTGTGAAAATAAGCATTGGAGACAGTACAAAAATCCAGGTTGATGCTTATTTGAAAAAAGATTTCAAAGGTATAGTAACCAGTATTTCCAATTCGGCCAGCACAGCAACAACGGCTGATCAGGTGACGAATTTTAAAGTAAAAGTACGAATTTTAAAAGAATCATACCAGGATTTATTAGAAGGGAAGCCAGTCACTTATTCGCCATTCAGACCTGGAATGACAGCGACAGTTGATATTATTACCAAGCGAAAAGAGAAAGTTATTGGTGTGCCAATTAGCTCTGTTGTAGTGAAAGCAGATACTGCAGCTACAAAGAAGTATGAAATAAAAGATGAGCCAGAAGACAAAAAAGTTGTTGCTAAAAACGACAAGAAATTCGAATGTGTTTTTGTAAAAGATGGCAATAAAGCCAAAATCAGAATTGTAAAAACAGGCATTCAGGATGATACAAATATTGAGATTACTTCCGGTTTAAAGAAAGGCGATGTAGTCATTATTGGTCCTTATACAACCGTTACTAAAGACCTGAACTCAGGCGATAGAGTTAGTTTGGCAAAAGATTCTGATAAGGAAAAAGAGAAAAAATAACTGCATATCCCTTGATTTACATTCTAAATATAGAAACTGCAACCAAGAATTGCTCTGTTTCCTTGGCTAAAAATGGTGAAACTATTTTGTGCAGAGAAATTGCGGAACAAGGTTATTCGCATGCCGAAAAACTACATGTTTTTATTGAAGAAATTCTAAAAGAAACAGCCATAACGGTTCGGGATTTAAAAGCCATTGCGGTAAGTAAGGGTCCGGGTTCTTATACAGGTTTACGAATTGGTGTTTCAACAGCAAAAGGCTTGTGTTATGCCCTCGGAATTCCGTTGATTTCGGTTGATACGCTGCAGGTTTTAGCAAAACAGGTTGTGGTGGAAAATGGTTTGATCATTCCAATGATTGATGCGCGAAGAATGGAAGTTTACAGTGCCGTTTTTGATAACAAGCATATCAAAATAATGGAAGTGCAGGCAGAGATTTTAACAGAAGAAAGTTATGCCGAAATGAATGAAGCTGTGTATTTTATTGGCGATTGCCAGGAAAAATGCAAAACGGTTTTAACCAAAGACAATTTCCACTTTCTTCCCGAAATAATTTTCCCATCAGCAAACGAAATGAGCTCTTTGAGTTATGACAAATTCAGCAAAAATGAATTTGAAGATGTAGCTTATTTTGAACCTTTTTATCTAAAAGATTTTTTGATAGCAAAGCCAAAGTAAATTACTTCGAAGATTCTTTTACATAGGGTTGAATAAGAATTCCTGCTGTGTCAAATGCTTCTTTGCATTCTTCCAGAATATCCGAACTCATAGAACCAAAATCCGCATTTTTTGCCCATGGTTGAATGGCTAACTGAATAGCAGAATCGGTTAAAAGATTTACAACAACAGCTGGCGGTGGAGTTTTTAAAACTTTGGGATTGTTTTCCAAAACCTGCAGCACAATTTCTTTAGCTGTTTTGATATTCGTGTCATACGAAATATTTAAAAGAAGATTTGCTCTTCTGTTTTTCCCCATTGAAAAATTGGTTATTACACCATTGGACAAAATCCCATTCGGAATAAAAATCGTCTGATTGTTTCCGGTAACTAATTTGGTTACAAAAATCTGGATTTGGCTAACTGTTCCTGAAACTCCCTGAGCTTCTATAGAATCTCCGACTTTAAACGGCTTGAACATAATAATGAGCATGCCGCCTGCGAAATTGGAAAGTGAACCCTGCAACGACAAACCAACGGCCAAACCAATAGCTCCAAGAATTGCTACAAAGGAAGAAGTTTCAATTCCTAATTTGGAAATGAAAGTAACGAAAAGTAAAAAACGCAATGCCCAAAGTAAACTGTCTGCTAAAAAATCTGACAACGTTGGATCAAAATCACGCTTAATCATAATCTTTCTTACCAAACGATTGATTAGCCTAACAGCGTATAGCCCGATAAAAAGAATTACCAAAGCTGTAATTAGCTTTGGCGAATAATCAATCAGCATTTTGATAAATTGATCAACGTAATCCGCAAACGAATGAATATAGTGCAGTTCTTTCTTTTCCATAGAGTAATAAAAAAATCCCGACGAATCGGGATACAAAAATAATATTTTTTTTAGAAATTAATCAGCGTTTTCGTCGGCTGGTTTTATCGCGTCTTCTGCTTTTGTCATTACTTCTTCGGCATCTTCAGAAGCATCACCTGCAAATGAACTTACTTTTTCTTTTACAGTATCCACAGTGTCGTGAGCAAAACCTTCTGCTTTTTCAGCATATTCGCCTGCTTTTTCTTTCACCGATTCCACTATATTATCAATTGTTTCTTTTGCAGCCGGAATCTGTTCGCTGATTTTCTCTTTAGCTGAATCTATAAAATCTTCTACTTTGTCCATCATTGGTTCAGCCATTTCTTTTACTTTTTCAATGGCATTTTCTGCATAATTCTCAGTAGTATCTGCAGCTTTATCTTTGGCACCGCCAAATAAATTTTTAAAAAATCCACCTAATCCCATGTCTGTAATTTTTAGTTAGTTAATAATAACAATATTACGATTTTTCTACGATTTAATTTCTATTTCTTTACAGATTTCTTCAAAATCAGCAGTTGGTTTTTGACAGGTTTTGTTTTGGCACAGATAGAACAAAGTTTCATTTTCCGAAAACCGATTTTCTAAAAATGGCAGCTTTGACATTGCTGAACTTCCGGCAATTATTATGTTAGGCGAATAATTATTATTTATTTTTTCTAAATATTCTAAAGTATTGCTTCCACAAATAGCCAGTTCTTTATTCTGTTCCGAAAAATGTAAAAGCACGTTCAGCCAATTTGAAAATGCCGAAGGATAAGTAACTGTTGGAATAATATTCTGAACCATTTGCTGGCAGATTTTTTCATAATAACTATTCTCAAAATAAATGCTCAATCTGAATAAAGCATCTGCCATAACCGAGTTGGAAGCCGGAATCACATTGTCTTCGACTTCAAAATGGTTTGTAATTAAAGCTTCATCCTGATGTGAAGTAAACGAGAAAAATTGAGCGGGTGCATCATAAAAATTATCAAAAGCATAATCGGTCAATTGCTTTGCGTTTTGCAGCCATTTCTCATCAAATGTAACTTCATATAAAGAAATAAAAGCCTGAATTACATGAGCATAATCTTCAAGAAAACCATTGATAGTAGCTTTTCCTTCTTTGTAACTGTGTTTCAAATTGCCATCGGAAGTCCAAATATTTTTGATGATAAAATCCGCGTTTTGCAAAGCAATATCTAAATAATGTTGCCTTCCAATGGCTTTATACGCTTCGACAAAACCTTTGAGCATAATGGCATTCCATGATGTCAGGCATTTATCATCCAGTCTTGGTTTGCTGCGTTTTTCTCTTTCTGCGTAAAGCAATTGTTCCCAGGATTTTTTCTTTTGCACCAAAATTTCTAAGGCAATATTTTGCTCTTTTGCGATTTCGAATAAGGTTTGTTTTTGGATTAAAACATAATTTTCATGTTCCCAAAATCCGAATTCGTTGACATTAAAAACAATTGAAAATAATTCGAAATCTTCCTGAAGTAAGGTTTGTAATTCGGCTTTTGTCCAAACATAAAACGCGCCTTCTTCGAGATGATTTGCCGCATTCAAACTGTCGGCGTCAAGCGCAGAATAAAAGCTTCCTTCTTTGGTGAGCCACTCTTTTTCTACGAATGCTAATGTTTTTTCAATGACTTCTTTATAGAGTTTGTTGCCGGTTAATTTGAATGCATTAGCATAAAGCGAAACCAATTGACCGTTGTCATAAAGCATTTTTTCAAAGTGTGGCACATGCCATTTCATATCGACAGAATAGCGTGAAAATCCGCCATCAATAGTATCAAACAAACCGCCATAAGCCATTTTGGTCAATGTCAGATTTACAAAATCTAACAGCTCTTGATTCTTGGTTTGATAACCATAACGTAAGAGAAATTCATAATTGACAGGCATCATAAATTTGGGAGAGCGAGCCATTCCGCCAAAATCCCAGTCAAAACTTTTTTGCCATTTGGAAACTAAGGATTCAAGTATTTCAAAATTGAAGTTGCTTTCCGAATCACTTTTTGAAATAATGCTCAGCGATTGCAAACCGTCATTAAGTTTTTCGGCGTAATCCAAAATGGTTTGCGGATTTTCAATATAAATCTCCTGAAGTCGTTCCAGGGAATTTATCCAGTCGTTTTTTCTGAAATAGGTTCCGCCCCAAATTGGTCTTCCATCGGGCAATGTCACTACATTCATTGGCCAGCCGCCGTGACCGGTCATGATTTGAACGGCTTTCATATAAACGGCATCAATATCCGGGCGTTCTTCGCGGTCAATTTTTATGCTGACAAAATGTTCATTCATCGTAGCTGCTACTTCATTGTCTTCAAAACTTTCGTGTTCCATTACGTGGCACCAATGACAAGCGGAATAGCCAATGCTGACAATTATCAGTTTGCTTTCTTTTTTGGCTAAGGCCAAAGAATTGGCATTCCATGCTTTCCAGTGCACCGGATTGTTGGCATGTTGCAATAAATATGGACTTGTTTCTTGATGTAGTTCGTTCATGATTATTTTTTTAGCCCTGATTGTAGTGGCATCCTTTTTTAATTGCCTCGGGTTTAAACCCGAGGCAATTAAAAAAGATACAACGGAAAGCGGGAAATAGCTTCAAAAAAAGCGCCCAAAATTGGACGCTTAAAGTTACTTTTTTATTTTGAATAATGCTTATCCGTTAATTGCTTCAACTACAATATCTTTATCGTTGAGCATGTCTTTCAGCATGTTTTCGATTCCGCTTTTTAGCGTAAATGTAGAAGAAGGACAACCATTGCAGGCACCTTGAAGTACAACTTTTACACGTTTTTCAGTTTCATCATACGAATCAAAAAGGATATTTCCGCCATCGGCAGCAACGGCAGGTTTTACGTATTCTTCGAGAATATTGATGATTTGCTGAGAAGTTGTATCAAGATTATCAAAGTTTTTGATTTGTTGTTTTTCCTGTTTTGCGTTAGTTTCAATTTGACTTTCATCAATCACAGTTCCGCCATTTTCAATGAATTGTTTGATGAATGTGCGCAATTCCAACGTGATTTCGTCCCAAGAAATACTGTCGTATTTGGTAACCGAAATATAATTTTCGGCGATAAATATTTCTTTTACATAATGGAATTTGAATAATTCCTGTGCCAAAGGCGATGCTTTTGCTTCATCAATATTTTTGAATTCGGCTGCTGTTTTTGTTAATGCTTTGTTGACTACAAACTTCAGCGAAGCCGGATTTGGCGTGGTTTCGCCATAAACAGATATAGGTTGTTTTTTAGTCGAATTTTCATTTGGCAACACAATCACACCGCCATTATTGACAAAGTTTTCAATCTGTTCGGCAACATCTTCCTGAACATCTGACCATTCAACTATGCTAAATCGTTCGATGGCAACAAAATTTCCGGATATGTAAACTGTTTTTACAAAAGGAAGATAAAACAGTTGTTGGGCCAAAGGGGAATTTTTGGCTTCATCAATATTTTTAAACTCAAAACTCTCATTTTGAGTTATAAATTCCGGGAATTCAAATTTTAATATTGCTGGGTTTTGAGTTTCTTTTATGCTGATTTTCATTAGGGAAGTATATTTTTATGCAAATTTAACAAAGTTATTTTCTGTGAATACTTATATTTGGACAAATAAACAATTAATTAACATATTTAGTGGTTTTAGAAATTAAAAGCACTGATATAATTCCATATTGATGAAGAGAATTTTATTTTTATTTTTTACTATTCTAACGGGATTAAGTTCTTTTTCTCAAGCAATAACTGTCAACAATACTACCCATACAGTTCCGCAACTTGTTCAGGATGTTTTATTTGCGTCTGGAAGTACAGCTTCTTCGTGTGTTGGTGCCATTACTAATATTTCGTGGAGCACTGGTAGTGATTCAAGTGATGGTTCTAGTTTTGGATCAACAAATGGAATCGGTTATTTTCAAAATTCAAATCCTAATTTCCCATTAACTTCCGGAGTTATTTTATCCACGGGAAATGCATTAAGTGCTCCTGGCCCGAATACAACAATACAGAGTAATGGTACATGGCCCGGAGATATTGACTTATTTAATTATATTGATGGGTTGGGAATTGATCCTGGTTTAACGGATTATAACAATGCTACTGTATTGGAATTTGATTTTACTCCATTGACAACAATGATGAGTTTTGATTTTCTATTTGCTTCGGAAGAGTATGGGGAATATCAATGTACTTTTTCAGATTCTTTTGCTTTTTTTCTGACTGATGTAACTACTGGTGCTGCGGCTACAAATTTAGCTTTAGTTCCTAGTACAACCACACCAATATCTGTAGTAACTATACGTGATGGGGCATATTTTACGGGTGCTGGTACAAATTGTGGGTCAACAAATTCTTCTTATTTTGGTAACTTCAATGATTCATCACCTGCCGTTAGAGCTGCGGCTCCAACAAATTTTAATGGCGAGACGGTTTTAATGACGGCAACATCGGCAGTAACTCCAAATGATTTATACCATATTAAACTTGTCATTGCAGATAGAAATGATGACTTATTTGATTCTGCTGTTTTTTTAGGAGGCGGAAGTTTTAATATTGGAACTCCTGATTTGGTTGGGACAGGTACAGAATTTAACGGGATTCATGATTTTACTATTGCTGATGATACTGCGGTTTGTAGTTCAAAAATTATTAATGTTCAGGCTGGAAGCGTTATGATTCCTGGGGTAACTTATAGTTGGACGCAAGGTGCAACTCCCGTTGGGACCAATTCTAATCTTTATACTGTTACTGAAGCAGGAACTTATACTGTAACGCTTACTTATCCTGGTGGATGTCAGCAATCAGATTCAATGATTGTTGAATATATTCCTTCGCTTACACTTGGAACTCCAAGTGATTTAACACAATGTAGTGCTCCTTTTAATTTAACAAGCAATAATGCTACTATTTTAAATGGTTTACCTAATTCTATTTCATTCCATCATACTTTATTGCAGGCACAACAATTAGCATCCCCAATTTCAAATCCAACTATTTATAATGGCGTTGATGGAGAAATAATATATGCGGCAGTTGAAGATGATAATACAGGTTGTATTGTTACAGCACAGTTTACTTTACATATAGATTCAAGTTTGTGTGTACCACCAATTATTCCAGGAACACCACCAAATTTGGTTCAATATGAAACGACACCTGGGTCAGGAGTTTCCATATTTAATTTTACTCCACAAACGGCAATTATATTAGGAGCAAATGCGCCAGCTGATTACTCGGTTGCTTATTATCTTACTTTAGCTGCTGCAAATGCCGGAACTAGTCCAATAATTGGGACAACTGCCTTTTCAAACACAACTAATCCTCAAACAATTTATGCTGTTTTATTTCAAAATAGTAACCATGCAAATTTTGTAATAGTAAGCTTTCAATTGATAGTTGTGCCATTGCCTGTTGTATCGATTTCGGCTTCGCCAACTTCGGTTTGTAGTGGAGGTTCGTCTACTATAACTTTTACAGGAACACCAAACGCAATTGTTGATTATACTGTTGATGGAAATCCAAGACAAATTGCATTAAATGCTTCAGGGACTAATTTTGATACTACACCTCTATTAAGCATAAACACTATTTACAGTATAGTAAGCGCTACAATTACAACTGCTGCTGGGACAGTAATACAACCTGAAAATGGTACTGCAACTGTAACGGTTATTGCATTGCCAACGGCTACCATTTCGGGAACGACAACGGTTTGTAAAGATTCGGCCAGTCCAAATATTACCTTTACAGGAGCAAACGGAACAGCTCCATATACTTTTACATACAGCACTGATGGAGGAACAACTACGGCTACAACCCCGCCAAGTACTGGTAATACTTATTTACTTCCAGTTTCTACAGCTGCGTCAGGTGCCATTACCTATACTTTAATTAGTGTTCAGGCTTCCGGAGTCCCTGCATGTTCACAAAACCAATCCGGTACAGCGACTGTGACGATTAAAGTATTGCCGACTGCTACTATCTCTGGTACGACAACAGTTTGTAAAGATTCAGCAAGTCCAAATATTACCTTTACGGGAGCAAATGGAACAGCACCTTATACTTTTACTTATAGTACAGATGGAGGAGCAACTACAGTAACAACTCCGCCAAGCGTTGGAAGTACTTATACACTTCCGGTTTCTACTGCAGCATCGGGTGTGTTTACTTATACTTTGATTAGTGTTCAGAGTTCCGGAGTTCCTGCATGTTCTCAAAATCAATCCGGTACAGCAACTATAATGGTAAAAGTATTGCCAACAGCAACAATTTCAGGTACTACAGCAGTATGTTTGAATTCAGCATCGCCACAAATTATACTAACAGGTGCAAACGGTACAGCGCCTTATACGTTCACGTATTCAATTAATACGGTAGTGCAACCACCAGTTTCCACCACAGGAGGAAATAGCGTTATCGTTAGTGTTCCAACGACACCACAAGGTGTATACACTTATGCTTTAGTAAGTGTTCAGGACGGAGGTATTCCGGCTTGTTCACAAGCTCAGACAGGCTCTGCGGTAGTAACCGTAACGCCTCCACCCACGATTAACAATCCAACACCATATGTAGTTTGTGATGACAGTTTAAACAATGATGGTCTCTATTGCTTTGATTTAACTACCAAAATAAATGAAATTACAGGAGGAAATCCAAATGTTGTGGTTGATTTTTATGAAACAGCGACAAGTGGTGTTTCACTTGCAAGTCCATATTGTACCATTGCCCCTGGATTGCAAACGCTTGATGTTCGAGTACATTTTACAGGCTCCCCAACATGTCTTTCAACAACTTCACTAAATTTAGTTGTCAACCCAATCCCTTTACCCAATCCTGTAATCACGGATTATGAACTGTGTGATTACAACAATCCTGGCGATGGTATTGAGGTATTTAATCTTGGCACAAAAAGCGTCGAGATCGCTAATGGGCAAA
>NZ_JBDSMB010000099.1:0-4255 GCF_039916025.1 Flavobacterium sp.
AGTTATATATGAAGATTTCATACAATTGGTTAAAACAATTCATTAAAATAGATTTAAAATCAGAAGAAACAGCAACCTTACTGACCGATTTAGGTTTGGAAGTGGAAGTTGTGGAAAAATACCAATCGGTTCGTGGTGGTTTGGAAGGCGTTATCGTTGGCCATGTCCTGACTTGCGAAAAACATCCTGACGCAGACAGATTGAGCATTACTACCGTTGATCTTGGTGATGGAACTCCAGTGCAGATTGTGTGTGGTGCCAGTAATGTTGCCAAAGGACAAAAAGTGCCTGTAGCCACTATCGGAACCAAATTGATTGATAAAGAAGGTGTTGAATTTGAAATCAAAAAAGGAAAAATCCGGGGACAGGAAAGTCACGGAATGATTTGTGCCGAAGACGAATTAGGTTTGGGAACAAGCCATGACGGCATTATGATTTTGGATGACAAATTGAAACCAGGAACTCCGGCAG
The DNA here is from genome assembly GCF_039916025.1 of Flavobacterium sp. Taxonomy (GTDB): domain Bacteria; phylum Bacteroidota; class Bacteroidia; order Flavobacteriales; family Flavobacteriaceae; genus Flavobacterium. The sequence continues at coordinate 472 of NZ_JBDSMB010000099.1, forward strand.
CTAAAGTTTTTAATGTTGAAAATGACGAAGTTTTCGAAATCGGATTAACGCCAAACCGTGCTGACGCTATGTCGCATTATGGAGTGGCTCGTGATTTACGTGCGAGTTTGTTACAAAAAAACAGCAATATTGAATTGATTACTCCAACAGTAAGCACATTCCGAATCGATAAAAGAACACTCAAAATTGATGTTGATGTTGTCGATGCTAAATTAGCGCCGAGATATTGTGGTGTAACTATTTCCGGAGTTACCGTAAAATCATCACCAGCTTGGTTGCAAAACCGTTTGAAAGCTATCGGCCTTACACCAAAAAATAATATTGTTGATGTTACAAATTATATACTGCATGATTTAGGGCAACCGTTACATGCTTTTGACGCTGCCAAAATCACGGGTAAAATCATTGTGAAAACAGTTCCGGCCGGAACAAAATTCGTCACTTTAGACGATGTTGAAAGAACATTGCACGAAGAAGATTTGATGATTTGCGACGAAAAAGGACCGCTTTGTATCGCTGGTGTTTTTGGTGGCAAAGGCTCCGGAGTTACAGAAACTACAAATTCTATTTTTCTGGAAAGTGCTTATTTCAATCCGGTTAGTGTTAGAAAATCGGCGAAAAGACATGCTTTGAATACTGATGCTTCTTTCCGTTTTGAGAGAGGAATTGATCCAAATATTACTGAATTTGCCTTGAAACGTGCTGCGCTTTTAATCAAAGAACTTGCCGGTGGCGAAATCACTTCTGATATCGTAGATATTTATCCAAAAAAGATTGAAGACTTTCCGGTTTTCCTGAATTTTGATAAAACTGCCAAATTGATTGGGCAGGAATTACCAAAAGAAACTATCAAGAAAATTTTGGCTTCTTTGGATATTAAAGTAAACAGCGTTACCGATGCCGGTTTGGGTTTGATAATTCCGTCGTATCGTGTGGATGTGCAACGTGAAGTTGATGTTATCGAAGAAATCCTTCGTGTTTATGGATATAACAATATCAACTTTACCAAAAAGCTAAACGCGACAGTTGCCAATTCGGCCAGAACGGAAGATTATAAAGTACAGAATATTGTTGCCACACAGTTGAATTCTCTTGGATTTCACGAAATGATGGCGAACTCGTTAACATCGCCTGATTATGTGAAATTATCTGAAATGTTGAAAGAAGAATACAATGTGATGATGCTAAATCCGTTGAGCAATGATTTATCTGCAATGCGTCAATCGTTATTGTTCTCTGGTTTGGAAGCTGTGTCGTATAATATCAACAGAAGAAATTCGGATTTGAAATTATTCGAATTCGGAAAAACATACCACAAATTGCCTTCGGGTTATAATGAACCAAAGCACTTAACGCTTTTTGTATCAGGAAATAGAGTTGCTGAAAGCTGGACGACAACTGAAAAACCATCTGATTTCTTTTTGTTTAAAGGATTTGTGGATTCAGTTTTAAATCGTTTGGGGATTTGCAAAATCCAAAACAAACCTGTCGAATCTGATGTATTTGCAGAAGGAATCGCGATTGCTTGCGGTAACGATACTTTGGTTGAGTTTGGAACCGTTAAAAAATCAATCTTAAAACATTTTGATATCAAGCAGGAAGTTTTTTATGCTGATTTTAACTGGAATTTGATTTTGAAATCGATTAGCAATAAAATCAAGTTTACCGATATTCCGAAATATCCGGAAGTACGCAGAGATTTAGCTCTTTTAGTTGATACTGCTGTCGCTTTTGATGCTATCTACAATATTGCACGTCAAACGGAAAAAGGTTTATTAAAAGATATTAATTTATTTGATGTGTATGAAGGTAAAAATCTGCCGGAAGGTAAGAAGTCGTATGCGGTGAGTTTCACATTACAGGACAACACAAAAACCTTAACCGACGAACAGATTGACAAAATCATGAGCAAGCTTCAAAAGAATTTAGAAACCGAAGTTGGTGCGAGTTTAAGACAATAAAAACAACAAACCCGACAGGTTTTGAAGACCTGTCGGGTTTAACAATAAAAAAGTCTCCCTAACCTATAAGGAGACTTTTTCTTTTTTTACACTAAATAAGTTCGAAGTACTAAGTATAAAAAATTATGATTTTGGAGTAACTACTGTATCAATAACATGAATCACACCATTAGACTGGTTGACATCGGCAATCGTGACTTTAGCACTATTCCCATTTTCATCCGTTAGATAAATATTTGAACCTTTCATCCAGGCGGTTAATGTTCCACCGCTAACGGTTTTCAAAGTTGCTTTTCCCATTCCGGCTTTTATCGCTTTAGCGATATCAGATGAACTCATTTTTCCGGCTACTACATGATAAGTCAAAATGGTTTGTAATAATTTCAGGTTTTCAGGTTTAAGTAATGTTTCAACTGTTCCTTTTGGCAATTTGTCAAAAGCTGCATTTGTTGGGGCAAACACGGTGAATGGTCCTTTTGATTGCAATGTTTCAACTAAACCTGCTGCTTTCACTGCAGCGACTAAAGTAGTGTGGTCTTTAGAATTCACTGCATTTTCAACAATGTTTTTTGATGGATACATTGCTGCTCCACCAACCATTACTGTTTTTTCCTTTTGGGCAAAAATGGATGTTGTTGCAAAAATTGTCAAGGCAAAAAAGGCGATTGATACTAAATTCTTAGTTTTCATAGTGGTATATTTTATTAAAGTTATAAAGGCATTTACGCCAATAGGTAGTTTCTGGTTTTTTGAAACACTGCCTTTTTTGAAAAATTAACTTTTGAAAAATTCCAACCTGCTAAAAATCAAACCATAAAAAAATCCTCTCGTTAAAAATGAGAGGATTTTTTATTTATTAAGAAATAAGAAAATTATTTTTTCTCTTTCTTTTCCATTTTTGCTTTTAATCCAGCAAGAATTTCATTGTTATCTCCAAGAGTTTGAGCCGGAGCGTTATTAGCAGCAACTGATTCAGTAACAGCTTTAACATTTTTCTCTTCTTCTTCTCTAAAGATAGCTGTGTGAGAAGCTACAACTCTTTTGAATTCTTTATTGAATTCAATAACTTTAAAGTCAGCTGCTTCACCTTTTTTCAATTTCTTACCGTCTTCTTTTTCTAAGTGACGTGTTGGAATAAACGCAACTACATCATCTCCGAAATCTACAGTAGCACCTTTGTCAACAATCTCAGCGATAGTTCCGTTGTGGATAGTTCCAACAGCGTAAGAATCTTCATGTTTGTCCCAAGGATTATCAGTTGTTTGTTTGTGACCTAAAGATAATTTACGTCCATCAACATCTAACTCTAATACTACTACATCTAATTTATCACCAACGTTAACAAATTCAGATGGGTGTTTGATTTTCTTAGTCCAAGATAAATCAGAGATGTAAACTAATCCATCAATACCTTCTTCTAATTCAACAAAAATACCAAAGTTTGTAAAGTTTCTAACGATACCTGTGTGTTTAGAACCTACAGGATATTTAGCTGTGATATCTGTCCATGGATCTTGCGTTAATTGCTTAATACCTAAAGACATTTTTCTATCATCTCTGTCTAAAGTTAAGATAACTGCTTCAACAGTGTCTCCAACTTTTACAAAATCCTGTGCACTTCTCAAGTGAGTAGACCAAGACATTTCAGAAACGTGGATCAAACCTTCAACACCTTCAGCTACTTCAATAAACGCACCGTAATCAGCGATTACAACTACTTTACCTTTCACTTTGTCTCCGATTGCTAATTTAGCATCAAGAGCATCCCAAGGATGAGCGTTTAATTGTTTTAATCCTAATTGAATTCTTGTTTTCTCATCATC
>NZ_JBDSMB010000100.1:0-67254 GCF_039916025.1 Flavobacterium sp.
TACTATTTCGGCATTAAAGCCCTCGGTATCTTTTGGATTAGGATTTCCTTTACCGGTAGTAATAAGATTGAAAAGGCTTTTTTTGATATAATTAGTCCACGAATCATTGCAGATATGATAGCATTCATATTCAGGCACCAAACCTTCATGAGTGAATTTTACTTTTGTTTTGTTGGCTTCTGTCGAAATCTCAAAAATAAGTTTCGTATTTATCCACTCTGTTTTGTCTTCAGTAAAACTGAATTCATTTTCCAGAACTAGGTACACTAATTTTTGGTTGGGTACGATTTCAATAAGTTTGATTTTGCACAGATGTACATCTCTGTAATGATAAAAAAATACTTCATCAAGTTTGTCTGTGTTGCCTTCAATTTCTTCTGACCACCAGCCACGAAAGTTTTTAATTGCATTGAATGCTTCTGTTGGTGTGTTATCAACCAATATGGTTGCTGTGTAATTGTCCATGGTTTTATTTTTTATGGTTTGACTATTTGCTCATTAATTGTAATGGCATTAGAAATTTTTGCATATACTGGCTCCATGCAGAAGAACAAGAATCGTAACATTCAATTTCGGGTGTTAAACCAATATGAGTAAACGCTACTTGTGTTTTATTATCTTGTTTTGAAATCTCAAAACAAATCTTCGTTCCGGTCCATTCGCTTTTATCTTCAAGGAAAGATAGATTACTTTCGGTAACCAACCAAACGATTTTTTGATTAGGAATCAATTCTACTAATTTATGTTTTGTATAGTGCAAACCACCACCAGCACTAAAAGTAAACTCATCATTGAGCTTGTCGAAGTTTCCTTTAATTTCTTCTGCATATAATCCTGACCACCAGGCAGGGACATTTAAGATAGTATTGAATATTTCAGATGGAGATTGGTCTATTAGATAAGTCGTGGTAAAATTTGATGCTGCCATTTAAATAATTATTTAAGTAGTACTAATTGCCCCATATGGTATTGCAAGTGGGAAGTTCTTGTTATGATTATATTTAATTTATTGCGATGTGGCTCTTTTGCAAAATCTTCGGCAGAAACAGCAGTATGTCTTTCAAACCATTGTTCAGGTTTCAAACTGTCAAATTTTTGTTTTAATACCTCACATTGGTTAGTCCAAAAACTTCTCAATTCAGCTGCCAGTGGAAGTTGCACTACTGCTTTATCCGGTGATTTTATAAACGGCTCATTTAATTCAGGATATAGTTTTTCGCCCAAATCCAGTAGTATCAGCATATCATCATGTACAGCGATAAGATGTCCTAATAAATAAATTCCTCTGTTCTTGCCCGGAGCAATTTCTTTTTGCAGATTTTCATTACTCAAATTATCAAGCAGCGTATCGCAACTTTTTATCGATGCATACCAACGGTCGAATACCATTTTTAAGCTAATTTCTGTGGTTGTCATTTTTTTGTTTTTTAATGGTTATGAAAATTAAACATTTTTTGTGTCATACAAATAAATCTGAACTTCTTCATCACTTGCTAAAATTCTTCTGTCGACAGTGCATTGTTGTCCTATTTCTGAACGAAAAGCGGTCATCATTGTTTCAAGAGATTCAAAATACAAGTTGGCTATGCGATAAGGTTCTGGATGATCTGTTATTGAGGCAATTGGACCATCATTTATTTCATATTTTAATAAACCAGGTAATTGGTTTGCTAATGGGATGTGTACTTCAAAATAGTGTTTTTCAAAAAAATCTTTGTCTTTAGGTGTTTTGTATATCACAGTCATTTTTGCCATTTGAATCATAGTTTAAGAAGTTGTTATCTTTTACAATACAAATCTAGTGTCTAAATATTACTTATGTAGGGTGTGAAATAGACTTTTTAATGGGTTGATTTGGACATATTATTTGTATATTTTTGTAAAAAATATTTAGTATGAAATCAATAATCATTTTGATTCCCGAAGGAGAAAATAATTTAAGCAGTATTGCAGGCGCTTATGAAATTTTCAGCAAAGCAAATCAGTATTGGAAACAAATTGGCAAAAAAGAAATCTATACCATTCAATTAGTTGGTGTTTCTAAAGAAGTGTCATTGCAAAATGGTTTATTTTCTATTACACCACATTCTACTATTTCGGATGTTACTAAAGCTGACTTAATTATCATTCCTTCAATGAATCATAATTATGAGAAGGTTCTTAAAACTAATAAAGTATTGGCTGATTGGGTAGCAAAGCAATATAAAAATGGTGCTGAAATTGCAAGCATTTGCACTGGTTCTTTTTTGTTGGCATCCACAGGTTTGTTAGATGGTAAAAGCTGTTCCACTCATTGGGCTGCTGTTGCTAATTTTAAAACCATGTTTCCAAAAGTTAATGTACAAGCGGATTACTTGATTACGGATGAAAATGGAATTTATACTAATGGTGGGGCCTATTCTTTCTTGAATTTGATGATTTATTTAATTGAAAAATATTTTGACAGACAAACAGCAATCTATTGTTCCAAAATATTTCAAATTGAAATGGATCGCAACAGCCAATCAGAATTTATCATCTTTACCGGCCAGAAGCAACATGGTGATGATATGGTATTGCAAGCGCAAGCCTATATCGAAAGCAACCTTGACGAAAAAATATCTGTGGAAAATTTGTCTGACAGATTTGCTATTGGCAGACGGACTTTTGACAGGCGATTTATAAAAGCTACCGGAAATACGCCTTTAGAATATTCGCAACGGGTAAAGATTGAATCAGCCAAAAAAGCTTTGGAAACTACACGCAAAACCATCCATGAAGCTATGTATGATGTTGGTTATTCTGATGTAAAAGCATTTCGGGAAGTCTTTAGAAAGATCACTGGAATATCACCATTGGAATACAAATCAAAATACAACAAGGAAAGCTAATTAATATTCATCTTCAAAAATATCATAATCATTCTTTAATAGAGGGTTGTATTCCCTTTTTAAAGAATCATTAAATTCTTTTTCCTTTTTATAAGCGATCTCCTGTTTAATAACCATCACAATTAAAGCGATTCCAATTAGTATAAAAATACCTGTAATTATCAAATTCATAGCGGTCTGTTTTAAAATCAAGGTAAAAATACACCACATTAAAATCACAAACGTTTTGTAAATGTTATAATAAGATTACTATTTATTATCATTGAGTTCGCCTTCGTCGTCTTTTTGATATTCGGGTTCCTGATTGAAAAATTCCGTTACCTCTTTTTCGTCTTTTAAATTTTTAATAATAAGGTAAGCAACCAAAGCGATTGCTGCAATCACAACAATTCCTATAATCATCCAGTTAGTTTCCATGATTTACTATTTTACTTAAAAATAAGGTAAACATTTTAAAATGAGCAATATGGTAAATTACCAAATTGTTATTTCTTAGTTTTCAGGAGATATAAAAGAAAACAAAATCACTTAAATAAAGCACTTCTTTTATCGAGTAACGAAGACACATCAATATTGAGATTTGTATTTTGTCTTTTCTGATTATAAACCATGTTTAGCTCAATCATAAACCTGTCCATTTCTTCTGAAATTTGATGTAGTTTTTTGGAGATTTCCCTAACCTCATTCTCGCTAAGTTCGTGGTCAATAATCAGAATAGATAGTCCCATCATCGTGGAAATTGGCCTGCGGATGACATGACTGATATCAAAGATGATTTGCTCAATGGAGGCGATATAATCTACTAAAGGAGTGATGTCCTGAGTTGCTCCGTACCATATCATTTTTCCATCATCGCTTTTTTCGGGGACAGCCTGTAACCAACGCCATCTCACTTGTCCTTTAACAAGCATTCGATATTGAATGCTAATTAGTGACTGTGTCAGAGAAGCTTCTTTCATGTGAGCCTTGAATTTAGCTTTATCGTCCTCATGGATTATTTCTCTGAGTTTTCCTGGTAGTTCTTCGAGATCCTCCAAACCGATGGAATGATTAAAATTGTCCGTTCCACGGTTCATAAAAAGCATATTGGCCTCTCCGTTCTCATCTAATTCAAACATATAGGTATTACCAGGAACCTGACTGGTGACTTTTTTTAATAATTGTTCACTTTGTCTGATTTTTTCCTCAGCATTTATCCGTTCGGAAATATCAATGTGACTGCCAAGGGTTATATTGGTTAAATTTCCATTGGTATCCCGAAGCCTTCTGGCACGTGACCAAATCCAGACCCAATCCCCATTTTGATGCAGCATGCGAAAATAATTTTCGTATAACCCCATTGAACCACCTTTTAAAAATTCATCGAAAAACTTTGTGGCAGACTCACGGTCATCGGGATGGAGCCTTTCAATCCAAGTGGTAGCCATAGTGTCATCCCAGGCGCCATCTGGACGGTCAAGCCCAAGCATCGCAAAATATTGTGAACTATACCATACGCGATTTGTATCGAGATGGTATTCCCACGCTCCTGTATTTGAAACTGTAATAATTGATTTATATCGCTCTTCGCTTTCTTTCAAGTTCTCTAATGCTTCCTCTTTTTTTAATATTTCCTTTTGCATAGCTGTTAAACCGTTACGCAGGTGATTCGTTGCATAATATTGCAAAGCCAGGATGGTACCAAAAGGAATGATGGTGCCAATCCACCGGGTTATTGGTGTATGTACCACAGATGGAGTTGGTAATTGACCGATGGATTCCAGATAAGCCAGCCAAAAGTCTGTCCCCAGCGATAATAAACCAATAGCCAATCCGCCTCTCCAGCCCAATAAAAAACCGGCTGTTAGGATGACACTCATTTGCGAGAGTATGCCTGGCGCAAATATTCCTCCGGCAGTGTAACAGGGAATAGTCATATAGAGCCATACCATAATGGTTAGCGACCAGCTTGCCTGACGCGTATAGCCAAAACGGTTTAAGCTTAGATTAAAAACAGCTATAAAGAATGAAACACAAAGAAATGTCAGCCATCGATACCATACCTGAGGATAGTAAATAAATCCTGCCGAAACAATTACACCAGTTACTACTGACCATATTATTGTCAGTACATATACCATATAACTTTGGTAGTCCTTTTCCTTGTTGGGTATGGTAAAAACGTTGGTCATAAAACGGTTTAGGATAGCTTAGTTGTGCTTTGTAAAGTTAAAAAAAAATTCGGCTATTCTACATATCCGACATTGTAACTCAATTATATACTTCGCTTCAATTCATAGTCAACACTATCATCGTCAAATTCAGAAATTTTTGTAAAGCTAAGTCTTTCCAGAAGCTTGATTGCGCTTTTGTTTTCCTGATTTGTTTTTGCCCAAATGCGTTTGAGTAGAACCGTATTCAAACCAAAGTCAATTGCCAATAACATTGCAGAAGTCATATAACCTTGTCCTCGGAATTGAGCTAACAGAATGCAGCCCAATTCGCCTTCACCTTTGTCGAGTCCACGATAGTAACCACAGGTTCCGACTATTTTATTGGTTGTGTTGTCGGCAATTCCCCAGTGAATAGAGTTGCCATCATTATAATCATTTATGATTTTGGTATTCATTGCAACTGCTTGTTCCAATGTTGTAGCCTGAACTCCATCATAAAAGGAAATTTCGATGAGGTCAACAATGTCGGAAGCTGTGATTTCACGCAGCGTTATTTTGTCGCCAGCAATAGTGGGGAAGTTTTTGTAGGGTGGAAGTTTCATTTAGCGAAGTTATGCTCAATTTTCAGATTCAACAAGTTCTTTTAAGCCTTTTAGGATTTTGTCCCAGCCTTTTACGGATTTTTTATAGCGCTTTTCGGCGCCTTCTTCTTTACCAACATCGTCAGTTATAGATAAGGTGGTTTTGCCATCTTTATATTCCAGCGTATCCGTTACCGTTGAATGACCCGGAGAACCATGATTGGCTAAGGTATATTGCAACAATTTCTCTGGCTCAATTTTTAGTATTTCGCCTTTTAGTTCAATCTTGAAGAAGAAGAACATTCTGCCTTTAAACGTTATGGGGCTTCCGGATTTCCATTGAGAAATAACCCTGCAGTTAAAAAAGTATTGCTGTGTTTTCTCGGGATTAGTCAGCGCATCCCAAACCGCTGAAGGTTCTGCTTTTATTACAATATGTTTCTTTACGATGTGATTAACATTTTTCATTTTTTTCTTAAAGTTAAAAAACTTTGAGTAATAAATGTTACAAGATTATAAGGTGGTTTAATTAGCACAGATTATAAATCAGCGCCATCATTTTATAAATTTAGTTCTTTCTTTTGTCTTTTAATCTCATTTACATATTCATTACTGTATTTCTTTGCTCTCAAGTAAAAAATCAATAAAAGGAAAATGCTAATCACTAAATAGTACCAATCCAATTTATAAATTGTAAGAAGAATTATAATCAGTTCTATTATTACTAAACCTTTAAATGAATCTGATAGCACATAATATCTGTCTGCATGTTCAATTTTTCCAGCATTTCTAATCTTAACGCATATCTCATTGAAATCTCCATCTGTTTTTGCCCATTTTATATCTCGGACTCCAACAATCCTATCTCCAAATATTAATATATGAATCCATTTAAATTTTTTAGACTTAGACAATTTTTGCCTGAATTTTTTAGAGAATAAATTCATAAATATCAAATTGTCAATGCTCAATATCACATGACCAATTATATAGCAAATTGGAATGGAAAGAAAAAGTAATAATCCTTCATTATGAATATCTTCTGCGAAAAGAAATCTTTTCAAATCTTCTCTAAAGACTAGGGAAATTAAGACTAGTCCAATTAGTCCATTGAAGGTATAAACTATTAAGTCCCGATATGTAAGTTTGTCATTCATTGATTGGTATTTGGTTTATTGGTTACGTGATAAATAATTGGTGATAACTCGTGCATTGGTCTCCGTCTTTTAAAGTTTCAGTAGTATTGGTTTTCATAGTTACGTTATTTAATTTTTGACATATACATATACCAGTTCCATTCCCAGGTTTTTCCATTGTCATCAGAAAACGCCTGACTCCAAACAGGATTCTCAACATCTCTTGCATCCCAACGGAAAATAACCAATATAGGTTTGTCGTTAAAGGTGTCTTTGGTAACAAAATGCCCAACCTTATTTTCAAACGAACCAAGAACCGGCGGATCTAATTTTCCTAAGTTGGAATCTGCCCAATAAATGCTCCATAACTTTGTTTCGGGGCTGAAAAGCCTAACGGTCATTCCTTCAAAAGGTTTTCCGTCAAAGCTTGCGAGGAAATTGTCGATATTCCCGAGTCCGTTGAGGATGCGATACATTTCCTGTGTCGATTCAAATTCTATCCATTCGGTGCAATTCGATAACCGACTTTTTAATTTTTTGTTTTTGAGATTCCATTTACCTTCAAAGAAATCAAAGTCGTGTTTTGATGAGGTAGTGCTTGGTGTGATAAGTAAATCTCCATTGGAAGTGAAGTTTATTTTCGGGATTTCTAGGTCTTTCGTGGCCATAATATTTTATTTTTTACCTGCATTAACTTTCGCAATCCATTCCATATATTTCTGCTTCAGAAAGGTAAAACCCTCTTTTCTATACTCTGGTGTATGAATGGTAAAGTGATCTCCCGGATAATAAGCAAACTGAAAATCAGCTTTCAACTCATTCATTTGTGTTTCCAATAGTTTTACGGCATGGTTTAAAAGGAAATTATCTCCATTACCAACTGTTACTCTGATTTTTCCCTGTAAGTTGGGTTTTAGTATTTCCCAATCTCTTTTTAGGTTAGCCGAAATATCATACTTTTTCCAATGTTCGAAAACTTTGGAATCTATTTCTCCTGTTGAGGTGTTGCATATCCTTTCAGGTTTGCCGTCTATTCCTTTCTTACTAAAGACAGCATTAAAAGAATGTATTTGTTCGCCTCTATAAACCACCTCTTCCATTTGATAAATAGTTTTCATAGTTCCCCACGGAATAAAACCAGCTACAGTTGCAACTAATCGTTGGTTTCCATCATTGTCATAAAACATGTTTTTGTCTTCGTATAAGTTTATCTTTTGAAAATTTCTAAAGTCAACCGGATCCGGTGAACTCGACCAACAGCCATCAAAGACTTTTGGATATTGTGTCTGAAGCCATAAAACTGTCCAGCCGCCACTGCTATGTCCGGTTAATAATCGGGCACCGTTGCATCGGAATTTATTTTCTAAAGCTGGAATGAATTCGGTTGTTAAAGCATCGCCCCAAGGACCATTGTTATCACTATTGGCATACACACTATGACCTAACGGACAATTTCCATCCAAAAAAACTGAGATAACAGATTCATCTACAAGCTCTGGTGCCGTAGTTTCTTGTCCTGAAAAATAATGATAATCTGCGCCATAACCAAAAACAGTAAACACCACTGGGAATTTCCTATCGGGTTGGGTGTAATATTCATTTGGAAGCACCACCGCTGCATCGACCGTCATCGGTTTATTATGAAAACTACTAAGTAATGCCGAACTTACTTTAAGCTCTTTTACATGTTCGGTTTCTTTGAAAGTCTGCTCGGGAACGACTTTATCCGCTACGACGCTGAAAGTTTTTTTGATGTCTTTGGTAAGCTCAACCTTTATAGTTTCATTATACAAATTGCCTGGACTATCGGCTATTGAGCGACCTCCAAGATTTCTGTCCCATACTATCTGAATGTAGTATTCACCTCGTTCAATATCGGACAGCGCAGTAGGGTAGGAAACCGCTTTGTCATCTATGATGATGTCTTGTCCCGGTTGTATGTTTTTTACGGCAACTGCAAAGCAGGGAAACTTATCCAAACCAACTGAACCTGTTCTGGGTTCTTTGTTTTCTTTTGATAAATAGGCAATGACATTTCCGGTAAATGGTTTGTTATAAACGGCAGCGGTGTAACTGACTTTGAATTGTTGACTATAGCCATTGGTTACAAATAAGAATACGATTAAAAGAGAGCAAAATGATTTTTTCATGATTGTGATTTTTGATTGTGAATTTCTTGTTTTGTAAATGTAGCTAAAATAATAATGCACAAAAAAACTCCGGGTTTCCCCGAAGTCTTTATATATTCTGTAAACTGCAAACTGTGACTGAATACTAAACCTTCACTGTCCAGTCAAAAGTATCTTCGGCAAGGTTGTATTGAATTTTAGTTAGTTTTTCTTTTAACTGCAAAGCAATAGAGTTTTCAATTTTTGGCAACTCATAATAATGTTCCTGATATTGGAAACCTACAATTGGGCTAACCACAGCGGCGGTTCCTGCTCCAAAGATTTCTTTTAAGCTTCCGTTTTTAGCACCTTCAATTAATTCAGAAACCAAAACCGAACGTTCTTCCACTTTGATACCGTCGCGCTTGGCGATAGCAATCAAACTCTTGCGTGTTACACCATCCAGAATTCTTTCGCTTGTTGGTGCGGTGCAAATTGTATCATTAAACCTAAAGAAAACATTCATTGTTCCTGCTTCTTCCAGTTTGGTATGCGTTGCATCGTCTGTCCAGATGATTTGTTGGAATCCTTGTTCCTGTGCTAATTTTTGAGGATAAAATTGAGCCGAATAATTTCCGGCCGCTTTTGCAGCACCAATTCCACCATTTGCAGCACGGCTGTAATGTTCAGCTATAATCACTTTCACTTCACCCGAATAATACGAACGGGCAGGCGAGAGGATAATCATAAATCTGTATTGTGTTGATGGTTGTGCAATAACGCCCGAACCAATCGCAATCATAAATGGTCTGATATATAAAGTATTTCCCAATCCTTTCTTTACCCAGTCTCTTTCCATATCGACTATGGTTTTTAAACCTCCGAGAAAAATGTCTTCAGGAACTTCGGGCATTGCCATTCTCACTGCAGATTTGTTGAAGCGATCCAGATTTTGGTCTGGTCTGAAAAGCCAAACATCATCGTTTTCGTCTTTATAAGCTTTCATTCCTTCAAAAATGGCCTGAGCATAGTGGAATACTTTTGCTGAAGGATCAATTAAGAAAGGTTCGTAAGGTTTGATAACTGGTTTTTGCCATTTTCCATCTTTGAAATCACAAATCAGCATGTGGTCTGTAAATATGTTTCCGAAAGCAATGTTTTCAAAATCGACTTCGCTAATTTTAGAAGAATTTGCTCTAACTATATCGATTTCGCTGGTAGTTTTTAACATCATTTAATAATAGGTTTTACTTCAGAAAACAATTCAAAATATTCATAATCAATCTGTTACAATTAGTTCTCTGAAAATTATAATTGTGTTGTTAGTTTTTGTAAAACTAATAAAAATATGGTTGCATTTTGCATCACTAAAAAAAATTGAAAACTTTTTTCAAAATGGCATTTTTTTGACTATTTGAGGGATTGATTTCACAATGAAAACTTAAAATAATTGTTAATTTAGTAATTGAATTTTGCTAAACTTCTTATATTCGCAACACTTTAAAAACCACTCTCATGAAATCAACGATTCACGAATACCAACTAAACAATAATTTAATAATGAGTAAAAAATTAAACATTATCCTGGTTATGCTATTGCTATGCGTTGGAACCACAGTAATGGCCCAGAAAAAAGCCAAAGCTTTTAATAGCAAAGAATACGCTTTATTTGGCGACAATTTCAAAGTAACCAAAATTTATACTAAAGACCAAATGTTGAAAAAGTATAAAACATTAAAAAAAGGTGATACAATCAACGTGCAATTTCAATCTAACATTAAAGCTGTCTGCAAAAAGAAAGGCTGTTGGATGAAAATGGGATTAGCCGGTGATGATGAATCATTCGTAAAATTTAAAGATTATGGTTTCTTCGTTCCGTTGAATGCCGATAACAGCGAAGCCATTGTAAACGGTAAAGCATTTGTTGATGTTGAATCTGTTGAATCATTGAGACATTATGCTAAAGATGGCGGAAAATCTGCAGCTGAAATTGCAAAAATCACTAAGCCGGAAGTAACTTATTCGTTTTTGGCGGATGGTGTTTACATCAAGAAATAGATAAGTGAGATGAGATGCTGAAATAAATTCAGCATAAATAAATTCAGCATAAATGAAAAAAATAATCGCGATTGTTCTGGTTTTTGGTTTGTTTTCCTGTCAAAAGAAAGAAGAGAAAGTTAAAGAAGAGAAATGTTCTCCGGGCAAAGAAAAGAAACTTGAAATGTATCAGATGTCAGAAATGGCAGCTTTGATGGAACAAATGTACGTTGATAATAAACGACTGAAGGAACGTATTCAAAAAGGGGATACTCTTGGACAATTTCCCAAACATTTCTTGAATATTTATAATGCTAAATTTACAGATGAAACAGATAATGATTTGTTCTTTAAAGAAAAGGCTAAAGAATTTATAATCACACAACAGTTAATTTACAGCGATCCTAAAAATGCGGAAAAACATTTCAATGCTGGAGTTGATGCTTGTTTGAAATGCCACGAAAGTAAATGTGGCGGACCAATTCCTAGAATCAAGAAATTGTATATAAAATAATTTTGAAACGCGAAATTATCCAAACCAATGATGGTTCTACAACCATTCATCTGCCGGAATGGAATGAAAGTTATCATTCAAAACACGGCGCCATTCAGGAAGCATATCATGTATTCATAAAAAATGGGTTTTCACTCTTCGGAGGAAAACCCATTGCTGTTTTGGAAATTGGTTTTGGCACAGGCTTGAATTGTTTTATCACGTATTTAGAATCCAAAAAAAATAAGCAACAGATTGATTATGTTGGGTTAGAAGCGTATCCGGTTGATTTGGAGGAAGCGATGCAAATGAATTATCCTGAAGAAATTGATGCAGATGAGACAGTAATTTTTAAACAAATGCACGAATGTCTTTGGGAACAGAAGAATACAATTTCGGAAAATTTTACGCTAACCAAGCGTAAACAGTTCTTTCAGGATATTGAGAATGTGGCTACTTTTGATTTGATTTACTTTGATGCCTTTGGTTTTAGGGTGCAGCCCGAGCTTTGGTCGGAAGAAATATTTGTAGCTATGTTCAAAGCATTAAAACCAAATGGTGTTTTGGTAACTTATGCTTGTCGTACTTCTATAAAAAAAGCGATGTTATCGGCAGGTTTTTCTGTAGAAAAATTGCCAGGAGCTCCAGGCAAAAGAGAGATGTTGCGCGCCACTAAAGCACTTTAAAATTTTAACAGTTTTAGAGTAGTAAATTTAACCTCAATTTTGGTTTGTGAAAAACAATATTCTTTACATTTGATACACCAAACCGTTCTTACATTATTATTTTAACTTAAATCTAATATTTTTTTATGTCTAAATCTATGTTAGACCACACTAAGAATGTGTTGAAAAGAGTAAGCTTTGATGTTTCTCTTTTCTGCAAAGAACTTGAAAAAGCATGTAAAGTTTTGCTACCTTTTGAAATAGAAGAATTAGCTTCATGGCTTTCAAAATTTATCAAGGAAAAACCAGAACTGCAGCATTGTATGTTGCTCATTGATAATAAATAAAACTAAAAGGAACTTAAACGGTTCCTTTTTTTATTTTTTTAACTTTTTATAAAAACTATTCCCCTTTTTATTTCGTAACTTTAAGTACACATTTAATACTTATTGCTATGGGACAGATGATGTATGATTACACGAAATCTTCGATTGCTAAGGTTAGTAAAAACAAAGACCTTTTTGTGAAAGAACTAGTTAGGGCATCCAAAACGCTTTTACCATACGAAAGGGATAATCTAATCAATTGGTTGTTTTATTTTACTGCTGATAAACCTGAAGCTCAAAAATGGCTTTATGAACTGTTAGACAAAAACATTTTAGTAAGTTAAAACCTTAAAAATATTCTAATACTTGCATTTCGTCGATTAAAATAGTGTTTTGACGATAATTTAAGGCGTTTTATTTTGTTTGAGAACTTTTTTTAATATACATTTACTAAACGTTCTTACAATAAGATAACCCCAAATCTTAACCAACTATGCCTAGAATGATCTACGATTACACGAAATCTGTGCTTGAAAGAGTAAGCTTCGATCCGGTACTTTTTGCCAAAGAGCTTAAAAAAGCCATTAAAAATTTATTGCCGTACGAAGTTGAACAGTTAAAAAAATGGCTGCAATTCTTTACGAGTGAGCATCCCGAATTAAAACAATGTTTGTCTGTAGTTAGTTAGCAGAAAGAAAATAAGGAGTTTGTGCAAAGGCTCCTTATTTTTTTTGTAGTGGACTTATGATTTGTACATTCTGAAAAACAATTGCGCCTTTTACGACTCCGGAGATAGTACTTCTCAAGGCATCAATTATGTGAATTTTCAATTCGTTTTTAGGAAAAATTAAACTAACTTCTCTTGCTGGTTTTGGTTCTTTAAAATGACGCAGTTTAAGTTGGTCTTTTTCTTTTAAATCCAAAGTATGCAAATAGGGAAGAAGTGTCGTTCCCAAACCTTCATCAGCCAGTTTTATCAAAGTTTCAAAACTTCCGCTTTCAATTTGAAAATGCGCTTTTTCATTGGCAGCCACATTCTTGCACAAGTTCAAAATACCGTCTCTAAAACAATGTCCGTCCTGAAGCAATAAGATATCATCTATATTCAAATCATCGACTTCAATTTCCTGTTTTTGAAAATTGCTGTGACCTTCGGGTATATAAGCAACAAAAGGTTCAAAATAAAGGACAACTTCTTTTATTTTTTCTTCTTCCAAAGGCGTTGCGGCAATCGCAGCATCTAAATGACCGTTATTGAGTTTTAGTATGATTTCATCCGTGTTCAGCTCTTCGATGATGA
Source organism: Flavobacterium sp. (assembly GCF_039916025.1). Taxonomy (GTDB): domain Bacteria; phylum Bacteroidota; class Bacteroidia; order Flavobacteriales; family Flavobacteriaceae; genus Flavobacterium. The sequence goes on from NZ_JBDSMB010000100.1 coordinate 13,670, forward strand.
GTTTTACTTTTGGATATTTTTTGATAAAATTATTGAGAAACATCGGTAACAATGTCGGCATTATCGTTGGTATAATTCCCAAACGGAATTCACCGCCAATAAATCCTTTTTGCTGGTCTACAATATCCTGGATTCTATCTGCTTCGTTAACGATATTCTTGGATTGATTGACAATCTTTTGCCCGATTTCTGTAAGCTGAATTGGTTTTTTGGTTCTGTCAAAAATCTGAATCCCAAGTTCTTCTTCTATCTTCTGAATTTGCATGCTTAGCGTAGGCTGCGTAACAAAACATTTTTCAGCAGCTAGTGTAAAATTCTTGTATTCGGCTACTGCCAAAACATATTTTAGTTGTGTAATTGTCATTATATAGTAAAATTTGATACAAATATAAAAACTATAAGTTTAATTTATAGTTAATGAATGTTAAATATTTTATAATCCTTTTTCAAACCTATTTTGAATAGTTACTTTTGTGGCATGAAATTACTTTCAAGACTATTATTAATCGTGTTTATTGCTTTTCTTTCAACACCAACCTTGGTTACGTTGATTAAGAAAAATACAGACACATCTATATTTTATAGTTTTGCTGAAGAAGAAATCCATAAACAGGTAAAAGAGGTTAAAGCAGAACTAAAACAACAGTTTGACTATCCTTTTTTAGATTTAAAAATCGATAAAAATACCACAATCATTTCTGAAAACTTATCACGACACGATAACGTTGCTTCAGAAATCATCTCGCCACCGCCTGATTTAGCTTAATAATTTCGAGCCATCAACTTTTGATGGAACATTTTTATTAAACTAAATTATAGGTATGACAAAAAAAATCAATCTTTTTGCGAACCTCAAATCTGATTTTGCTTCAGGTTTAGTGGTTTTCTTAGTAGCACTTCCGTTATGTTTGGGAATTGCTCTGGCTTCCGGCGCGCCATTATTCGCCGGTATTATTTCAGGAGTTGTTGGCGGATTAGTAGTAGGTTATCTTAGCCAATCCCATCTTAGTGTTTCCGGTCCGGCTGCGGGTTTAACAGCTATAGTGCTAACCGCAATTAGCGACTTAGGAACATTTAATGCGTTTCTGCTTGCGGGTTTAATTGCCGGAATTATTCAATTGGCGCTCGGTTTTATCAAAGCAGGAAGTATTTCCAATTATTTTCCGACTAATGTTATCGAAGGTATGCTGGCCGGAATTGGAGTGATTATTTTTCTGAAGCAAATTCCACATGCTTTTGGATATGATCCAGATCATGAAGGTGATTTTGGCTTCTTTCAACCCGATGGAGAAAATACTTTTTCTGAAATTTTTCATATGGTAAATCACGTTCAGCCAGGTTCAATAATCATTACGTTGATTTCATTAGCGATTTTGATTGCGTGGACAAAAGTCAAGTTTTTAAAAGAGCTGAAATTGGTCCCAGCCGCTTTAATTGCGGTTGTAGTTGGTATTCTCTTGAATGAACTTTTCATCCAAACCGGAAGCAGTTTGGCTATTGGAAGCGCACATTTGGTTGGATTGCCGGTGCCAGGTTCGTTTGAAGAATTCGCCAGTGTTTTTGTAGCTCCCGATTTCTCAGCCGTTACCAATAGCAAAGTTTGGATTGTCGGAATCACCATTGCTGTTGTGGCATCGATAGAAACACTATTGTGCATCGAAGCTTCGGATAGGATGGATGTGCAAAAAAGATATACGGACACTAATATGGAATTGAAAGCGCAAGGTGTCGGAAATATTATCAGTTCATTGCTTGGCGGCTTGCCAATGACTTCAGTAGTCGTTAGAACTTCGGCTAACAACAATGCAGGAGCTAAATCTAAAATGTCAGCGATTATTCATGGCGCTTTGTTATTGATTAGTGTTTTGGCAATTCCGGCACTTTTGAATAAAATTCCGTTGGCGACTTTGGCTGCGATTTTATTATTAGTTGGTTATAAATTGGCCAATCCAAAAATCATTAAGCACTTTTGGGAAAAAGGAAAGTATCAGTTTGTCCCGTTTGCTGCGACTTTTATTGGAGTGGTTTTTACCGATTTGCTAAAAGGTGTGGCTTTGGGAATTGTAATCAGTATTATTTTTGTTTTGAAAGGCAATTTAAAGCGAGCTTATAATTTCAGAAAAGAAGAGTATGCCGACGGCGATGTAATCCACATCGATTTGGCACAGGAAGTTTCGTTCCTGAACAAAGCCGCTATTAAATCCACTTTAAGTGAAATCCCGGAGAATTCCAGAGTAATTATCAATGCTCACGATACCGTTTATATTGCTCATGATATTCTGGATTTGCTTCGCGAATTTAAAACAACAAGAGCCAAGGATGAAAATATCAAAGTAAAGCTCAAAGGTTTCAAAAAAGCATATCAGCTTGAAAACAGTAAAGAAACGCCCAACAAAGTTACCATTGAGCATTATTATGATGCGATGAAAAGAAAAACGGTGAAGAGAGAATTGCCAACAGAAGATTTTAACGATTAAAAAAATTAGTAAACCTAAATTGTAATTACTTACTTTTATAATCTAATTGTAAAAGGGTTTTTTGCAATTAAAAAACAACAAAAAACAATGGAAGATTTTTATAAAAAGATATTAGACAACAACAAAGAATGGGTTGAAAGAACCTTAGAAAAAGACCCAAATTATTTCAAGGATTTAGCGAAAGGACAAACGCCACCATTATTGTGGATTGGTTGTTCTGACAGCCGTGTTCCTGCAAATGAAATCATTGGTGCCAAGCCGGGAGAAGTTTTTGTACACAGAAACATTGCCAATATGGTTGTCCATTCTGATATGAATATGTTGAGTGTTCTGGATTATGCAGTGAATGTTTTGAAAGTAAAACACGTGATTGTTTGTGGCCATTATGGTTGCGGTGGAGTTAAGGCTGCGATGGGAAATGATTCCATTGGGATTATTGACAACTGGATTCGTCACATCAAAGATGTATATCGCCTGCACGATACTTATTTGGATTCTATTCTGAATGAAGATGATCGTTTCAATGCTTTTGTGGAATTGAATGCAAAAGAGCAGGTTTTTGATTTGGCCAAAACATCAATCGTCCAGTCGGCATGGAAAAGCGGGCAGGAGCTTACTTTACACGGTTGGGTTTATGGTTTGAATTCAGGATACGTAACCGATTTAAAAGTCAACATCAGTTCCAACAAAGATTTGGATGAAGTATATCAACTAAAATTCTAAAAACAAAAAATCGCCTTCGGGCGATTTTTTTATTTATTCTGTCTATGGAATTGGATCTCTTTCTTCATTTTCGTTAAAAGCTGATGGCAATAACTGTGGAATGAACTTTATCAGAATTGGCAGCAATAAAGCTCCGCCAGGCAAAAGAAAAATAGTCAATGACGGCACCGATTTACAAATGTCAAGCAGCTGGATTTTGATTTTTTTCTTTTCTTCCTTATCCAAATCCTTATGAGTTGATTTGGCTAACAGATGCATTAATTCTTTGCTTTGCGACAATTCTTTGACTAATCTTTTTTTGTTTCTGTTGATTAGGATTTGTACGCTTTCCGTAGTGTGGTCGTAGAAGTTTTTAACAGGATTGGAATTGTTGAAATACGGAATCTCCTTCTTATACTTTACAATGAAATTATTAATAAAATGAATGCTTTCGATAGTAAATGCTTCGGAAATGTTTAATTTTTCTCCAAGCTTGAACAGAAAATAACGCTCTTCATTTTCCACTTTTGCATCGCTCCACAAACTGATTCCGGCCAAGTCAACCATATAGAATTTTTCTAAATCATTGCTCAGATAACTCAAATCCAAGTCATCAATCGTTTTAATTTTGTCATTGGAAAACTTATTGTAGCGAACGGATGATTCAAAAAGTTTAATCAATAAATCATCATGAACCGAAATTCCGGTTTTAGATTTCAGCGAAAGCGAAACGATGCTAATAACTATATCTTCAATCTTATTGAAATATTTTTCAGGAAGTGAACCTTTTTGCAAGTATTTTTTGAATGCCAAAACATCTACAAAAAGAAGCGCATTGGTAATCACATGAGAGAAGTTTTTGCTAAACAAATCTTCGTTAGTCTGGACTCTGTCGTGTATTATTTTCTCCAGTTTGCTTGAGTTTGAACTGCTTGGCAATATTTTTTGCAAAGGATTAAAACCTTTTGGCGTAAGCAAATTATAGAATGCAACAGCTTCGGCAATGAAATGATTGGCATCAGTATCATTTTTGGTCAGGCAATACATTTCATAAAGTGTATTGAGCATGCCAATTTTTGAAATTTCTTCAGGAAGTCTTTCTGTAAATGAAATTGGATTAGGAACGTCAAAGCTAACGATGTGTCCAAAAATAAAACCTGTAGCGCGTGTATGTATATAGAACTCTTCTTCAGAAAGCAGAATCTGATCCGCAGTTTTCTGTTCTATAAAGAATTTTTCAATCCAACCTGGTGCAGAAGGGTTAATCATTTGAGTTGCTTTTACAATGCAAAACTAAATCTTTTTTATGATTGTTCTATCAAATTTAGAATGTATCTCTGGATTTAATGTTTTGTTCACAAAAGCTTATAATTTGTGTAATACGTGAAGCTCGGGTTTCTTCTCTTTTGGCTTGATTGAGCCAGTACAGATAGCTTTTTCTGTAGGATGGACTAAATGAATTGTAATTGTTTAAAGCTGTTTTATTTTTGGCAAAAGCCGCTGCTAAATCTTTGGGCATTTCTAAATTCTCGACACCATCAAGTGTTGTCCACGAACCATTTTTCTTGGCAGTTTCAATCTTCTTTAAACCACTTTCGTGCATTAAATTATCATCGATAAGCTTTTCGATATAGGTTTTGTTGAGTTTGCTCCAAACGCTTTTGTCTTTGCGCGGCGTAAACATTTGTTTGCGTCTTTCTTCATCAATTTTTCTCACAGTAGAATCTATCCAGCCATAACAAATCGCCACCTGAACAGCGTCTTCCCAACGCATGCTTTCTTTGTCGCTGTTAACTCTATAAAAAATAAGGTGAACTCCTTTTGACGAATGATGATTGTCATGCAACCATTCGCGCCATTCCTGAGCATTTTTGAAGTATAAAAGTTCTTTTTCTTCCAAGGTAAATTATTGTATAATCGCCGTACAGGCAACTCTTGCACCAGCATTTCCAGATGGCTGTGAAACGAAATCATCCGGTTTGTCATGAACAATCAAACCTTTTCCTAAAATATCTTTGGTAGCATCACCACAACCAATACACCATTCATCTGTTTTGAAAAGCACGGTTGCATTTCCGTCTGTATCTGAAGTGAAATTCCCAATGTCGCCTTTATGATATTCGGCATCGCCCCATTTTCCGTGTTTTTTGAACGTTGGATTCCAGTGCCCACCAGCGGAAGCAGCGTCACCAGCAGAGCAATCTGCTTTTTCATGAATGTGGATTGCATGAACTCCGGGATTTAATCCGGTTAATTTAGCTTCCAAGTAAACTACACCATCTTTTTCAGTAAAGACGGCGTTTCCTTGTACCTTGCTGCCACTTTTTGATTCAAATTGAATACTGACTTTTTTTGATTTATCAACAGTGCTTGAACTTTTACAACTGAATATAATTACACCGAGGGCTAAGATTCCCAAAAATATTTTTGATTTCATGACGTTTGTTTTTTAGACCAATAAAATTAAACAATTTAAAAGCGTAATGTCTTAAAGAAAGTTTAAAGTTATTTTGTTTTTTCGCCTACAAAATAATCACTCTGCGATTTGAATAAAACGTTGAACGTTGTCAAACTACCATAAATACGGGTAATGTATTGTTGCAGTTCTACTTTTTCGATTTCTTCAATTTTGCTTGCATTGATTTTTTGTTCCATTACTCTAAGACGATCACGAAGCATTACGATTTTGTGAAAGAACACATCTATCGGCACATCTTTATGTGCTAATCCAGCTTGTCCCGGTTCCAGTTTCATATTGCCACCTTTCCATTTATCTCCAATAGCAACAGGCTCTCCAAGTCCGTTCCATTTTTTAAGAATCGAAAGCAAACTTTGCTCAACATCATAGAAACTAATCGTGTCAACTTCGTTTTCTGCTGCTTCGATTACTTCAAATTCGCTATTGAGATCTATCGTTTCTAATCCGCCCTCAATAAAGGTTACCCAATATTCTTTTGTGGATACATTTGTTACAACGCCTTTGCCATATTCTGCGTGATTTATTCTGGAGCCAATTCCGAGTAGTTTCATTTGTTTATATATTAAGCCACTAAAATAGAAATTTCTTCGAAATAAAAAACTCTAAAACTGTAATAAACAAATCATTTGTGCGTCATACCAACTACGCAACAAAACCCAACACTATGAAACATTGGTACATAATCCTAATAGTTCTTATGCTGAACAGTTCATTAACTATTGCCCAAACACAAAGAGAAATATACAACTCAAGTGTCAAAGCATACGAAAGCAAAGACTATAAAACCTTTCTGCAGCTTACCCAAAAATTAGACAGCCTGCGACCTTTTCATCCTAATTACACCTATAATTTAGCTTCTGCCTTTGCTTTGAATGGCAATACGGAAAAAGCATTGACCACATTGCAAAAGCTGGTTATGATGAACAATACCACTGCTTTTGAAACTGATGAGGATTTTAAATCATTACAGGAAACAGAAGGTTTTAGAACTGTTCTTGCATTAAAGAATGCTCAAAATACTATTGTGGCGAATTCCAAACTAGTAGTAACCTTAAGCGAAAAAGAATTGCATCCTGAAGGTTTGACTTATTTATCAAAATCCAAAACCTGGTTGGCATCAAGCATTCATAAAAGAAAGATTGTTGCTTTTGATTTTAAAACCGGTCAATGTAACGATTGGCTTTCCGCGAATAATATGCTTTCTGTTCTGGCTATGAAAGCTGATACTAAAGAAGCATTTCTTTGGGTTGCCACTGCTGCTTTCCCTGAAATGGAAAACTTTACTAAAAACATGAACGGAAATGCAGAGATTTTGAAAGTAAACATAAAAACCAAACAAATAGTAAATCGATTTGCAATACCAGGCAATCATGTTTTTGGCGATTTGATTCTCGATAGGAATGGCGTTGTGTATGTTTCCGATAGCGGAAAGCCGATGGTTTACAAAATTGAAAAGGATGTAATGACCGAATTTGTTTCGTTTGAAAACGATGGTTACAATATGCAGGGATTGGCATTCAATGATAATCAAAGCAAACTCTTTATCGCCGATTATTTAAAAGGAATTACAATGATTGATATGCAAACTAAAGCGAAAACTTCACTGATTTTTCCGGAAGGCACAACAGCCAAAGGAATTGACGGTTTGGTATTTTATAACAACACTTTGATTGCCATACAAAACGGAGTAAAACCGATTAGAGTGACAGCGCTAAAACTCAATGAGCAGCAAAATCAAATCAGCAGTTTTAAAATACTGGATAATAACAGACCCGAGTTTGATGAACCTGCCTTGGGAACAGTTGTTGGAGACAAAGTGTATTTCTTTGCTAATTGTCCGTGGAAAGCTTATGACCAAAATGGCGTTATGGATGCGGGTAAGGTAAGTAATCCAATACTATTTGGTTGTAAACTGGATTAATGATCATAGCTGATAACTCTGGAAATTCTCCATTTTCCGTCTTTCTTTTCCCAAATCATCAGGAATTTAAAAGTTCCAATTTCTTCTTTTCCGTTTTCGATATGGCGGAATTGATGGCTGCCGATTTCTATCGCGCCATAATCTTTAATTGGATGAACTTCGAGAGTTCCTTTGACTAATGTCCGCGTAAGTTTATATTCTTTATGAAACATCGTGTCAAAGTTTTTAAACACGGTTTCATAGTTAAGCAATCCGCCATTATCCTGAAACCATTCTAAATCTTCGCTAAAGTATGCTTTAAAAACTGGCATGTTTTGGGTATTGAAAGCATCAAATACAACAGCATCCATTTTTTCAATTTCATTGAATAATTCGGATGATGTCGGTGCGACTTTCTTTTCCTGCGCCTGGCAAATGATAGTAAAAAAGAATACTAGAAACAGGCTGATTATTGGATTGTTTTTCATGATGATTTGGTTTTTGATTTATTCAGGACAAGCAACTTTATCCAACGGCATAGTTGAACTGAACTCTAGTTTGGAAACATCTTTAAAACGTGTTCCGTCTTCGTTCATTTCGCCATAACCTTCAACTAGTTTATCGCCCTGTAACTGAAAGGCAATCTGACGTACACTTTCTGTACCTTCTGATTGAAAAGTATAGTCTAACAAAAGAATATTGTTTTCAAACGTACCGGTAAAAGTCCCTTTATTACTATCTTTTTCAGCAATAACATAATTCAGTGTTCCAGTTACATCATTTCCGTTGTACTGAATCTGCATTTCAATTTTGTTTCCGGTTGCATTATAAGCATAACATTCTTTCTTTAAAACTTCAGTTTTTGTTTCTTCAGTAACGGTTGTAACTGTTGTTGCTTCTACCGGAGTTTCTTTTTTACAGCTTATAAAAAGCATTGCAAAAACTATGGAAAATAAGATTCTTGTTTTCATGATATTAATGTTTTAATGGTCTTTTTTTAATCATCCCGCCTTTTGTGTCTTTGATACTGTTCATTACGACAAAGGCTGTTGGTTCTATTTTTTCAATTTCGGTGTTGAGTTTGTTGAGTTCTAATCGGGTGATTACGGTATAAATAATATCTACTTCTTTGGTTTCACCACGTTTTCCATAGCCTCCTTTTCCACTGTAAATCGTTACGCCACGACCCATTTTATTTACAATCATTTCCCGCATTTTTTCGCTTCGTGAAGAAACTATCGTCACACCAATATATTCGTCTATACCTTCTACAATAAAGTCGAGTGTTTTGGATGCAGCCAAATACGTAATCATCGAATAAAGCGCGACTTCAATACCGAGAAAATAAGCTGCCGCTCCAAAAATAACTACATTAATAACTACGATGATGTCGCCAATGGTTGTTCCAAATTTCCGACTGAGATAAATGGCCAAAACTTCCGTTCCGTCAATCACTGCGCCACCACGAACAGAAAGTCCAATTCCAGCACCAAGAAAGAAACCTCCGAAAACTGCAACCAGCAAATTGTCGGTAGTTACATCGGGGAAACTCACCGTTGCCAAACAAACAGAAAGTCCGGTAATAGCTAAAGCTGTTTTGATAGCAAACGCTTGTCCCATAATTCGGTAACCCAAAATAATAAAAGGAATATTAACTCCAATAATTAAAAGATACAAAGGAATATCAGTCAGCGCGGAAATCAGCAACGAAATTCCGGTTGCGCCGCCATCAATAAAATGGTTGGTCAGCAGAAAACCTTTGAATCCGAACGTAGCCGAAAAAATCCCCAGTGTGATTAAGAAGAAATCTTTGACATGACGCTTTGCCAGAATTGCAAACTCACGATAGCCTTTAGCCAAAGCATAATTTGAATAATCAGAATCTTCACCACTTTTTAAAGGTTTATGAAATATGGTTCTGATTATTATTTTCTGCCAAAATGAATTCATACAATTGTTGTTTTAGACTCGTTAACGCTTGGTCAATATACAACATTTTACCCGAATTCCAGCGCCTAATTTGGTTTTTACAATGGTTTAGCCGGAACTTCTTTTGTGGAAATGGCAGAAACCTTATTCTCGGCATTAATCGTTACAAAGAGCTCTCTTTTATAAAGTTTCTTTTCATAATCAATACTGTATCGAAAAAGATACTCATCAGTCTTTTTATTATAGGTAATCTCAACGATATCGATTCCACGGAATCTTCCATTTCGTTGATTGATTTTTTGGCAAACGTTAGAGATTTTTTCTTTGGTAGCATTTTGCCGAACCTTATCGGTAGCTTCATTTGAGCTGAAACCTCTGAATCTGGAAACATTACAGGTTTCCAATAATCGTGTTCCCAAATCATCGGCTCGTTTTTTCTTAACTATTTCCGCGTCAGTTAGTTTTAGTAAAGTGATATTTGTGATTTCAGTGGCTGGCTTTTTGTAGACAACTGCCGGCTTTTTGCTTTTACACGACACTATGAGTAATACGCAGCAAAATAAAACAATTCTTCTCATAAGGTTTGGTTTTAGAAAATAGGCGATATAGATTCGGGTGTTACAAAATTAGAATAGACAAGAATTCAAATGTTATAGAATTTTGCAGAATCGTTATAAAATTTAACAATTGTTTCATGGTAATAATTCATTTTCCCGTAGATGGTTTTCAATATTGAATTTGTATTTTTGGGACTGAAACAAGTACAAAATGAAAATCGTCATATCGCCAGCCAAATCGTTGAATTTTGAAAAAGAACTGCCAACCACAACTTTCTCAGAACCGCAGTTTTTAAAACAGTCTGCAACCATTCAGCGTACGTTGAAAAAGAAAAAACCAAAAGCATTATCGCAGCTAATGGATATTTCTGAAAAGCTGGCCGATCTAAACTGGCAACGCAATCAGGATTGGAAAACACCTTTTACAACATCAAATGCGCGTCCTGCGGTTTATACTTTTGATGGCGATGTATATCATGGTTTGGATGCATATAGTTTGCCCTTGGATAAATTAGGCGATTTGCAGGACAAACTCCGAATCCTTTCGGGTTTGTATGGTTTATTGAAACCGTTGGATTTAATGCAGGCGTATCGTTTGGAAATGGGAACTTCATTACCAATTGGAAAAAACAAAAACCTGTATGAGTTTTGGAAAAAGACAATCACCAAAGAATTAAACAACGAATTGAAGAAAGGCGAGTTGTTTATCAACTTGGCAAGCAATGAATATTTCCATGCGGTTGATGTCAAAGCGTTGAAAGTTCCTGTAATTACGCCCGAGTTTAAAGATTACAAAGACGGCAACTTAAAGATGATAAGTTTTTTTGCCAAAAAGGCGAGAGGCATGATGGTGCGTTATATCATTGATACGAATGCCGAAACGATTGACGACCTAAAAGGATTCAACTTTGAAGGGTATGGGTTTGATGCGAATTTGAGTAAAGGGAATACGTTAGTTTTTACGAGGTAGAAAAGCACGGATTGTAAATCCGCGCTATCGGGTATATATTAAACTGTTATTTGTTGTTCTTATTTAACATACTTAGGAGAAACGCATTTTTGCCAATATTCTATAATCGTTTTCATGGTTTCTCTAATGTCATTATAGTTTCTTGGTTTTACAAAAAATCCCTGAATTGATTTTGAGTAGGCATCTATTACATTTTCCTGTTCAGCACTTGTAGAAAAAAACAAGTAGGGGATGGATTTCAATCTCAAATCTTCATTTTCATGTATTTTGGCCCGCAATTCCATACCGCCTAACTTAGGCATGTTGATATCTGAAAAAACTATAAAAGGTTTTTCCTTCGTTTTAATAAGATATTCTAAAGCTAATTCTCCATCTTTAAAAAAAAGGACTTCATTTTTATAAGCTAAATCTATAAAAACATCCCGAAAGATATCCTGATCATCCATATCATCTTCAATCATTACTATTGGACCTGCCTTATTCATTATAAATTATTTATTGTTATCGGGTGAAGGTAGGTGTTTAATACTTACCATTTTGTTTATTCTGCAATACTTGTTGTTAATGCAAAAAAGACACTCTTTTTAGGCATGGATCATAAATCCGCGCTATTGGGAATACGTTGGTTTTACGAGGTAGTTATTTGTATCTTAGTACGCTAATCTACAAAACTGCAATGAAGTCATTTGCTATTCTTTTTCTTGTCTTTTTATTTCAGCATCCCGTTTTTGCTCAGCAGGATAGTGTACGCGATTTACGTCAGCTGACTTCGCTTACGATAAAGGGTGTTGTGCAGAACATTGAAGACGATTCTATTCTGAAAAAGATTATAAAGATTGAACTTATTGATAAAAAAACCTTTCTGGCAAAAAAGAAGCTCGCAGTAGGTGATTACCTGACGGCTAAAAAAGCTGTAAAAAAAGTAAAAGGAAAAATAAAACTGCCACTCCTAAAAGGGGCTTTGACTTTGACAGACAGGCATCCTCTAGATGAATCAAGAGAGAATTACGAATATTTAGGATGTATTGATTTCCTGGATGTATATGTTATTTTAGGCTCTTACTGGGAAGACCTTGATTATAAATTCATAAGCAGAAAGAGTGGGAAGGAAGTTCAGAGCTTTTCCTATTTTCCCTATATATCGGCAGGCAAAAAGAATATCATTTCCATTTATGATTATGTTTATGATAATGAGGCTTATTTTGATTTATATAAAATAGTGAATAAGAAACCCGTTAGTATTTTGGGAGCCACTTTTAAAAATTGGATTCCGGCAACGGAAAAGGAAAGGATGTTTTGGGGTGATGATGGCAATTTTTATGTTCCTATTTTGTATTCAGATAATTATCTCAACAAAGATGGTAATTACAGCACCGATTATAAATACATCCGGATTTCGATGTTGTGATTCCGCTCCCGCACGAATCGCTGCTCCCGCGCGAATCCTTTTGCGTGGTTCTTATAATTTAAAATATTAAAAACTCCGCTACCGCACGAATCCTTTCGTGTGGTAATTGTTATCCTTATAATGAAATAGAACCACGCAAAAGGATTCGCGCGGGAGCGGGGGCTAATTTGCATCCGAATATCCCGGTTGTATACCAGCGGCTTTCAGGGCTTCATAAATTTCTAACATCATGTGGCTTCGCACCGATGTTGCTGTTGATAAATCGGGTACCCAGAACAGCACTTTTATTTCTACGTTTTTTTCGGTGAATTCATTTAAGACTATTTCGGGTGAAGGGGTCTGTAGAATCCGGTCGTTTTTTGAAATGGTTTCTTTTATTATTTTCCGCACTTGTACAATATCGGAATCAAAGGATAAACCAATGGCAAATTCAACCCTTCTGTTCCTGTCCTGAAGTGTCCAGTTTATTAAATGCTGTGACAGTAAATCGCCATTAGGGATAATGATATCGGCACCGCTTGAACTTTTAATCGTACTGCTGCGAACGCCGATTTCTTTAACAACACCGCTTTTATTTCCCACTTCTATCTGATCTCCAACCTGAATTGGCCGCTCAAAAGCAATGATGATACCCGATACCAGATTATTTACAATTGTCTGTAAACCAAACCCAATACCAACACTCAAAGCGCCAATCATAATAGAGAGCTTGTCTAAAGGAATGCCCGATGCCGCAACGGCTACAAAAAAACCAACAGTCCAAATGGACAATCGGATCAACAATAGCATGGAGCCCAGAGAACTTCGTTTTCCTGTTGTTTTTTCGACCGTCTGACCAAAGAAGAAATTGATAAAACCGGATAGTAAAGTTGAAACCCAAATGATGAGAAAGAAAACCCCAACATTTTTAAAATTGAACGCAAGACTGCCAATCCGGCGCCCTTTACTAAGGAAATCATTAAGCATGCTTTTAAAGAATTCGTATAATGCTAAATCCCTTGCGAGATAAACTGCCCAGACTACCAGGGCAATAATCAATAAGACGTGTTTGAGTTTATGCTGTAGTTCCTTAAAATTAATGTAGGCTGAAAACCGGCTTTGCTGATAGGCTTCCGATTGTATATAGATGGCTTCTGTAACAATGGTGCAGAATACTTTTAATGCCAGTGCCAATTGTAAAGTCTGTATGGCAGTTACCCCGCATATCTTGGCAAGGGTCACGCGTCCTAAAAGATTGAACAGGACGGACAGCGATGCCAAAAACAGTGTAAACAGTACCACATATTTTATCATTGGAGATTCTTCTAGACCAATAAAGAAATTCTCTTTCCTGAAAATCAGTGGTAAACAAACTACTATTAAAACAACCGCCATAATTAAAAGCCACCAACGTTCTCCGTATGCCGACTGTAACAGCAAATCATCTACAGCATATAAAAACCACAGTGTACATAGGATGAAGAAAATTGGTTTACAGGATTTAGCAATAAAGGGCGTTACTAAAAATATCAGTGAAAGCAGCCTGAAAAGCTCGAATGTGTGCAGGAAGGACATCGTAGGACTTGGAAAAAAGAACGGCGCATAGGTAAAAAAGCCAAATAAATTGACAAGGATAATGCTTCGTCTGTATAAAAATATGTTGTGTAATTCTAATGGTGCAACCGGTAAATTTTTAAGGTTCCTCATATTTATAAAACTCCAGACCAGCATAAAAATAAAGAGCAATAACGTGAGTGCTAAAACGTCGAAATTGTTTTTATAGTAGCGCTTTAATGATTTATTAAGCCTTTTAAATGCTTCTTCAATAACGGTTGCAAAGGATTTTTTATAGGAAGACGCTTTTGAAGTAAGTAATGGTGCTTCTTCCGGTCCCCACATATTTCTTTTTTCGGCAAGGCTCTTTTCCGCAAGATCTGAAATGATGTCATTGGCCTGAAGCAAAGCAATAGTAACCCTGTTCCGCAATATATTCACGCTGGTCAAAACCTTTTTTTGATTGCTGTCCAGAACAATGGATTCTTCCTGGATATCCTGCAATTGCATATTCAGGATTGAATCCTGCAGCGATGCCTGCATTAAAGGATCTTTAAGGATTTTTTTTAATTCGGCACTGTTCTTAGTTAGCGTGGTACTGTAAGTAGTAAGGGTGTTTTTATACTCTTTTAAATCGGAAGCTGTACCTTTCAATAAGATAGAGGTGCTGTTCAGTCCCCTTAAATTCCAGCTTCTTTTGCCACTATCCAGCGAGCCTTTAATTCGTTTTACCAGTTTCTCAACACCCGGAATGGTAGTGATTATTTCATTTAATTTTATTCTTTTTTCTAAGTAGGCTGTATTCTTATCTATAATTATGGTGTAAGTCCCAATCTTGTCTACCAGTTCAGGAATCATTGCTGCGTTATTGGAAGAATTATGCTGGATAGAATCCAAAATCATTTTTTGTTTGTCCTGCGCATGGAGATGAATGGTTATGGTTATTATCAAAAAGAGGAGCAGGTTCTTCATAGTATAAGTTTATGATAAAGGTAAGTGTTTTTTTGTGAATTAGAAATAGGTTCCCGCCATCACGGGAATGACAAATATGACAAATAAAAAAGCCCCAATTCCCGGGGCTTTATATTTTATTTTGCGTAGAAATATTCTTCATATTCCATCCTGGTTTCACTCGTGACTTTGCGCTGGTCGCGTGCCAATTCTCTCATGGCCTCAACGCCTTTTTTAGCACAGCGTTTTACTTTATTTAATCGTGATGAAAAGTCCATCAGTTTGTGTGCATCTTCCGGACTAAGTTTTGTTTTAATCTCATCTACGAACGAAGAAAATTCGTTGATTACTTCATCGTTTTCATCGTAGTCTGTTCTCAAATCGTCTAACAGCTCATTTATTTCTTTGCTGATTTCCTTGCAATGATCTTCACTTTTCTTGTGAAGGTCTTCGATGATTTTCTTCTTGTTATTTCCAAAAAGTCCCATAGCGATTGATTTAACGGTTTATTTTAAATAGACAGAAATCAAATTTAGGAAATTGTTTTTAAAAAGTATGCAAATTGTTAATAACTTGCAAATCTGTTAATTAGTGCATGGCTTCGCTAATGTCGACTTTCTTTTTCCCTTTCTTAACCAGCAGTATAAACGGAATACAGAACAAAAATAGTAAGCCTAAGTATAGGAAAATATCCATGTATGAAAGTACAGAACTTTGTTTGGTAATGCCAAAATCTAAAACCTTATACGCTTTTTGCAACGCCACATCAGGACTAAATCCTTTCGACATAAACCCTCGTTGCAATCCATGCAATCTGTTTTGAACTTCCACTCGTGTTGGGTCTAAATGCGCAATTAGATTCACTCTGTGTGATTGTCCAAAACGGGCAATAAGCGTAGTAATAATTGCGATTCCAAATGAACCACCAAGCTGACGCATCATTCCGGTGAAAGCGGCTCCTTCGCCAATGCTTTTTCCTTTAAGATTAGAAAGCGACAGCGTAGTAATAGGTACAAACAATAATCCCAAACCAATACCACGGACAATGAGTGGCCAAAACATATGCTCGGCACCAGTATCCGGTGTCATGATGTTGTGCATCCAATAGGTGAAGATAAAGAACGATAGGAATCCGAGCGCTACCAAATAGGTTTGAGGCACGCCGTTTTGTATCATCTTACCAATAAACGGCATAAAAATAGCGACTGTTATTGAACTCGGAACTAATAGTAAACCAGCATCAGTAGCTGTCCAGCCCAAAATGGATTGGGTATAAATCGGAACAATGAATGTAGTTCCGTACAAACCAAATCCCATGATAAAACTCATGATGACACCAACTTTCAGATTGCTGTCTTTGAGGACGCTTAGATTTACAATTGGATATTTATACGTGAGCTCCCGCCAAATGAAAAAGAATAAGCCAAGGAAACTAATTACAGCTAAGGTGGAAATGGTTGAATCATTAAACCAATCGTCTTGTTGTCCGTGCTCCAAAATGTATTGCAGCGCACCAATAAAGGCTGCTAATAAACCAATTCCGAGCCAGTCAACCTGATTGGCTTTTAGTTTTTCACCGTATTTCGGGCTTCTGACGAATGTTAATGTCAGTAGTGTTGCTACAACTCCGATTGGCACATTGATATAGAAAATATAAGGCCAGGAGAAGTGATCCACAATATAACCACCCAAAGGCGGACCAAGTGTTGGGCCAACGATAACTCCCATTCCGTAAATAGCCTGAGCCATTCCACGTTTTTCGAGCGGATAACTTTCGGTGATGATGGTTTGTGCTGTAACTAAAAGCGCTCCACCACCCAAACCCTGTATGAATCGGAATGCTACTAATTCCCAAATGTTATCGGCGTTCCCACACATGAATGAGGCAACGGTAAAAATGATAATCGAAGCGGCAAAGTAATTTCTACGACCAAATTGCTGTGACAGCCAGCTCGTCATCGGAATCACAATTACGTTCGCAATTGCATAAGCGGTAATTACCCAGGCAACATCAGTCAGCGTTGCGCCAAGGCTTCCACGCATATTGTTTAGTGCAACGTTTACAATCGTTGTATCTACAATTTCAAGCAATGCACAAAGCACAGCCGTAATCGTAATGATTGTCCGGCGAAAACCATATTCTACTAAATCTTCCTGAACTACTGGTTTTGACATTTTGTTATTTTAAAT
This sequence comes from Flavobacterium sp., assembly GCF_039916025.1. GTDB lineage: Bacteria > Bacteroidota > Bacteroidia > Flavobacteriales > Flavobacteriaceae > Flavobacterium. The sequence goes on from NZ_JBDSMB010000100.1 coordinate 30,766, forward strand.
TTTAAATTCTAAATTTTGAATTTGTAATCTTGAATTTGTAATTCGTAATTATTTCAAAATCACATCTACATCTGCATTCATTCCTGAACGCAATAATTGCAGCTTGTCTTTCGGATTGTTTTCTGTGAAATTAATTCTAACAGGAAGTCTTTGCACGGTTTTTACAAAGTTTCCACTGGCATTATCTGGAGGCAAAAGAGAGAATTTAGAACCGGTAGCCGGAGAAAACGAAGTAATTTCGCCTTCAAATTCAGCACCTGGAAACGCGTCGATTTTTAGTTTTACTTTTTGACCAGCGCGCATTTTGTCTAATTGTGTTTCTTTGAAATTAGCAATTACCCACGTTTCCTGATTATTGATGATATAAAATAACGATTGTCCGGCCTGCACTAATTGTCCAGGCTGAATGTCAACTGTAGAAACCTGTCCGTCAATAGAAGCAGTAACAACAGTGTAACCCAAATTCAGATTTGCTGCGTCTAATGCGGCCTGAGCTCTTTTGATATTCGCATTCGCCACGCCAACTTGTTTGTTACTTACGTTAGTTCTTGCAGCAGCAACATTCTTTTGAAAAGAAGATGCTTTTTGTTGGTCAATCAGAATATTCAATTGGCTTTGTGCTTCCTGTTTTGCAGCTTCGGCTTGCTCGTATTGTTGTTTTGTAATCGAATGATTATTGTACAAATTGCTGTACCGCTCAAAATCGGCTGAGGCTCTTCGTAATCTGATTCGGGCAGTTTCAATGTTTCCGCCTGCAGATTGTACATTCGCTTCAGAAACAGAAACTCCTGCTTGAGAAGTTCCGATGTCGGCTTTGGCTACTTCAGCATTGTTTTCGGCTGCAGCCAAATTAGCTTTCGCTTCTTCCACTTTTACGATATAATCGTTGTTATCGATTACGAAAAGTGTATCGCCTTTCTTAACGATGTCGTTATCTTTTACCAAAACTTTGGTGACATAACCGGCAACTCTTGGGATTATTGGATTCATTTTCTTTGCAACCTGAGCGTCATCAGTCGTTTCGTGCGACAAAGAATGAATGTATTTATAACCACCGTAGACTACTCCTAAAACCGCAAGGGCAATGAATATCAAACGGAATTTTGTATTTGTTTTTTCTTTATTTTCCATAGTTTTGAATATTTTATTTTTGATTGATGTTTAATGATGCCGTTAATTTTCCTGAGGCAAATTGTAATTCGTAATATTTTTGAGCGACATCGGCTTTTGATAATGCTTCATTGATTTTAGCCTGCAATTGTTGATAATCCGCTTCCAATAAATCATTGGTATCCGAAAGGCTGTTGTCATATTTGTCTTTTACGATTCTGTAATTCTCTGTCGATTGAATTACCGCTTTGTCATAAACCAAACTTTGTTTCAATGAAAGATTATAATTTTCCTGCGCCTGAAATACTTCTTCTCGGATATCGTCATTAAGTTGCGATATGGCGAGTTCTGTTTGTTTAACGCGGCTTTGTGCCAGTTTTACATTTTTGCTGTTTTTGAAAATACTTGATAAATCGTATGACACGCCAACACCAAAATTCATAGCATTGGTAACCGTTATCACATTATGCAAATCCATAGCGATATAACCACCACTTAAAGCTAATGAAGGATAATAGTCTGCTTTGGCAATTTTGATTCCACTTTCGGCTGCTTGTTTCTTAAGTTCCAGTGATTTCAAATCGTTTCTTTCGCCTTCACCAGAATTGCCCTGATTGCTCATCATATCTCTTTTTATGGCTTCAATATCGATTTCAATCTGAGTACTTTCAGGTAATTTTAGCAGCGTTATCAATTTATGATTGGCGATAGCTGCATTTTTTTTTGCGTTGTCCAATGATAATTGCACGTTAGATTGTTGCAGTTGTGATTTCAGCAAATCATTTCTGGCAATCAAACCGTTTTCTTCCATCGCGGTAAAATCTTTTACACGTTGGTCAGCCGATTTCAAATTGTCTTCGATTAAGGCAACCATTTGCTGTGCTTTGTAAAGATTGGAAAACAGTTCAACGACTTCAAGCCCAATTTGCTCTTTAGAATGCTTCTCAGAGAACGTTTCTGCTTTATACATACTTTCGGACTCTTTGATGCTGTTCTTTAGCTTAAATCCGTTAAAAATCGGCATCGATGCATTTACTTGTCCCAAAGCCAGCCAATCTACTTTCAAAGGTTTTGCCGGTTCAGCAGACGGATCATCGTTGGATTGCAGATTCGAATCAACATTAGCACTTGATAATCTCAGGTATTGCGCTGATGCTTTTACGCTAGGATAGCGATTGTTTTTGGTAACGTCTAATTCGAGTCTAGCCGTTTCTACTTTGGCTTTGGCTGATGAAGCTGGACCGCTGTTGGTCACAGCCATTTCAACGGCTTCTTTCAAAGTAAGTAGTTTTTTTTCTTGCGCCTGATTTTGGTTAAATGCCAAAAGGAGCAAAGCGAGGATAATTATTTTATTAATCTGCATAAACTAAAAGTGCTTTTATGGTTTTTTGAATGTGTTGTGTGAGTGTAGTAGCAACATAATTCTCGTATTCTTCTTCCGTTTTCAAATCAAATATTTTCATATATAAAGGCTTGTTCATGTGGAATTGGAAATACGTTCCCATGATAATAGGAGGAAGCAGGGCTACATTGATGTCTTGTTGGAATTCGCCAGTATCTTGTCCTTCTTTGATGATTTTTTTGAAAGTCTCTAAATTGCTTTTCTTCATTTCAGTGAAACCTTCAAAGTTCAGTTCTCTTTTTTTTGTCGAAAACTCAAAGTGTAGAATTTGATAGATGCAACGGTTTTTGTTGATACGGCTGATATAAAGGTCAACCATTTTGTCAACTTTGGCGAAAGGCGGGATGTTTTCGTGATACAGGCTTTCCAATTGCAGACGCATGATGGAAATCCTATTAAGTACTAAAGCCTCCAACATTTTTTCTTTGGAACCAAAATAATAAGATATCATGGCAATGTTGACATTTGCTTTTTTAGCAATATCCCTAACCGAAGTCCCATCAAAACCTTCTTCTGCAAATAGCTGTTCGGCTACCTGAAGAATCTCTAATTGTTTTTCATTAAATTCAGTCATGATTATGTTTCTTGTAAATCGAATGCAAAGTTAAACACTTGTTTAAATTAAACGTTTGTTTAATTTAATTTTAACATAAAATTAACAAAAAAGTTGTCATAGATAAATTCTATATTGAGTATTTATAAAATTAATTATCAATACTATATTGAAAATTATCTAAAGTATATTTTGGATAAATGTAGAAATGCTTGAAATTGGGTTGTTTGCAATAAACTGGATAAAACTGCTGCCGATGATGGCTCCTTTTTGGTGTTTTGTTGCTTGTTCGAAAGTTGTTTTGTTGCTGATTCCGAAGCCAATTATCTGTGGATTTTTTAAATTCATAGCTGCTATTCTTTCGAAATATGCCAATTGGTTGTCGTTAAAACTATCCCTGCTTCCGGTTACGCTGGAACTGCTAACCATATAAATAAATGCATTGGAGTTTTCGTCTATCAAACGGATTCGTTCTTCAGAAGTTTGTGGTGTAATCAGGAAAATCATCGCAATACCGTAGCTTTCAAAGAGTTGTTTGTATTCTGAAAGGTAAATTTCTAAAGGTAAATCGGGAATTATCAAGCCGTCGATTCCGGTTTCCTGGCATTTCTTCAGAAAGTTTTCGATACCAAATTGCAAAATCGGATTGAAGTAGCCCATTATGATTAACGGAATTTCTACCGTTTTCCGAATGTCTTTGATTTGATTAAACAGGATTTCAGTTTTCATTCCGTTTTTTAATGCCTGAGTTGAGCTTGCCTGAATGGTCGGTCCATCGGCTAAAGGATCACTAAAAGGCAAACCGATTTCAATCATATCAACATTATTTTTAGCTAAATTTTCAATTAAACTTTTAGTGTCGTTTAAGTTTGGAAAACCTGCTGAAAAATAAATAGATAGGATTTTTTTATTTTCTTTTAATTTGGTTTGGATTCTATTCATTTTTATAGGTTGAAATAATTAATATATGTATTCAAATCTTTATCACCACGGCCTGATAAATTAATCACAACAACATCTTCAGGCTTGAATTTTTTCTGATGCAAAACTGCTAAAGCATGTGCACTTTCAATCGCTGGAATAATACCTTCTGTTTTGGCTAATGCAATTCCGGCTTTCATTGCGTCATCATCAGTAATGGCAATGAATTCGGCTCTTTTGGTTTGAAATAAATGAGAATGCATTGGTCCAACACCAGGATAATCCAATCCGGCGGAAATAGAGTAGGGTTCGGTGATTTGACCATCTGGAGTTTGCATCAAAAGTGTTTTGCTTCCGTGGATTACGCCAATTTTTCCGAGGATAGAAGTCGCTGCGCTTTCGCCCGAATCAACGCCTTTTCCGGCAGCTTCAACGGCAATAAGTTTGACAATCTCATTATCCAAAAAGTGATAGAAAGCACCGGCAGCATTGCTTCCGCCACCAACACAGGCAATTACATAATTGGGATTTGCTCTATTTTCATGTTCCAAAAGCTGCTTCTGGATTTCCTCCGAAATCACACTCTGAAACCTTGCTACCATATCAGGATAAGGATGAGGTCCAACTACGGAACCGATGATATAAAAAGTATCAACCGGGTTGTTAATCCAATCGCGAATGGCTTCGTTTGTAGCGTCTTTGAGGGTTTTGGATCCCGATGTGGCTGGACGAACTTCGGCGCCAAGCATTTTCATTCGGGCAACATTCGGTGCTTGTCGCTCAATATCTATTTCGCCCATATAGACAATACATTGCAAACCCATAAGCGCACAAACAGTTGCAGTTGCAACTCCGTGTTGTCCAGCGCCGGTTTCGGCTATGATTCTTGTTTTGCCTAATCTTTTGGCTAATAACATTTGCCCAATCGTATTGTTGATTTTATGAGCGCCGGTATGACACAAGTCTTCGCGCTTTAGATAAATCTTTGTATTGAATTGCTCTGATAAACGCTTCGCAAAGTACAAAGGTGTTGGTCTGCCGACATATTCTTTCAAAAGCGAATGGAATTCAGCTTGAAATGAAGGTTCTGCAGTTATTGATAAATACTGTTGTCGTAACTCTTCCACATTCGGATATAGCATTTCTGGAATGAATGCGCCACCAAATTCGCCGTAAAATCCGTTTTCGTCTACATTGTAGGTCGTTTTCATACTTTATTCTTTAAAAGCGTTTATAAGCTGTTTTGTTTTTTCTGTTGATTTTAATGCTGGTGAAATTTCCAGTTTGCTATTGCAGTCGACTGCGATGCAATTCTTCGCGTAAGCTTTTGTTTGAAATGATTTTACTTCTTCTATGTTTTCTGCGCCGATTCCGCCGCTCAGAAAGTAGGGTTTGTCTAAATGATAGTTTTCTAAAACTGTCCAATCGAAAGTAATTCCGTTTCCGCCATACTTCGTTCCTTTTGTATCAAAAAGAAAGTAATCGCAATAGTTATTATAATTATTTAATGCGCTAAAATTAAAATGGTTATCGATGCTAAATGCTTTTATCACTTTAAATTTATTTTGCTGTAGCAAATAACAAAATTCCGGACTTTCATCGCCATGTAATTGAATCAAATCCAATTCGTATTGAGTTACTTTTTCTTCAATTTCTTCCAAAGAAGCATTGACAAAAACACCAACTTTTTGGATTGATTCTGGCAAATTCGGAATCACATTTTCAAAATTACGCGGTGATTTTTCATAGAAAATAAAACCCATAAAATCAGGTTGCAATGAAGCAATTTCGCTGATGTTATCAGGGAATTTCATTCCGCATATTTTTACTTTGATTCCCATTATGCTTTTAATTGATTGATGAATTGCTCCAGACTTTTTCCTGGATTATCGGTTTTCATAAAGTTCTCACCAATCAAAAAACCATGGAAATCGTGGCTTCTCAATAGTTTTATATCATCTGCTGATGTTAATCCGCTTTCGGAAATCTTGACAAAATCATTCGGAATATGGTTAGCCAAGTCAATACTATTCTGCAGACTCACTTCAAATGTTTTTAAGTTTCGGTTGTTTACGCCAATCAAATCAAGGCTTGGCATAACACTTTTTTCCAATTCTTGCTGATTATGAACTTCCAATAAAACCTCTAAAGCCAATGATTGTGCAAACTCAGATAGCTGTTTGATTTCTTCTCTTGATAAAACCGCAGCAATTAATAAAATTGCATCAGCACCAAAGGCTTTGGCTTCCAATAATTGATATTCATCCACAATAAATTCCTTGCGCAATAATGGAATTCCAACCGAAGCTCTTGCCAAAAGTAAATCTTCCAACGAACCGCCAAAGTACTGCATGTCAGTTAAAACTGAAATTCCCGAAGCACCAGCATTTTGATAGCCCTTAACGACTTCTTCTACTGAAAAACTATTGTTGATTGTGGTTTTAGAAGGTGAGCGACGCTTATGTTCGGCAATGATTCCGAATGGTGAATTTATAATTGACTTGCTTAGTGAACTCGTTTTTTTGTTGAACAAATCTGAATTTTCTAACTGTGCAACAGAAACCACGCTTTTCTTTAAAGCGACTTCCTTCTTCTTACTGGCAATTATTTGATCTAAAATACTCATGCGTTTTGGCTGATTTGCTGTAGTTTTTGTAATTTTTCTAAAGCTTTTCCGGATTGTAAACTCTCTTTCGCTTTCGCAAAGGCATTAATTATAGATGAGTTTTCAACTGTAGAAATTGCTAGAGCAGCATTGGCACAAACAACATTCTGTTGTGCTTCAGTTCCTTTTCCTGAAATGATATTCATGAATATTTGCGCTGATTCTTCAATGGTTTCCCCGCCTTTTATATCTTCAAAATACAATTTTGATAACTGATAATCATCAGCATTGACAATGCTTTCGGAGTTTTTGGTAATCATTTTAGCATCTGCAGTCAGCGAAATTTCATCATAACCATCCAAAGCGTGGAGAATCGTATAATTCACATTGGTGTTTTGATATAAATAAGCATACATTCGGGCCAATTCCAAACTAAAAACACCAACCAATTGGTTCTTTGGAAACGATGGATTTACCATTGGACCAAGCATATTGAAGAAAGTTTTAACACCTAATTCTTTTCTAATCGGGCCAACATTCTTCATTGCAGGATGAAATAGCGGCGCGTGAAGTATGGCAATATTGGCTTCTTCCATGCATTTGGCTAAAAAATCTTTCTCATTGCTGAATTTCACGCCCAACGTTTCCATCACATTACTGGAACCCGAAATAGAAGAAACTCCATAGTTTCCATGCTTTGCGACATGAATTCCGGTGCCGGCAACTACAAAGGATGCCAAAGTCGAAATGTTGAAAGTGTCTTTTCCATCGCCGCCGGTTCCGCATAAATCGATAGTGTTATAGGCTGAAAAATCTACAGCAATGCAAAGTTCTAAAAGCGCTTCACGAAAACCAGAAAGCTCTTCAATGGTAATGTTTCGCATCATATAAACCGTCAGAAACGAGGCAATCTGACTTGGATTGTATTGCCCTGAAGAAATATTTACTAAAACTTCTTTGGCTTCCGTTTTTGAAAGCGTTTCGTGATTTATTAATCGGTTGAGTATTGTTTTCATAAGCGTTAGGCATTAACCCAATTTTCTAAAATTTGTTTACCAAAAGGCGTTAAAACGCTTTCAGGATGGAATTGAACTCCTTTTACGTCGAGTGTTTTGTGGCGCAAAGACATGATTTGACCATTTTCATCTGTTGAAGTGATTTCCAAAACAGTTGGAAAATCAGCATTGGCAATAACCCAGGAATGATAACGCCCGACTTCAAAATCATTTGGCAAACCATTGAAAAGACTTTCGTCAGTAACTGTCTGTGTTACATTTGTGGCAACTCCGTGATATACTTTATCAAGGTTTATAAGGCTTCCGCCAAAAACTTCTCCGATTGCCTGTTGACCCAAACAAACTCCGAGTATGCTTTTACTTTCGGCATATTTTGAAATCACAGCTTTGAGCAAACCAGCTTCATCGGGAATTCCAGGACCTGGTGAAAGCAGAATTTTGTCGAAAGCTTGTAATTCTTCCAATTCAAATTCGTCGTTTCTGTAAACGGTAACTTGTGCGTTCAAATCTTCTAAATAGTGAACCAAGTTGTAGGTGAAACTGTCGTAATTATCTATAACGGCTATTTTTTTCATGATGTTTTATTAAATCCTAATTCCTAAATCTCAAATCCTAAATTTTAAATCGTTTCTGCTAATTCGAGCGCTTTGTTTAGTGCTCCTAATTTATTATAAACTTCCTGCATTTCGCTTTCTTCCGAAGAACTTTCTACGATTCCGGCGCCAGCCTGATAATGCAATTGATGGTTTTTGGAAAGGAAAGTCCGAATCATAATTGCGTGATTGAAATTGCCTTCAAAATCCATGAAGCCAATCGCACCGCCATAAAATGTTCGGTTTGTGTTTTCGATTTCTTCAATCAATTGCATCGCTTTGTGTTTTGGCGCACCGCTTAATGTTCCGGCGGGAAAAGTATTCGCAACCAAATTCATTGAGCTTCCGTTTAGTTTTCCTGTGACTTTGGAAACCAAATGAATCACATGCGAAAAAAACTGTACTTCTTTGTATTTCTCAACTTTTACTTCAGTACAATTCCGGCTTAAATCGTTTCGGGCTAAGTCGACTAACATTACATGTTCACTGTTTTCTTTGGCGTCTTCAGATAATTTTTTTGCTAATTCGGCATCTTGTTCGTCATTTCCTGTTCTTTTAAAAGTTCCGGCAATTGGGTGAATTTCGGCATGCTTATTAGAAATGACTAGTTGTGCTTCGGGCGAAGACCCAAAAATCTTGAAATTTCCATAATCAAAAAAGAACAAATAGGGTGAAGGATTGATATTTCGCAAAGCTCGATACACATTGAATTCGTCGCCTTTAAATGCTTGTGAAAATCGTCGCGACAAAACCAATTGGAACACATCGCCACGATGACAATGTTTTTTGGCTAAAGCCACATTTGATTTGAATTCGACATCAGTTAAGTTTGAAATAGAATTTCCTTCTTTGGTAAAACGATAACTCGCAAAGGTTTTGGTTTGCAATAATTGTTCAATTTCCTTGATGTTATTGGTGTTGTCAATGCTATGACAAAAGATATACGCTTCGTTTTTGAAATGATTGATGGCGATTATATTCTGGTAAACCGCATAGTATAAATCCGGAATCGCTAAATCATCAGTTCGTTTTTGGATGCTTACTTTTTCAAAATATTGCACCGCATCGTAATTGATATAACCAAACAAACCGTTGTTGATGAATTTAAAATTGTTCTTTTCGGGTTTGAAATTGGAGGCGAATTCTTCAATTACTTTCGGGACATTAACATCAACAGAAAGCTCTATTCTCTCCGAAGTTCCATCAGGGAAAGCTTTTACAATACTATTATTTTCGATTTTTATCGAAGCGATAGGATTGCAACAGATATACGAGAAACTGTTATCGGCAGTGTGATAGTCGCTACTTTCAAGTAAAATGCTATTCGGAAACTTATCCCTGATTTTGAGATAAATGCTAACCGGCGTAATCGTATCCGCAAGGATTTGTTTGTGCTGTGTATGTAATTGAAACTGTTGCATGTTGATTTTTTTTTAATTAGATGCTGAAATAAATTCAGCATAAAAAAAAGGCTTGTCGTGAATGACAAGCCTTTATATTATTTGGATAAATGACACCAATAATGGACTATTTCACGACGACTGACGTAAACTATTCCACCACCAAGTATTATTTAAAATGTTCATCATTTTTGTAATTGATTAAAACAAATGTAGTGATGTGTTTTTAATTTTCAAACAAAAAATAAAAAAACCTCGAAAATTTCTTTCCGAGGTCTTTCTTTTCATAGCAAGTATTATTAGAACTGTAGGTTCACATTTAATTCAAAATCATCATAGATTGCTTTGTCTCCAATGCTGTCAAAAAAGCTTTTTGAGTTGTATTTAATACCATATTTAGTTCTGTCGATAGTTAATTTTGTTGCTGCTGTATTTCCTTTTACAGCTAAGTCAAAAGTTACTGGATTTGTAATTCCTTTAATAGTCAAATCAGCAGTTACTGTGTATAAACCAGCTGATTTAGTAGCTATTTTTTTGAATACTAAAGTTGAAGTTGGGAATTTTTCAGTTCCGAAAAAGTCTTCTGACTTCAAATGACCATCTAATTTAGTTTTCCATTCGCCAGAAACATCAGTTCCGGTTAATGATGTCATGTCTACAGTAAAATTTCCGCCAGCTACTTTTCCTTTTTTGAAAATTAAATTTCCTTCTTTCAAATTAACAGTTCCTGTATGTTCACCAGTTACTTTTTTACCAACCCAGGTAATGGTGCTCTTTTCTACATTGATTTTTTTACTTTGTGCTGTAGCTACTGTTGTTCCAAAAGCTACTAATAATGCGATTGCGATTGTTTTTAAATTTTTCATTGTTTTTAATATTAAGTATTGATTATAAATTTATTATTAATTCTTCTTTTGTATTGCACACTTTAACATTCCGTAAACGTTTATATACTTCGGTATTTTTCCAATAAAGTGTTTAATTGTCCTAATTCCTGTTGCGTCAAATTATTAGCGAACAGTTGTTCGTGTTCAATCACAATCGGATCAAGTTCGGTTAGAATATCTAATCCTTTTTGGGTTATAAGCACTTCAATTTTTCTGCGGTTATCCGGACAAACTTCACGTGTGACATAATCTTTTAGCAATAATTTGTCAATCAGTCGGGTAGTGTTACTGTTTTTAGACAACATTCGTTCCTGAATGATGCACAAATTAGCAGGGCAACCTTTTTGCCCACGTAAAATTCGCAGCACATTATACTGCTCTCTTGAAATGTCGTATGGTTTTAATATTTCGTGAAACTTATCTCCAATAACAATTTGAGTATAGGTAAAGTTCAAAATGATTTTTTTGGCATCATTTAAAGGAACTGTAGATTTTATCACGTCTTCTATTTTCATAATTGTTAGTACAATATTTGTAGGTACAAATGTAATACGTTTTTTCATTTGTATATACAAGTGTCTGTTATTTTTTTGTTAATTTTTTAATAGGATGGAAGTTTACCCTTTTCTCAATGGGATTTGAATTAACAATGAAGTATATTTGTTATTCAAATACCAAACAATGAATTTATCACAAGAAGACTGGAAAACAAAATTAGAAAACGATCCTAATGCTGTTATTCTGGATGTTAGAACAGAAGACGAATGGAATGAGGGAATTATTCCAAATGCCATTTTAAACGATATATATAAAGGTCAGGGATTCATTTATAAATTAGATGAATTAGACAAATCCAAAAATTATTATGTCTATTGTAAATCCGGAGGAAGAAGCGGGCAAGCTTGCGCGATTATGAACCAAATGGGTTTTGAAACTGCTTACAACCTTGAAGGTGGTTTTATGAAATGGAAAGGTGATGTTGCTTTTCGGGATGAAAATTAATTAATGCCAGATGAACATTCCAACTTCAGAAAAACCTCGTGTGGTTATTATTGGTGGCGGTTTTGCCGGTCTGGCAATATCCAAAAAATTAAGAAACAGGAATGTTCAGGTTGTATTGATTGACAAACACAATTACCATACATTTCAGCCTTTATTATATCAAGTTGCGACTGGCGGATTAGAAGCCGGTTCTATTGCTTATCCGATTCGGAAAGTTATTCAGGAATATAAGGATTTTTATTTTCGACTGACTTCAGTAAAAGAAATAGACACGAATAGTCAAAAGATAATCACCGAAATAGGCGATTTGCATTATGATTATTTGGTTATAGCCACAGGTTCCAAAACCAATTATTTTGGCAACAAAGAAATTGAGCGCAATGTAATGTCAATGAAAACGATTCCGCAATCATTGAATATCCGCAGTTTGATTTTGGAAAATTTCGAACAAGCGGTTTTGACAAAAAATGAAGGTGATAGAAATACATTAATCAATTTTGTTTTGGTTGGTGGCGGACCAACAGGTGTTGAGCTCGCTGGTGCTTTGGCAGAAATGAAAAAAGCCATTCTTCAAAAAGACTATCCCGATTTAGATATTAATAAAATGCAGATCAATCTTATTCAAAGTGGTGACAGAATTTTGAATACGATGACCGTGAAGTCTTCACAAGCAGCCGAAAAATTCCTGTTGAATTTAGGAGTGAAAATCTGGAAGAATGTCCGCGTAACAAATTACGACGGAAGAACTATTACAACAAACACAGACTTAACTTTTGATTCTGCCACAGTGATATGGACTGCCGGAGTTCAAGGCGCAAAAATAGCAGGATTAGATTCGAAATCTTTGATTGAAAAAGTGGAGAGAATTCGGGTGAACCGATATAACCAGGTTGTTGGTTATCAAAATATATTTGCCATTGGCGATATTTGTTCGATGGAAACCGATAAATATCCGGAAGGTCATCCTATGATGGCACAGCCTGCAATTCAGCAAGGCAAATTATTAGGCGAAAATCTGATTAAGTTAATCCATAAAAAAACCATGAACGCTTTTGAATACAATGATAAAGGTTCGATGGCAACTATTGGACGAAACTTAGCAGTAGTTGATTTGCCACATTATCATTTCAGCGGAATTTTTGCCTGGTTTGTATGGATGTTTGTGCATTTGTTTTCATTGATTGGTTTCAAAAACAAAGCAGTTGTTTTCTTAAATTGGGTATATAATTATATTCGTTTTGACCGCGAAGGCCGATTAATCATCAGACCATTCAAAAAGAAAAGTTTCACTACGTTTACAAGTGATGAAGTTTAAAATCATGAAAAAAATAGTACTCTTATTTGTTATAACTCTGTTTTGTTTCGCCAGTTCGCTTACGCTCGTGTCCTGCAAATCAACTTATCTCGATTCAAAGAAATCCCCAGCTTTACTGGATATCACAAAGGAAGTTGACAGCAACGCTTTTGTCAATCTTAGGAATTACAGCAATGATTTTGTGTTTGATATGAAATATGCCACAGCTGATAATTTCCTAAAAGAAAAAGTATATCCTTGTGATGAATGCTTTCTCCGTGCGAAAACTGTCAAAGCATTATTGGAAGCAAATAAATCATTTTTGACCCAAGGTTTTAGAATTAAACTCTACGATTGTTACCGACCAAAAGCGATTCAGAAAAAGATGTGGAAAATTGTTCCCGATGCTAACTTTGTTGCCAATCCAAAGAAAGGCTCGATTCACAATCGAGGTGGTGCAGTCGATATTTCGCTGGTTGATTCGCTTGGCGTAGAAGTCAATATGGGAACCAAATTTGATTTTTTTGGAGAAGAAGCAAGCCATAATTATCAAAACCTTTCAGAGGAAATTTTGGCAAACCGGAAGTTTTTAAAGGAAATTATGCTCGAGCACAATTTTAAATCATTCGATTCAGAATGGTGGCATTATAATTTAAATGGAAGCAATAAAGACAAAATTTCTAACCAGAGCTGGCGTTGCGCCGATTAATTCTCAATGCACTTTAGATAATCGATAAAGTAATTTTCGGGTTGATAGGTTTTTTTATCTAACTCAGATGTGAATTCTGTTTTAAAAGGATAATCGACCGTTTCACCAGAGAATTTTATTCTCATAAACGTTACCTGCGATACTTTTAAGTCTTCATAATTCTCTTTCGAAAACACAAATGAACCACTCATAATTCTGCTGTTTGGACTATTCTCATTGCGAATTAATGTTCCACAGGTTTCATTTCCTATATAAAGCAAAGTGACAATTTTGCCATTGTTTAACTGAAGATAAATTCTGGAATTGTTGTCAAAACAATTGGCTTTGATAAAACCGCTGCTTCTTCTTATTATTTGTGTTTCAAGACCTAAAACCGCATTGTTGCTCGACAAGGAAAAAAAGATATCAGTTGAGTTACCCGCAAAGCTTCTTTCAAAAATGATGAATTGTTTTGTCGATTTATAAGTGCCTACAGTATCGGTAATATTAACGTCAATTTCGCAGGGTTTTTGAGCAAATGCAGTTAAGTTAACAAAAAGGAATAAAGCTAAAACTATCTTGTTCATGGTCTATTTTAATTTGGTGCAAAGTAAAACTATTTTATTATTATTTATATCAGTTGTGAAAAAACAATACACATTTCCGCCATCTTTTATTTTCCACTTTTTGCGAATGTTTTCTACCGTTTCCGGAAAATTCCGTGTGGTTATGTTGGCTTTTTTGTTTTCCAAAAAGGATTTCATGTTTTGTTTGTTGTATTCAAATTGATTTTCAATTTCAAAAGCTCTTCCAGGAAATTCACTCAAAGCATCGGATGTGTAAAGATGCGAATGCTGATGCAGTTTTTCAACTTTAAAAGATGCTGTGATTTCATCAAATCCACCAGATTTCATTATCGCAGCGTTGGGTTCAAACAAATATTTTTTAGGCAGGCTGTAATTTGAAACTGTCGAATCCCCTAGTTCAAAGGTAAATTCTTCAGCTGTGTCTTTGATTAGGTTACAGGTAACAATTTGAATTGCTTTGGAATAGTTTTTTTCTAAAATCCAAAGCAGTTCCTTGACTTCATTTTCTAAGGCAACTACATGAATTGCTTTTACATTTTTCAATTCTGATAATCCAGCGGAAATGTCAAGTATTGGAGCCGTTTTCATCATGATATTATCGGTAAATCCAAAATAGAAATCCAATAAATCAGGAACATTTGGCAAGCAATCTTTAAGCATAAATACTTTGCCTTTGGCATCGTTTCTTCTCGAAGGGTCAATATAAATCCAATCAAATTTTTGATTTAGGTTTTTTAGGATTTCAGAACTGTCACCAGAAATGCAATCAATATTTGTTACGCCAAGTTGTTCAAAATTATGCTTCACAATCTTTGACAATTCCAGATTGATTTCGCAATGAGTAACCTGATTTATTTTTTTAGCAAAATAAAAATCATCAACACCAAAGCCGCCGGTCAAATCAATTAGTCTGTCACCAGTAACCAACTCTGACTTGTGTGCTGCTGTTTTTTCAGAAGAAGTTTGCTCAATGGAAATTTTAGTGGGATAATAAATATTTGAAGTGTTGAACCAAGTTGGAAGTTTGGTTCTGGCTTTTTGTTTGGCCGCAATTTGATTTAGAATCGCTGTCCAGTCAGTTGCCGGAAATTGTTTTTTTTGCAACGCCAAAACAGCAACAGCTGCATCCAGATTTTTGGTAATAAAGGTTTGAATTTCTTCAGATAAAATGGATTTATCCATGCGTAAAAATTTCATTAAAAATAAAAAAAAACTCGTCTGGTTATGATTAACGAGACGAGTTTTTAGCAAATCTATGTAAAATAATTTATTATGGCTGTGCGAAAGAAACTCTTGGTCCACCTGAAAGGAAGATAGCATCCATTCTGGTTTTTTGACCTAATGAGAACATATACATTCCTCTGTCATCGGTATAATCCATATAGTTCATAGTCATTTCAACCGGAGTTCCTGAACAAGTACTATAATGAGGATAAGCCGGAACGCCAAAGTTTGCAGCATTATGAGATGGTGTATCAGAAACTAAATCATTTCCACAAGTGGCATCACCCCAAATATGACGAAGGTTTAGCCAGTGACCAACTTCGTGAGTAGCAGTTCTTCCTAAGTTATATGGATAAGCCGAGCCTGAATTACTGGTAACACCAAAATACAATGGGTCAATTACAACTCCGTCAGTCGCTGATGAACCACCAGGAAACTGAGCATAACCCAGGATTCCGCCACCAATAGTTCCAACCCAAAGATTCAATTTTGTAGTTGGGCTTGTTGGATCTAATCCACCTTGTTTAGATTTTTTAATAGCATCTCTTGTTCCCCAAGAAGATTTAGTTGTTGCTTTTCTAATTACCTGATCTAAAACAAATGTAATTCCAACATTCGCTTTTACACCAGAGAATAAAGCCGGTACACTATTGTAATCAGAGTTTTGAGCGTTGAAATCTTTATTCAAAACATCAATCTGAGATTGAATTTGGGCTAAAGAAATATTTCCAGCAGTTGTTTTATATAGAACATTTACAACAACCGGAATTTCAATTTTCCCATTAACCAAACGGTTGTGGCTTTGATTTAATACGGCATTTTCAGTGAACGCTTCAATTTGCGCCATTTTTGTAGCCAATTCAGGATTTTCTTTTAATTGTCTTTCAAGCACTTCCTGAGAAGCACAAATTCTTCTGGACGCTTTTGTAGTAGTTTGTGCATCATCTTCTTTTTGACAAGAAAACAAAGCCATCATAATGGCTAATGATAAACAGATTTTTTTCATTTTTTATTTGGGTTTTGTTAATTAATTATTACAATTTTATGAAATATTTTAGCAGGTTGTTAATAAATTAAGGCTACTTATTAACAAATCGATGAACAACATCTTATTTTAAGATTTTGTTTCAACTTATGCAAAAAAAGAAAGAAATAAACTATAGGTTTAGTTATTGAAGATATAATTCAAAATATTGGCACCCATTTTTAGTGCTTTTTCACGAACTTCTTTGGGATCGTTATGCACTTCAGGATCTTCCCATCCATCGCCTAAATCACACTCATAAGTGTAAAGCAACACCAATCGGTTGTCAATGAAAATCCCAAATGCCTGCGGACGTTTGCCATCATGTTCATGGATTTTTGGTAATCCGTTGGCAAAAAGATTTGGTTTTTGAAAAATAGGGTGATTTGCAGGCACTTCAACTAAATCATTGTTAGGGAAAATGCGCTTTATCTCTCTGCGAATGTATTGATCCATGCCATAATTGTCATCAGCATGAAGAAATCCACCCGAAAGCAGATAGTTTCTCAAATTGATTATTTCCGCGTCGCTAAAAACCACATTGCCATGGCCAGTCATGTGTACAAAAGGGTAGGAGAAAATTTCAGAACTTCCAGGTTCAACTGTAGCAGCTTTTGATTTGATATTGGTATTAATCGTTTGATTGGCGTATTTTATAAGATTGGGTAACGAAGTTGGATTGGCATACCAATCGCCACCACCGCTGTATTTTAGCAAAGCAATTTCCTGGGAAAAACTTAGCGTTGAAATCAATAAAAAAAGAAAAAACAGTCTTTTCATAAATTTAATATAGTTACTCTTCATTCTTAAAAACCACGCTGTGGCAGGCTACAATAGCAGCAGTTTCTGTGCGCAATCGAGTTGCTCCCAAAGATACAGGAATAAAATTAGCAGCAATAGCTAGTTGGATTTCTTTAACAGAAAAATCGCCTTCAGGACCAATTAAAATAGTGACATCTTTATTGGCTTCCAATTCATTTTTTAAGGATTTTTTCTCGGTTTCTTCACAATGCGCAATAAACAACTGTCCAGATGTTTGAGTTTTGACAAAATCTTTAAAGCTGATAGGTTCGTTTAATTTTGGCAAATAATAATGCAAAGATTGCTTCATAGCTGATTCCAGAATCTTTTGAAACCTATCGGTTTTGATTACTTTTCTTTCTGAATGATCACATAGAATTGGCGTGATTTCCTGAATACCAATTTCGGTAGCTTTTTCCAAAAACCATTCGTAGCGTTCGTTCATTTTGGTCGGAGCAACGGCTAAATGCAAATGAAATTTTGGCGCTTCCTGTTTTTCAAATGAATTGATTTTCACAGTGCATTTATTATCAGAAGCAATTGTAATTTCTGTTGTAAATAAAAAACCTAAACCATTTGTAACGTGAAGAATATCGCTTTCTTTTTTACGGAGAACTTTAATGACATGCTTGCTTTCTTCTTTGTCAAAAACAAAAGAAGTCTGGGTTTCATTTATGGTTGGATTATAGAATAGCTGCATAGTTTTTAAAATTCTATTCTTGCTTTAGAAACCACATTCGCATCCGAAAATTTATCGTGCAAATATTTTTGATAACCCACAATTCCAATCATCGCTGCATTATCTGTAGTGTATTCAAATTTTGGCACAAAAGTTTTCCAGCCGTATTTGTTTTCGGCATCTTTTAACGTTTGCCTGATTCCCGTATTAGCTGAAACTCCGCCACCAATGGCAATTTGCCTGATACCGGTTTCGGCAACAGCCAACTTCAGCTTGTCCATCAGAATTTCAATGATGGTGTGTTGTACAGAAGCACAAATATCGGCTTTATTTTCTTCGATAAAATTTGGATTTTCGAGCACATTTTTCTGAACAAAATAGAGAATCTGTGTTTTCAAACCCGAAAAACTAAAATTCAATCCTGGTATTCTTGGTTTGGTAAACGCAAACTTTTTTGGATTGCCATCTTTGGCATATTGGTCAATCAATGGTCCGCCCGGATAAGGAAATCCTAGTATTTTTGCGGTTTTATCAAAGGCTTCTCCAACTGCATCATCGGTGGTTTCGCCAATGATTTCCATATTGAAAAAGTCATTGACTTTCACAATTTGTGTGTGTCCACCAGAAATGGTCAACGCCAAAAAAGGAAATTCAGGTTTGTCAAAACCTTCTTCATCAATAAAATGTGCCAGAATATGAGCATGCATATGATTCACAGCAATCAAAGGAATATTCAAAGCCATAGCCAATGATTTTGCAAAAGAAGAACCAACTAAAAGTGAGCCCATTAATCCCGGACCCTGAGTAAAAGCAATAGCTGACAATTGATTTTTAGTGATATTAGCTTTCTTCAAAGCGACATCAATTACCGGAACAATATTCTGTTGGTGAGCTCTTGAAGCTAATTCAGGAACGACACCACCATATTCTTCATGAATACTTTGCCTTGCGACAACATTTGAAAGCACAACATCATTTCTTAAAACCGCAGCTGCAGTATCGTCACACGAACTTTCAATAGCCAGTATAAAAACTTCTTCACTATGCATAAAAGGCGCAAATTTTGATTTATATTTGACAGTCGATCTGAGAAAATCAAATGTAAAGATTTTTACAAAGGTAATTTTCTTTCCCAAGTCAAAAGAATAATTGGAAAAAATTAAAACAAATAACGGTTTTAAAAAATTTCGAAAGATACTTCTTCGCACTATTGTTGTACTAATTCTACTTTTATTATTAGTCAGCATAGCGTTGTCGTTGCCTGTGGTACAAACCAAAATCGCGCGTTATGCAACCGACAAAATCAACACAGAATACGGAACCAATATCAGCATAGATGAAGTTGCCATAACTTTTTTTGGTGGAGTCAAGCTCAAAAAAGTTCTTGTTTTGGATAATCATAACGACACTTTAATTTTTTCCGACAGAATCAGAACAAGCGTTTTAGATTTCAAACAATTCATTGACGGGCAGTTGCTTTTCGGCGACTTATACATGGATGATTTTTATCTTCAGATAAAGAGTTATAAAGGTGATAAGGACACCAATCTGGATAAATTCATTGCGGCTTTTGACGATGGAAAAAAGAGTAGCGGGAAGTTTTTGATGACATCAAATAATATTTATCTCAAAAACAGCCGTTTGGTGATGATTGATTTAAACAGGCCACACCCAAAAGATATTGATTTTACTAAGCTCAATGCACATCTGAAAGATTTTAAAATTCAGGGGCCAAATGTTATGAGCATGATAAAAACGATGAGCTTCCTTGATCACCGCGGTGTTCTGATTGAAAATCTGACTTCAGATTTTAAGTACACCAAAAAAGATATTACGCTGAATAAGCTGGAAGTAACTACCAAAGAATCCTTTTTGAAAGGCAATATCATTCTGAAATACAACAAAGAAAATCACGATTTCAGCGATTTTAACAACCGAGTAAAATTTGATGTAACGATTGATAGCGCTACATTAGCAACCAATGACATTCGCTTTTTTTATAAAGAATTTGATAAAAATCAAAAGTTTTCTTTAAAGTCAAAACTCAAAGGAACACTGAACAATTTTTATGCTACTAATCTCGATTTAAAAGATTATAAGTTTTCGACTATTAGAGGCGATGTTAATTTTAAAAACCTATTTCCACGTGCTCCGGGCAAGTTTTACATGAAAGGACAATTCAAAAGAATTTCTTCCAATTATGTTGATTTGACTAAGCTATTGCCAAATATTCTCGGAAAAAAATTACCATCATCGTTGCAAAAATTAGGGCAATTTAATTTTACCGGAGATGTTGAAGTTACACAGCAATACATCAATTCCGATTTTGTAATGAATACCGCTCTGGGTATCATCGAATCTGATTTACATATATCAGATTTGAATAATATAGACAACGCAAAATATCACGGAAGCCTTATTTTGGATGATTTTGATGTGGGTGCCATGATGAATGACAAGGATATCGGAAAAGTGAGCATGAACCTCGATGTCGACGGAAAAGGATTTACTCAGAAATACATCAATACTTCTTTTGCAGGCGATGTCTTTGAGGTAAAATACAATGGTTATAATTACACCAAAATCATTGTTGACGGAAGCTTTAAACAGCCTATATTTAAAGGGCAGTTTTATATAAATGATCCAAATTTATTTATGGATTTCAGTGGAGTTTTGGATTTATCCAAAAAAGAAAATATTTATGATTTCCACTCCAAAATTGATTATGCCAATTTGGTGAAACTAAATTTCATTAAAGATTCAATTTCCGTTTTTAAAGGTGATATTGTGGTTAAGGCAACCGGAAATTCTCTCGATAATCTCAAAGGGAATTTATTGCTTACTAATGCTTCGTACCAAAATAAAAAGGATTTATACTTTGTGGATTATCTGAACTTAAATTCGAGTTTTGATGCCAATGGAGAAAGAGCGATTACAATAGATTCCCCTGATGCGATTGAAGGTTCCGTGGTTGGAAAATATAAATTCAACCAATTGCAGAAAATGGTGGAGAATTCGTTGGGAAGTTTTTATTCCAATTACAAAGCCAATAAAGTACTGCCTAATCAATATTTAAAATTTGATTTTGATTTGCACAGCAAAATTATAGAAATATTCAATCCTGATATTTCTCTAGCCAAAAACACAAAACTGAAAGGAAACATTGCCTCGGAAAGCAAGGATTTCAAATTAGATTTCAGTTCACCGCAGATTGTTGCCTATGACAATACTTTTGACAATATTATGGTTCAGGTGGATAATAAAAATCCTCTGTATAATGCTTATGTTCAGTTAGATTCTATAAAAACGAAGCATTATAAAATCAGGGATTTTAGTATGATTAATACGTTTTCGAAAGACACGTTACACTTTAGAACTGAGTTTAAAGGCGGAAAACACGGTAATGACTTTTATAATCTGAATTTTTATCACACGATAAATGATGAGAATAATAATGTTGTTGGATTTAACAAATCAGAACTTCAATTCAAGGATTATTTATGGTTTTTAAATGAAAATGAAAACCCGGAAAAAAGTAAGATTGTCTTTGATAAAAAGCTTAGTAATTTTTCATTCAATGATTTAGTCCTGTCACACGGAAATCAGAGCATCAATTTTATTGGTGTGTTGAATGGCAGGCAGAATAAGGATTTGCAGCTCACATTTGATAATGTCAATTTGAATAAAGTCACGCCCGATGTCGAGAAATTTAAGTTTGACGGAAACCTTAACGGAAAGATTAATTTCAAACAAAGCAATGCGATTTTTCAGCCTACGTCAACTTTGACGATTGATAGTTTGAAAGTTAATGATCTTGCATTGGGGAAAATGAATTTAGATATTCAGGGTGATGAAACATTGCGTAAATTCCATTTGAATTCCAATTTGGAAAACCAAAATGTAGAAGCTTTTAACGCCAATGGAGATATTCAGATTATTGATGATAAAACGTTATTAGATATTGATTTGAATTTTGACAGATTCAACCTTGGAGTTTTAGGAAAAATAGGAGGAGATGTCATTACCAATATTCGAGGATTTGCTTCTGGAACTGCCAGAATTGACGGAGAAATAAATGAGCTGGATTATAATGGAAGGTTGTTTATCAATGATGCCGGACTTACGATTCCGTATCTAAACACCGATTATGTTTTTGATAAAAACTCTGTAGTTGATGTTACCGAAAACAAATTCATAATCAGGGAAACCAATATTAGCGACACTAAATTTGATACTAAAGGAAGCATCAGCGGATTTATCAAACACAAGCAATTTGGCGATTGGCAATTGGATTTGTCTATTTATACAAAACGTCTTTTAGCTTTAGACACTGTTGATGAGGAAGACGCGGCCTATTATGGAAAAGCTTTTATGAATGGTACGGCAAGCATAAAAGGGCCAACCGGCAATTTGATGATAAAAGTCGATGCTGAATCTGCCAAAGGAACAGATATTAAAATCCCGATTAACGATGCCGAAGCAGTTGAAGATAGCAAATTCATACGTTTTAGAACTCCGGAAGAAAAGAAGAAAAAGAAAGGCGACAAAGTAATCCAGCATAATAATTACAACGGACTTGAACTGGCATTTAATTTTGATATAACCGAAATTGCCAATATTGAAGTAATCCTTAACAGGGAATCTGGCCACGGAATGAAAGGAAAAGGAAACGGAACGCTGCTCTTCAGAATTAACACTTTGGGGAAATTTGAAATGTTTGGAGATTTCTCAGTAGTTTCCGGTTCGTATAATTTTAAATATGGAGGATTAATCGATAAGAAATTTGATGTAAAAAAAGGCGGTTCCATAACATGGACAGGTGATCCAATGGCTGCGGTTTTAAATCTGGAAGCTGTGTATAAAACTACTGCAAATCCTGCCGTTTTAATTGATAATCCATCTTTCAATAAGAAAGTAGATGTTGAAGTTGTTATTGGTGTCAAAGGGAATTTGAGTAGCCCTGAACCTGATTTTAATATTAATTTCCCAACAATTGGAAGTTCATTAAAATCTGAAATCCAATATAAACTGGATGATAAAGATACCAGACAAACCCAGGCTTTATACCTGCTTTCTACAGGTAGTTTCCTGAGCCAGGATGGTGTTAGTCAAAGCCAGTTGTCCAATAATTTATTTGAAAAAGCGAGTAGCCTTTTTAGTGATATATTCTCTGGTGATAATGATAAGATTTCAATTGCTCCTGAATATATAGTTGCTGACAGAACTCCGGGACAACAAACAGACGGGCGATTTGGCGTTACCGTTTCTTCCCGAATAAATGATCGAATTACGGTTAACGGAAAAGTCGGAGTACCAGTAGGAGGAATTACCGAAACAGCTATTGTTGGTGACCTTGAAGTGCAATATCGTGTGAATAAAGATGGAACGCTTAATTTGAGAGTATTCAATAAAGAAAACGATATCACATATATTGGTCAGGGAATTGGCTATACGCAAGGAGTAGGAATGTCTTATGAAGTCGACTTTGATACTTTTAAAGAATTGGTAAACAAGATTTTCAAAAAGATTGTATTAGAAAAAATTACTCCTGTAAATAACGACGTTCACGACTCAAGTTTGCCTCCGGATGGTATCCAAATCAAAGATAAACCTACCAAGAAAGATGACGACCCAAAGCCAAATAAAGAAGCAATTCCAACAGATGATTAACGTCTGAGCCTTTCCAAAACAATAATAACCAAAAAACTTATCAACGAAAACGATTGAATTTTCCCTGTTTTATTAATATAACAATAATATGGGTCAAACAATGGTTCTTGTTTGCTAATTTTACATTTTAATACTTAAAAAATGTCAAAAACCATAAAAAAAATAGGCGTACTAACTTCCGGTGGAGATTCTCCTGGTATGAATGCAGCCATCCGTTCCGTAGTTAGAACCTGTGCCTATCATAATATTGAATGTATTGGTATTTACAGAGGTTATCAGGGAATGATTGAAGGCGATTTCAAAGAAATGGGTCCAAGAAGTGTAAACAATATTGTAAACAAAGGCGGAACCATTCTAAAATCAGCGCGATCAAAAGAATTCATGACTGTTGAAGGCAGACAAAAAGCGCATCAGAATTTAGTAAATGCCGGGATTGATGCATTAGTTGTTATTGGTGGAGATGGAAGCTTTACCGGAGCAGAAGTTTTTAATAACGAATTTGGCTATCCTGTAATGGGAATTCCGGGGACAATTGATAATGACATTTTCGGAACAAGCCACACTTTAGGGTTTGACACCGCTTTGAATACAGTTGTAGAATGCATCGATAAAATTCGAGATACTGCCAGTTCACATAACCGTCTTTTTCTTGTTGAAGTTATGGGAAGAGATGCTGGTCATATTGCTTTGAATGCCGGAATTGGCGCAGGAGCAGAAGAAATTCTGATTCCGGAACAGGATTTAGGCTTGGAACGTCTTTTAGAATCGTTGCGCAAAAGCAAAGCCTCAGGAAAATCATCAAGCATTGTAGTGATTGCCGAAGGTGATAAAATTGGCAAAAGCGTATTTGAATTAAAAGACTATATCGAAGAACATTTTCCTGAATACGATATTCGTGTTTCTGTATTAGGTCATATGCAACGTGGTGGTGCACCATCTTGTTTTGACAGGGTTTTAGCATCACGTCTTGGTGTAAAAGCAGTAGAATCTTTATTAGAAGGAAAATCAAATTTCATGGTGGGAATGCTAAGCGATAAAGTAGCGCTAACTCCGTTAGAACAAGCTATCAAAGGTCATTCAGAAATAGATAGAGAATTACTGAGAGTTTCTGATATCATGTCCACATAAAAAAGGGGATTCGGTTATTTGGTGATTCGGTGACTCGATGAGAAAACAAATAACCAAATCAACGAATAACCAAATTAACATAAAATAAAAAAAATGTCAAAAGTAAAATTAGGAATAAACGGTTTCGGAAGAATTGGAAGAATTGTATTCAGAGAAACCTATAACAGAGATAATGTAGAAGTAGTAGCCATCAACGATTTATTAGATGTAGATCATTTGGCTTACTTATTAAAATATGATTCAGTTCACGGACGTTTCAATGGAAAAGTAGAAGTGAAAGACGGAAAACTATATGTAAACGACAGGTTCATCAGAGTTACTGCCGAAAGAGATCCAAAGCTTATCAAATGGGATGATAAAGATGTTGATGTAGACGTAGTGGCTGAATGTACAGGTTTCTTTACTACAATTGAAACTGCAAAAGCTCACATTGATGGTGGTGCCAAAAAAGTAGTTATTTCTGCACCATCTGCAGATGCTCCAATGTTTGTAATGGGAGTCAACCACACAGAAGCTAAAGCTACTGATACTGTTGTGTCGAATGCATCATGTACCACAAACTGTTTAGCGCCATTGGCTAAAGTAATCAATGATAACTTCGGAATTGTTGAAGGTTTGATGACTACAGTTCACGCTACAACATCAACTCAAATGGTTGCTGACGGACCATCTAAAAAAGACTGGAGAGGCGGACGTGCTGCCAGCGTAAACATAATTCCATCTTCAACAGGAGCAGCAAAAGCTGTTGGAAAAGTTATTCCGGCATTGAACGGAAAATTGACTGGTATGTCTTTCCGTGTTCCTACGGTTGATGTTTCTGTAGTTGATTTAACTGTAAAAGTTGCCAAAGAAACTTCGTACGATGAAATCATGGCAGTGTTGAAAAAAGCTTCAGAAAATGAAATGAAAGGAATTATTGGATATACAGAAGACGATGTTGTATCTCAGGATTTTGTATCTGACACAAGAACTTCGATTATTGATGCTAAAGCCGGAATTGGTTTGAACTCAACATTCTTCAAATTAGTTTCCTGGTATGATAACGAATATGGTTATTCAAGTAAATTGATTGATTTATCTGTTTATATTGCTGGCTTAAAATAATAAATAAGAAGCAGGTTTTATAATTCGTAATTCCTAATTCGTAATTCCTAATTAATTTATGAAATTATTAGTTGATAGTGGCTCTACCAAAGCCGATTGGATTGCCATTGATGAAAACGGAAAAGTGCTTTTCACTACGCAGACACTTGGTTTAAATCCCGAAGTTTTAGATAAAGCAGAAGTCATCAATCGTCTTGACGATAAATTTGATATCGAACACAACAAAGACAAAGCAACACATCTTTATTTTTATGGAGCAGGTTGCGGAACGGATAGAATGAAAGAATTTTTGACCAAAGTGTTTCAGGAATATTTCACCAACGCTGTCGTTTCGGTTTATGAAGATACGTATGCAGCGGTTTATGCGACTACGCCAAAAGACGAAGAAGCGATAGTTTGCATCCTCGGAACAGGTTCTAACTGTAGTTATTTTGATGGCAAAGTGTTGCATCAAAAAGTGCAGTCATTAGGTTATATTGCAATGGATGATGGTTCTGGAAATCGTTTTGGAAGACATTTAATCCGCGGATATTATTTCAATAATATGCCCAAAGAACTGGCTAAAGAATTTGAAGAAGAATACAATGTTGATGCTGATTACATCAAAGCTAATTTGTACAAAGAAGCCAATCCGAATGCATATTTAGCGACTTTTGCTAAGTTTATAATTAAGCACAAGGATAATGAGTTCTGTAAAAAAATCATCAAGAAAGAATTGAAATCTTTCACCAAAAACTATATCATGCAATTTGAAAATCACAAAGAAGTGCCAGTGCATTTTGTTGGTTCGATAGCGTTTTATTTAAAAGATGAATTGGAACAAATTTTAGCCAAACATGACATAAAAATGGGTAACGTACTAAGAAGACCAATTGACGGTTTGATTGCTTACCACATTTTAAATAAATAATACTATTTGTCATACCCGCGAATTTTGTCATTCCCGCGAAGGCGGGAATCCATAATAAAGGTCTGCTAACGTAGACCTTTTTTATTTGCCAACGTTACCGTTAATAATTAACTTGCATCAAAATACAAAACATGGAAATAGCAATCATTGCACATGATGGCAAAAAAGCTGACATGGTTCAGTTCATCAATAAAAACAAACACATACTCGTAAAAGAACACATAAAACTAATCGCTACCGGAACAACAGGAGGAAAGGTTGAAGCTGTTGGCATTAAAGTAAAGAAAATGCTTTCCGGACCACAAGGCGGCGATGCTCAAATTGCAGCAAGAGTTGCTGAAGGAAAAACCAAAATGGTATTGTTTTTTAAAGACCCAAACTCGAGTCACGCGCATGAACCAGACATCAGCATGCTGATTCGTATTTGCGACGTACACAATGTGCCTTTGGCTACCAATGAAGCTACGGCACAGTTATTATTGTTGGGTTTGGATGAAATGAAGTAAGATTTAATTGCTTAATGAACTTATAAAATTCTCGGTTAACAGTTTACCAATGTTTGGATTGTTGTAATTTATGTTTACACTAAACAAATTATTGTTTATAAAACTATTGTACAAATCCTGTGTCAGTAGTAATTCATCCGTTTTGGAATCATACAATCTCGTTTGGACTTTATAGAAATCATAATTTCCTATTCTCATATTTGAGCTGCTTACGTCGAACTTTAAGGTTTCAATTTTAGAATAGGTATCATTGAATAATTTGACAATAAAATTTTTGTGATCCTCAAGCGATGTTATCTTACTTCCCGCTAATGATTCAAAACTCGACAAAAAAGTATTTCTTTTATCTACTTCAAAGCCAATGAGATGTGTGGGGTTTTGCGATACAACTGTCCCGTTCGGAAGTACAACTGTAGCTGCATCAAGTACATAACCTTCCGGAATTTTTATGTTCCAGTCAAACTTCAAACAGCTATAAGTACCATTCTCTATTTTTCCATTTGGATTCACTTTAATAGTCGATGCATTCAACGCGTCCGTGCCATTTGACCCAATAACTTTCTCCTGAGAAAAGATAGAATTGGAAGCAATTATCAGTAAAAAGGATATAAATTTTAGTTTCATTTTTTGTGTTGTAATTCTCAGCCTCAAAAGTAAAAAAATACAACAGTTTTTACTATCAGAATTTTGTTAAAACTATTAATTATATAAAAAATAGTCCAGGATTATATAACAGATTATTTTAAACAAGAATTAAATTTGGTTTACTTAATTCTAACACTTTTCATTATGTCAATAGTTAGTATCCAGTGAAGAGTTAAATCAAAAAATATATAGCTATGGAAAAGATGAATCCCGTTGTGCATTTTGAAATGCCTGCAGAAGATAGAAATAGAATGGCCGTTTTCTATGCCAATGCTTTTGGCTGGAAAACACAAATGCTTGGTGAAGATATGGGTAACTATGTTGTGGTTACCACTTCAGAAACAGATGAAAAAGGAATGATTAAAAATCCCGGATCTATAAACGGAGGTTTTTATCCGAAAAATGATGAAACACCAGATCAATGTCCGTCTTTAGTAATTGGTGTTGAAGATATTCGGGAAGCAATGGACAATGTCATACAAGCCGGAGGCAAATTGCTTGGCGAACCTGTGGATATTCCAGGTCACGGATTATATGTTTCCTTTTATGATACCGAAGGCAATCGTGTTAGTATTATTCAACCATCTATGAAAATGCAATCTTCCGGTCAATGAAAAACTATTTAATTGCCATAGTAGTATTGCTGCTAATTTTCTCCTGCAAACAGAAAGAGCAAACTAAAGTCATTCCGGTTAATATGAGTGATACGATCCCGATAGCTATCGGGACTGAAAAAGAGAAAGCAAAAGAATCTTTTTTGAATGAGCAGCATGGTGACACTATAAAGATGCTGATTCAGGATGAAAAAGGAAATTATAGCGCCATTGGAACAATAGATTCGATTCATCCGAGAATTTATGTGAAGTTTGTAAACGATGCAATTTGCAGCTTGAAAGCATCCGTTATTCCGGCAAAATTTGAAGACAGCAATATTCGTTTTAACCAAATCATTTTCCCTGATAAAACTGCCGATGGCCCATTTGGGAAAGATTTAGAACAGGAACTCACACAAAACGGAGAATATATACTGATAATTGGACATTCCCAAATGGCTGAAAACCCATATCAGGGTAAGTTTAAAGTAGAGATTCAGCTATCGAATTAATGTATCAAATAAAACGCATTTTTTCTTCTTCCATATCCAAATGATGAAGATGTCTGCGGATGATTCGCTCATCAATTTTAGTGTCTTTTTTATTTCTTTTGATAAGCCATTTTCTTTGCTGGCTAAGTATGGTAATATATATTGCTCTGGATTCCGCAGTCATATCAGCATCTTCATTCAATATTTTACTGTCTTTCCATTTGCTGGCCATCTTACGCAACATGGGCTGTTCTTTCAGCGCATCGCTATAATTATTTTCTAAATGAAGCAAAGCGAATTCTGCCAATTCATGTTTCAAATCATTATAAACTCTTTGTTCATCTTCTTCCTCTTCGGTAGTCATCATTTTAAATTTTCGAATAAGATAGGGCAATGTCAATCCCTGTACAACCAAAGTCAGTAATATCACTACAAATGTGATAAACAATATAAGATTGCGTTGCGGGAAATCGTTTCCATTATCCAATTTTACAGGAATTGATAAAGCAGCAGCCAATGATACAACGCCACGCATTCCGGTCCAGCCAATGATAAATGGACCTTTCAATCCAGGATTACGTTTATCTGCGACCTTGATAAAATTACGGGCAATTATGGTTGTAATCACAGCTCCATAAGCTGCCAAAATCCTAACTATAATTAAAACAAACGTTATCAGTACGCCATAACCAATTGCGGAATAAAAGCTCACACCTTCTTTTTCAAGCCCAGCTGTAATGGTTGGTAAAGAAAGTCCTATCACTGTGAATACCAAACCATTTAATACAAATACAAGGCTTTGCCATACGTTATATCCTCTGACACGCGATGCACTCGATAAGAAAGAATGTCGGTTATGGGATAAATACAAACCGGCACTAACTACGGCCAATACTCCCGAACTGTGTAGTTCCTCAGCTGCAAGATAAATCATATAAGGCGTTATCAGCGTAAGCGCAGTATCCATATTGGCGTTGGTAGGAAGGTATTTGTGGAACTTCATAAAAAGCCATCCTATCAAGAGACCAATTCCAATACCTCCAATTACCATCCACGAAAAGCTGACTATCGCCTTTGAAAAAATGAATTGTGTAGTACTGACTGCGACTAATGAAAATCGGAAAATGATTAGTGATGAAGCATCATTCAGCAAACTTTCACCTTCGAGTATTGATGATATGGTACGCGGTACTTTTACAAATTTTAGAATAGCTCCGGCACTTACTGCATCAGGTGGAGAAACAATTCCGCCTAACAAGAAACCTAATGCCAGACCAAATCCCGGTATAAAATAATCTGCCACTAATGCAACAGATAAAGCGGTCAGAAATACTACGACAAAGGCAAAGCTTAGTATAATCCGGCGCCACTTCCAGAGCTCTTTCCATGATATTGACCATGCCGCTTCATATAATAATGGAGGCAAAAAGATTAGAAAAATAAATTCAGGATTTATGCTTACGGTTGGAATTCCCGGCACAAGGCTAATCAGTAATCCGGAAACAATCAATAAGATAGGGTAGGCGACTTTAATCTTATCGGCCACCATCATTATCATTACGATTGCAAAGATTAAGATTAGGTAAAATGGGAAATTTTCTAACATAAAGATTTTAGGATTTAAACAAATATAGGAATTAGTTTATTGCGTAGCAATCAATAAAAATCCCCAACTGTTTTCAAAATCAGGGATTATACGGAACAATAATTACTGAACACTGATCACTTATTTTACTGCTATCATCGAAATCTCAACGTTAACACCTTTTGGCAAACCTGCCACCTGAACGGTTTCGCGTGCCGGTGCTGTTTTTTCGTCAAAGTAACTTGCATAAACAGTATTGATACGGGCAAAATCGCCCATATTCATAATGAAGATTGTAGTTTTTACTACATTGTCAAAAGTCATTTCGGCAGCTTCAAGAACAGCTTTCATGTTTTCCATGACTTGTTTGGTTTCGGTTTCTATATCGTCAAGAACTAATTCCATAGTCGCTGGATTTAGTGCTATCTGACCCGAAGTATAAAGTGTATTTCCAACTAAGACCGCTTGGTTATATGGTCCAATTGGCGCCGGAGCTTTATCTGTGTAGATTATTTTTTTTAAACTCATAACTTATAATTTATCTCAAAGTTCTGTCTGCCTGGTTTCGTTTATCCCATTTGATATCACTCAAAACACCTGCTTTTATTCCAATGAAAAATCCCCAATATGGATTATCTCCAAAAGGAACCCAGTT
The DNA here is from genome assembly GCF_039916025.1 of Flavobacterium sp. GTDB lineage: Bacteria > Bacteroidota > Bacteroidia > Flavobacteriales > Flavobacteriaceae > Flavobacterium. The sequence goes on from NZ_JBDSMB010000100.1 coordinate 61,839, forward strand.
GAAATCCATTCGCCAACTAAGCAAATCTCTCTCAAATCGAAGCTGTGTAAAGGTAACACCGTCCTGAACAAAATCATAACCTGTCGAAACTCCAATTTTCCATTTGGGTGTCAAATCGGTATTCATAGAAACCATCAACGAGTTTCCTGATATTTTTTTCTCGCGGTTATTGTTTGAATAGGTCAATGAATAGGCGAGGTTCATATCCCATGGCAATTTATATTTGAAAAACTCACTGGTAGTTTCATCCTCTTTGCCATCGTCTTTGAATTGGCTCTGTCGCCTGTCGCTCAAATCGGTATTGCTTCCGAACAAATCATCTTCACGGCCACCATTTCTTTCGCCTTGTTTGTTTTTCTTATCCAAAGCTTCGCCATCTTTGCTGGAGAAAGCATAGTTTAAAGTCATGTTGGCACTTGTCATTCTAAACAGACTTCCGCCATTGTCAATGTTCCATGTATTGATTTTGTGTCCAGAATTGTTTATCGCATAAGGATCAAGTGTTGCTCCAAAATTGACATTCATTTTTTGGTTAAAGAATTGAGTTCCGCCACTAACACGCAATGGTGCCCACTTTAATGAATCGGCTGTTATGTCATAATATGTTGATAAATTCAAATTATTAAGCAACATGATTTTCTTTGGCTCTGTTTTGGTTGAATCCTTGTCGGTTATTTTAGCTTCAAAAGTATTGCTCAAACTGAATCCCAAAATGTTTGACATGTTTTTTCCTGGTGAACCAAAAATCCCATTATCAAATCGCGTATATTCTACCATGGTTCCGCTTCCGTTAGAGTTGTAAGTGTCATAGTATTTCGAAAAACTTGGTGTATAACTATAGGAAACATTCGGACGCATTACGTGTCGTATTGCCTGAATTTTTTTTGTTTCACCAAAATTAAAAGTTCCATAAACAGTTGTCCCTAATCCAGTGCTGAAAGAATAAGTCCTGAAAGCATCAAATCCCTGTACGTTAGTATCAACGACAGCGTTCGTTGTTGGATCAAATTGACGTCTGATGGTTTTTAAATACCAAACTTCATTATAATTTATCGAAGAAGTAGCGCTAAAATATTTGAAAACCTTAAAATTTGTACTCAACGGAATGCTGTGCTGGAATCCGACTTTTGCATCTCTGAACATTTGAGGTTTAAAGAAAAGCGAATCGGTAGTTTCCATTCTGTTTTCGCCTCTTAAGGTATATTGCAGATTGATATTTTTTAAAATCCCTTTTTTAGTACCGTCTTTTGGTGCAAAAGGATACATTCTGTCAACATTCACTTGCAGTGTTGGCAAGGTCATACTGATTTTTTCCGTATTGGTATTTTGTTGATGCGAAGCAGTCAGAGAGAAATTGACCTGTGGCACAGAATTAAATGTTTTGGAATAAGAAATTGATGACTGCAATTGATTATTCAATCTGGAACCAACATTACTTTGATTAAGTGAATTGATGAAATATTTACTGGTTCCAAGATTTACAGAGGCCGAAAAGCGTGAGTTTGGATTGGACTTAGCATCTTTGGCATGTGTCCATTGAATGTTGTAATTATTACTTCTTGAATAGTCAGGATAACCTCTTTCGCTTTCGATAATATTTTCAATCCTGATGTTCACATTACCCGAAAACTTATATTTTTTGGCATAAGACGATTCGAAACGCATCGCATAACTTCCATTGGTGTAATAATCGCCTAAAACGGCCAGGTCATAATTATCGCTTAACGCAAAATAATAACCGCCATTTTGCAATGAAAAACCTCTGGTGTTGCTGTCATTATAACTCGGAATTATTATCCCTGAACGACTTTTCTCCGTCATCGGGAAAAAAGCAAATGGTAAAGCTATAGGCGTCGGCACATCAGCGATATACATATTGGTAAATCCAACTACTACTTTTTTTCCGGGCACAAATTTCACTTTATTGGCTAAAAAATAATATTCAGGATTATCGATATCTTTTGCAGTAGTAAAACGAGCGCTTTTCATAAAGTAAACTGAATCGTTTTCTCTTTTTGTTTTTTCAGCTATGACATTAAATTCCCCTTGGTTAGTTCTTGAATTCCAAACCAATGCCTTTTTAGTTTTGTAGTTAAACCGAATAGAGTCGGGTTCAATCACACTGTTTCCCTGTTTGAAAACCGGTCTTTGGGTTAAATTGCCAAGTGAATCTTTTATTCTTCCGGCATAGACTTCATTTTTATTATAATCGATGACAATGATTCCCGATTTGAGTTCAATATCCTGATAATAAACTTCGGCTTTATTGTAAAGTGTTATTAATTTTTTCTTTTGATCGAATTTTTCGTAATCAACAGCTTTCCTTCTTATCTTACTTTCGAGCAGTGGTTTTTTATTTTTAGATGTGTCAGCAACACTTGAATCTGAAGGTTTTATTTGTATTTTTTCTAAATTTTCCGGCTTAGTATCCTGATTATTAGAAGGGAAAGATTTGTTTTTTTGATTGCCGTCCTGGGAATATATTTTTGCGTTTCCCAGTGTTAGGAAAATTGTTAAAAAAACGATATAAATTAAGTTTCTTTGCAAAGGTTTAATGCTATTTTTGTAGAAATATGGCTTGATTTTTGACGAAGCAAACTTAAACAATATTTTCGGTCAAAAATAAGGAAATATTGGCATTATAACCTTTTGGTTTTAATTAAAATTAACTTTTGAGTAGATGAGATTATTAAATAATATAAAAACCTGTTTTTCAACACTTTTGATTTTTAGTATTCTGAATGTCTTTGGACAGACAGATTCTAATAAGTTTTCGATAGTTCTGGATGCAGGTCATGGTGGAAAAGATCCGGGAAATTCCTATCACGGATATGTTGAAAAAGACATTGCTTTGAAAACAACTCTTAAAGTTGGTAAATTTCTTGAAAGAGAAAAAGATTTTGAAGTGACGTATACCCGCAAAACAGACGAATTCATAGAATTGGTAAACCGTCCAAAAATCGCGAATAAGATTGATGCTAATTTATTTGTTTCTATTCATTGTAATTCGGTTAAAAACTTTGAACCTGCCGGAACTGAAACATTTGTAATGGGACTTTCAAGAACGAATATGAATATGGAAGTTGCCAAAAATGAAAACTCGGTAATCTTACTGGAAGATAATTACAAAAAGAATTATCAGGGTTTTGACCCAAACAAACCAGAAAACCTTATCGGATTAAAAATTATTCAGGAAGAGAATTTGTACAGCAGCATTAGCCTTGCAACAACTATTCAGGAAAATTTCACCAATCGTTTGAACAGAAAAACCAGAGGCGTAAAACAACAGCCTTTATGGGTTTTGGATGCCGCCAAAATGCCTGGAGTTTTGATAGAGTTAGGTTTCTTATCCAATAAAGAAGAAGGTGAATATCTGAATTCTGATGAAGGGCAAACCGAAATGGCACGCCAGATTGCAAATTCAATCATTCATTACAAGAAAATGTATTTCAATGAAACCTTAACTGAAGAGGATATAAAGGATATTGATAAAAAATATGCAGAACAAAAGGAAATTTCAGATAGCGTAATTGCGAAGCCTAATGAAACTGTAAAAATTGAACCTGGGCAGACGTTATATAAAGTTCAGCTCTTTGCCAGTTCTAAAAAGAAAGATCTGTATTCGAGTGATTTCAAAGGATTGAGAGATATTTCATTTACTTTTGAAAATAATCTTTACCGTTATTATTATGGGAAATCATATGATTTAGAATATTCAAGAAAAATGTGTAATGAAGCCAAAAGCCACGGATTTTCAAGTGCTTTTATAGTTGTATTTGCCGATGGAAAAGCGTCAGCTTTAAAATAATTAATTAAGTTAAAAGTAGATTTTGAAAGTAATAAAACAAATAAAAGCAATAACAATAGCAACATTCGCTATTTTATTGTTTTCAAACGCAGCACATTCCCAAAAGTTTAAAGTAACACTCGACGCCGGTCATGGTGATCATGATTATGGCGCAGTCTATCATGGGCATATTGAAAAAAATATTGCTTTGGCAGTAGTATTGAAAGTGGGGAAAATATTGGAAAAAAATTCAGGAATTGATGTAATCTATACCCGAAAAGGAGATCAGTTTATCGATTTAGTTGAACGTGCCAACATTGCCAACAGAGCTGACGCCGATATTTTTGTTTCGATTCATTGCAACGCAAATACGAATAATGCTGCTGATGGCTGTGAAACCTATGTAATGGGTATGTCAAAAAATGCTTCAAATTTAGAAGCAGCAAAACGAGAAAATGCCGTAATTACCTTGGAGAAAGATTATAAAGAAAAATATGAAGGCTTTGATCCAAAATCACCCGAATCTATTATATCTAAGACTATGATTGTTGAGCAATTTCTTGAGCAAAGTATAGCTTTAGCTGGGAAAATACAAGGACAATTTATACAAAGTGGTAAAAAAAGCCGCGGAGTCAAACAAGCGCCTTATATGGTTTTACACAAAGCCTACATGCCAAGAGTTTTGATAGAAATGGGTTTTATTTCTAATCAGGCGGAAGGCTCAAAATTAGATTCAGAAGCAGGTCAACAGGAAATTGCAGAATCTATCGCCAATGCAATTATTAGCTACAAAAAAGAATATTTTGGAGCGAGTGATAATGATAATGCCATCAAACCATCGCAACAAATTGAAGAACCTATAAAAAAGCTCGATACAATCGCTAAAAAGCCGACAGTAAAAACTACTGATGTTAAAAAACCAGAAGTGAAAAAACCAGAAGTAAAACCAGAAGTTGTCAGCTTAGGAGTAGCTTCGTTTAAAGTGCAGCTTTCTGCAAGCGGAACCAAGTTAGATACAACACCAAGCAACTTTAAAGGTTTAAGCAATATTTCTGTTTCTTCGGAAGGAAACCTATACAAATATATGTATGGAGAAACTACCAATTATGAAGAAGCAAAACGATTATTATCGGAAGCCAAAGCCAAAGGATTTGCTTCAGCATTTTTAATTGCCTTTAAAAACGGTAAAAAGTATCAGTTCAAGATGCATTAAAACAATAATAACAAGGAGTTTTAATAATTTATTTTAACTTTGCCAAAAACGATTTACCATTGAAAATTACTAGAGAAATTAAGACCGCAATATTAGTTATTGCTTCTATTTTATTATTTATTTGGGGTTACAGTTTCCTTAAAGGAAGAGATTTGCTTTCAAACTATAAAACATTTTACGTTCAATACGATAACGTAGAAGGATTAGTTAATTCTGCGCCAGTAACCATTAACGGACTTATAGTTGGTAAAGTGGCTAGTATCAAATTCCTCGACACTGCTGGAAAAATTCAGGTAGAATTACAGATCAAAAATGACTTTCCTTTTTCAAAAACAAGTGTTGCAGCTATTTACGAGCCAGGTTTGATTGGCGGAAAGCAAATTATGATTATACCAAATTTTAAAGATAATGTACCT
>NZ_JBDSMB010000101.1:0-2352 GCF_039916025.1 Flavobacterium sp.
TTTGTTTGTGCATTCATTGTATTTGAAAAAATTAAAAATGAGAAAATTGCAACCATTACTGTTTTAATTTTGCTGATTGAACCATTGATTTTGCCTGTGGCATCTGTTTGTGTTGACATCTTTTTAATTGTTTTTATTTGATGGCACAAAATTACCTTGCTTAAACAGGCTGTACAATGTAGCTTTCGCTAATTTGATTGCACTTTTTTCCCTTTTATTATTTTAACAGGTATTGTTTGCGGAATTGTTGCGGCGAAAGTCCCGATTGGGTGGTGAAAAGCCTTATAAAATATGCATAATCTTCGTATCCCAAATGATATCCAATTTCTTTTATGGTAAGATATGTATGGGCCAACAATCGTTTGGCTTCTAACATAATCCTGGCTTTAATGATTTCGTTTGGGGAATGATTTCCGAACTGAGTAATTTTTTTGTTCAGGTTTTTTGGAGTAGCAAAAAGTAGCTTTGAATAATCAGCTACAGTATGAAGATTTTTAAAATGAATTTCTACCAACAAACTAAATTTTCTTAAAAATTCTATTTCTATATTTTTTACGGGTTCATCCCATTGGTGTTTTGCTTTCCATATTCTTGTGGCCTTTATGATTATTTGTTTCAACAATATCCGTATCATTTCTTCATTTGCCACATCTTCGTTATCGGTTTCGTATTTTATATCAGCGAGAATATGTTGGATTGTGGTTGATTCTGTTTTACTTAAAGCAATGGCTGGAATTTCATATACATTATTGTACAAAATCCCGTCACAGGATACTTCGTTATCATGAATCTCAACACAATAAAAATCGCGGTTATAATAAAGTAACACAGCTTCGCATTTGTCAATCTCCTTCAATTTATATACCTGCGATTTGTTTATAAAAAAAAGCGTATCGCTCCCTGCTGTATGCTGTTTGAAGTCGATTGTAATTTTACCGCCAGCTTTTAAAAAAAGTACTTTTATAAAATCGGTTAGTAGAGAAAGTTGCTCAGGAATGCTTGCATCGTTTTTAAAACTGATAAACCCAAATTGTTTATATGCAAACTGTTTTAACATTGTTGGTTTATAAAATATTTATTACGGTACATAAGTAAAAGTTCAAAAAAGATATACGGCAAAAGTCCCGATTCAAGTGTAACATCGGGATACCGACATGGCCGGAAAGTGACACAACCCTAATCCTGAAGAACTAAAGCTGTTATAAAAAAAATTAGCAACTCAAACCGGTTCTTAAAAAACGCTTGACCAAATTAAAAGATAAACTTAAAAAAATGCCGGTAGTTGTGTTTATTGGGTTGCTTCTGTCACTGACTCGCTATCAGCAAACTGTTTGAAAGGGATCATTTTAAGATTTTTCATTTTTACAACTGAATTTCAAACTCATTTCTATTGCTGTATAATTTCCAAAACTGATTGGCAATATTATCAGGACTATAAACTTCAGATTCAGTTGATACCATTCCATTGACGGTAACCATTCCAACAAAAATATCTTTACTGCTTAACGCTTGCGAAATGCTGCCTGCTAAATTTTTAACACCAGCTTTACCAATAAAAAGTGATGCCATTTCTGAATACGGATTTGTTGCTAACCCGCCACCAGCTACTAATATAGCACCTTTTGAGGTTTCTAATTCATTCATTGTTTGCAATACCACTGTGTGCAAGCCAACAACGTTTACATTAAAATCTTCGGTTAAAGAATCGGCTGTTTCATTCAAAACATTTAACATCTTTACAGCAGCTGCATTGTAATGTACGACGTCGATGCTTTCAAAATTTTCTTTGATAGTTGAGATGGTGTTTTTTAAACTTTCTGCATTGGCCACATCACCTGAAAATGATTTTGCAACAATACTTTCTTTGGTTAATTCATCTACAAAATTTTGTAATCTATTTGAATTGCGACTAACTAAAGCTACCGAAAACTCTTGTTTACCAAAGGTTTTCGCTACGGATTGACTGATGCCTGGACCAGCTCCGAAAATGGTAACACATACATTGAATATTATTGGTGGACGATGGAAACCAATCATTCTTTCTACCTTAATGAACAGGAAATTAAGGTTTGGTAAATTGACAGTATTTATGCCTACCATTTCCCGAAAAATTCTAACCGAACAATTAAAAGAATTAGAATCTTATGGCTTAATTATGAGAGAGGAATTTGCCGAAACACCACCACGGGTTGAATATTCTTTGACCAAAAAAGGAGAAACTGTAATGCCAATTATTATTGCAATGGCCGAATGGGGAAAATCCGAAGGAAAAGAAATTCATGTGTAATTTTTTTATTTCATTGAATTATTTACAGGTTCACTGTCAACAAACTGTTCAAAGCTGATTATTTT
>NZ_JBDSMB010000102.1:0-7525 GCF_039916025.1 Flavobacterium sp.
CATTATCCTGTTGTACCGAAGATGTAGGATCGTAATCAAGATTCGAACGGAAAGAGTTTATCGTATACGAAGCTCTGTAAGCATGCTGGATTGAGAAACGCTTGAATTTATCTTTAAAAAATTTATAACGCATCAATCCGCTGTACTTGATATTCCAGTTTGGAATTGGGATATCTCTAAAAGCACCCAACGAAATTCCTTTAGCAACATCGCCGGCACCTGTTGTATATAAACCTGTATACGCTGCTAAGAAAGATGGAATCAAAACAGCCTGATTGTTTTTACCAAAACCAACCGGGTAACCCAAGTTATTAGTATAAAAATTATAATTTGGATCAGTTGGCGCAGGAACTTCAAACCCTGGACCTCCATATACTGGGAATCCCGAACCTCCATAATGTTCTGTTGCTAATCTGTTGGCAATGATAATTCTGTTTTCTCTAAAATCCTGAAAAGAGGCAGAGCTATTTTCGTCGCTTGCTTTAAAGGAAGTTTTCAGCATAATTGCAGAAATTGAGAAGTTCCCAAAATTGTATGGCGACTGAGGATGATAATCACCACCTGCATCGGCATAAAATTGCTCTGAGTAGTTGTCAGCATAAGTTCTGTCCGCACTCAAATCTATTTTAAAGTCAGGGAATAAATCAACATTCGCCGTAACGTTTAATGTTTTAGTTACAACTTCAGTGTAATTTTGATTAAACTCAGGATAAGTTGTCAGCCAACCTCTTTTTGCTGCTTCGTAACGAACATCATCCTGACCTCCAAAAACGAAACCTAGTGATGGTTTTGACGAACCAAAGAAACCTAATCCTGGTAAAAATCCAGGAAGTACAGTTCCTTCATTTTGAATATAGTTAACCTGAATGTTTTTAACGCTCGTTAAAACACCTTTCAATCCATCCAAAAATACACTTGTTGTTTTTAAAGGTTGTGCTTTGATGCTGGTTATTTTTTCGCCTGGTTTTGGCAATGCAGCTGGCTTCTGAGCAGAAGGTGCCGGTTTTTTACCTAATCCAATGTATTTATAAAAAGTTTCCATGCTCAATACAGTATTCAAACGATGTGAACCTGCATTCTGAATTGTGTTCCCTAAATCATATCCATCAACTGAAGCCAATGCTAATGACGATTTTTGCCAGCTATAGCTACCTGTATAAGAATAAGTAGATTTTACAAATGCCAGGAATGGAATTTTGTTAATTGGCAAGTCATAATTTACTACTATTTCCTGGTTGTGCTGGTTTGGCGTTCCAATATTCCAGAAATCTGTCCAAATTGTATTGCTGTTATCGGGTACATTGTTTTCATCCATGTAGTTTCGGACAATATTGTGAGTTGCAGCTGTAAAATTAACTTTTAACGCTTTTGTGATATTATAGTTAAATCCATATTGATAATTGAACATATAATTTCTTCTGAACAATGGATCCAAAGCAATTCCGGCAACATCAACTTGTCTAAACTGTTGTTTGTTGTATTGTCTGATAATGTTACTGCTAAACGAAATGCTCGCAGGCAGATAGTTAAAGTTGAAATCACTTAGCATCTTCCAATAGGAGCTTTTCTTAAAGAATTTGTTTTTCTTGAACGGTTCTATTGCTTTGTTTTTGAAAGTATACGTATAATCAACACTTGTATTAACCTGCTGATCTATAAAATTTTCAATTTCATAATTGTGTTTTTCAACCTGATTATAAGAATACGAAAGCGTTAAATTTTCAGGATCATAAACATGTTGTTTCTGCTCCGCTGCTCTTTCTTTCTTAACACCAATAAAGTTGATGCTTTTTCTTTTTGTGAAATCGATTGCTCTGTTTCTAATGTTTTCTCTTACCGCAACACTGGTTGTGTTCGCAAGCAATTGCTCCAAACGAATATCCTGATTAAACGGATCATACTCTGGTGTAATAGTTTCTTCACCAACTGCGTAATTGAACGGTAAATTAATTCCCCATTTTTTTGGCAATAATTTACCTAAACTAAGATTAGTAACAATGTTATATTGCTGTGTATCTTCTCTGCTTCTTTCTTGTGGACCTTCTTCTAAAGCTCCAAAACCTATAGTACTCTTTCTTCCTGTGGCTGAAACTGTAGCAAAATCTGCTAAGTTGGTATCCATATTTAAAACAGCTGCCATTCCGCCTTTGTTATTCAAATCGGCAAGACGCAATTCGTTAAACCAAACTTCACCGCGGACACTTTCGGTACTACCGGCAGGAAGATTATTTTTAATACCAACCATTAACGTTCTAACCAAACCAAAATTAGGAGTTCCTTTTATTCCTAAACGCAGGTTTGGATCGCCATCACCTTCCGGGAAATTAACGAGATCATCATCTGGATAGAAAATACCGTTGGGGAATGATGCGAAGTTGATACCCAAAGATTCAACTTTCATCTTGGTTAACAACGCCATGTTAAGATTTATCTCATTATCTGCAGGCCAAACATCATCCTTATCGATAGCACCCGGCAGCGTTACTTTAAGCGGTATTTCAACCTGATAGAAGTTATTGGTAAAGTCATTTCCAAAACGAATAAATGCCGCCATTTGGTCATTTAGCAGTGGTGGTGTGTCTCCAGGTAATGCTTCAGCATGTAAAAACATTTTTAATTTATTGTACTGACGCATGTCAACATCCACGTTTTTAAATACTGCTCTTGAGTCACCAACTTCTAGTCCGCCATTTCCTGGTGTTGTTCCAGATACTCTCAACGAAAGTGATTGCTCATTTTGATTGATAACCTGTTGCCCGTTATTAAGTTGCTCTAAAATAACTCCCGGAGGCGTTACATAATGAATAGGCACTCTTTGAGAATTCTCCTGAACATTCACTGATAACACATCAAAATTTGTATCTGGGTCGGTTGTATCACCATCAGTAATTGCATCAAATGGTTTGTCATATCTTCTCCATTCGCCACGAACTAAATCTAAAACTCCGAAACGAAGCGTAATCGGCGTTGAAAATCCTGTCATAAACATTCTCATAAAGCGAATAGAACGAAAATCCGAAATACTACCAACAACAGAAGTTGGCTGTGTTACCGGAATTTTGAATTGATACCATCTGGCTTGCGTTGGAACTCCATTAGGCGTATCAGTAGCAATAACATTGGTAATAACTTTATCCGTAATAAAATTTTGCCCTACCGGCATTCCATCCGGTCCACCTGGATACATTTCAATCTTATATTCATAATATGCATTAGCCGTATTCATCGTGTTATCACGATTTATATCTTCAACATCCGGAATCGTTGTTGAGCCTCTGTTACTATCTGAAAGTCCAACAGGTGAATTCCCTTCAACTCCATTATAGTTTTTATAACGATCAAATATGGTTGAACCGGTTGCACTTAAGAAATATTGATAATCATCTGCTGCAGGGTCAGGTAAAGCAGCATAACCTCCAATTCCCGGAAGGTTTTGTTCAGCAGCATCATTTATACCATCAAAACCAACGTCTTGTGCTGTTCTATTGCCACCATCCACATCAAAAGCATAGATAAGTGACTGCGAAGATGGCACTTTACCCCAAACAGTAGGATTGGTTAATGCTTGTGAAGTAGGGTCTGAAGGTAATCCGTTTTCATATTGCTTACGCTCATCTTTTAAAACATCTTCAGATATTTCTCCAAGGTTAAAATAGACCTGACCTAAATTTCCTGCATTAGCAACGGCCGTTGGGTTTCCAGGATCAAAATAAGGGTCTAAAACCCAAAACTGAATATATTCTACATTGCTTTGTTCAAAGTTTGTAGAATTTATGGAACGCATAATTCCACCAAAATTTTTCGTTGAGCCATTAATAAGATCAGTAGAATCAAATCCATTCGGAAGAGCAGTTGGGTTGTAATTATACGGTCCTCTTTCTTCTGGATAATACGATAAATCCAAAGTATTTATTACCTGAGATTGCCCAACCTGAATATCTGTCAGAGGAAATAATTCACGGCTGAAAATCCTTCTTGTATTATTAGCTGAAATACCATCATTCCCTATGTCTCCAGGCGTTTGCACATATAAAGTTGGATCAATGCTATACCAGTTTAATTTTGCTCTCTTGTATCCATAACTTAAGTCAACTGCATTCGAGCCAAAATCATCATAATCGGCTACAGTTGGACGCTTTGGCACAGATGATAAACTCCATGATTGTGCTGAACGCATATCGATAGTAGTTTGCGAACCTTCAAAATCATCAACATAAACTGTTGGCTCACCTTCAAACTGGTCTGTTTTCGAAGCATCCGGTTTTAAAAAGGCAATTTCCCCACGTAATGAGAAGTTAGATGGAACATCGGTATCTATATTCGGTAATTTATTAACCAGTCGGGTTAAAAAAGGAACTTCAGTAGAATAATTGGCATTGAAGCCAAAGATAGTATTGTTAACAGATTCCTGACCATAATTTGATTTAGTCGTAAGTGGTCTTTCTGTCATTTTGATAAAAGTAGCCCCAAGCAATAATTTATCAGAGAATTTGTGCTCAACATTAATTCCCATGAATCTTCTGGTTTGTTGTCCAAAAGTCGAGTTGTTTTCAACAGAAACCTGAATTGGTGTATTCGATGCCTGCAACGACGGATCAAGGATTTGAACTCTTCCAGCCTGATAATTCACACTATAGTCAATTCCTTCCTGCAATAATCTTCCACCTGCTGTTACTACTACCGAACCTCTTGGAACATTGTAGGCACCAATCGGAATTCCGTCACCACCAGAAGATTTGTATCTTCCTTTTAATTGGAATTTATTCTTTTCAGCATCCTGCAAAGCTGCGGCCTGTGTGCCGGTATACATGCTTCTGAAAACATATTTTCGCTGATTGTCATTATAATCTGCTGTAGCTGGATCTCCATAATAATTCTGTGTCGGAAATGTTCTTAATTTCTCAAATAAAAGTTTACCAAAAGGTTCAACTGTTGTGAAAATTAATCGCCCATTTTGCTGGTCAACCGTCAATCCGGGTAAAAAATCAAAGAAACCATCACCACCTAATTGTGGATCATTGTTATAATTCAACCTGTCAACATTGAATACTTTTAGCAAAGGAGTTTCTGCGACATCAGCCGGTAAAGGAGAACTATCGTTGGCGGGTGTAATATAATTCAATGGTGAAGGGTCAGTGTATAAGATATTAAATCTGAAATCTTCCTGTTGCAGTTGGTATCCACCCTGAATTTGATAAATATTTTTCATCATCAAATTCCAAATAGGTTTCTCAACATTGGTTAAATTACTTTTTAGCATTTTCAGAATCAAACTCTGAGTCGATACTGTTGGATTAGTTGTTTCAGTACCTGTAATTACTGTTGAATCAACACCATCTGTACCAAATTCTCCAACCTGATAGACATCATCACCAATAGTATATTGATAAGCAACTGCTAACACTTCGTCATTAGCTAAACGTTGTTGCAATGAAATATAACCTAAATGTGTGTTAAGTGAATATTCGTTCGGCGCCAGCTTTCTGGCGTTTTCAAGTTTTGAATAATCGGTTCCTTCGTCTACAGTGTTATTAAAACCTGCACTTGAGGTAACAATATCCCTAATATTTGTATTTAATAATCCACCACCTGTTGTGATTAATTCCGGGTCATATTGGTTATTGCTATTATCGGTTGGTGTGTCAGTTGGAGTTGTTAGGAAGAAGTTGGGATTTGTTGGAATTACAGGAATAGCAACTATTTGTTGGTCTGTAAGACCTGTTAATCTTGATTCTCCTAAATCCTGAAGCGCAATAATGTTTCTTAAATTATTGTTGGTTGTGCTCACACGATTTTGTCTGTTGGTTACCCAAACTTCAATCCTTGTAATTTGAACTCTACTTCTTATTACCGGATAATCTCTTAAGACCTCATCGTATTTATTTCTAAAATATTGTGATAAGAAAAAGTGTCTGTCAGAATCATAATCAAGAGCAAATAATTCAAAATCCTGAATGGTTCCGCCGCCTTGTGCCGTTACTGATTTCGTTTGAGATTTTTGTTCCGAGAAAACTCCTGTTACTGTGGTTTTTCCAAACTGCAATTGGGCTTTAACTCCAAACAAACTTTGTGCACCACGAATCAATGAATTTGAAAGTGGCATGCTCACATTTCCAACTTCTATTTTTTGGATGATATCATCTTCTGTTGGTGCGTATTCTAATTTGATAAGGTTTTGGAAAGCAAAGGTCGACTCAGTGTCATAATTGGCGTTTACGCTCAGTCGCGTTCCTACTTTTCCATTCAGACTCATACTGATTCTTTGATCAAAATCAAATGAAGTCTGCGCTCTGTTTCTTGGCGAAAAGGATGGATTATCTTGTTTGGTGTAACGGACTCCCAAATCCATTTCAACAGAACCTGTCGGTTTTACATCAATCGTATTGGAACCAAAAATACTTTCAAAAAAACTCGAGTTGACATAATATCGCGGGAGCAAATCTTTCTTGGCAGCTTCGCTTCCATCTTTTTTTCCATCAATAGCATCCGATTTTTGCTTATAATAGTCACGCATCGATTCGCGAAGTACTAATTCTTCGTATTCTTTTGGTGTTAAAATAATCGGGTAATTGATATTGAATCCATCAACAGTGTTGGTGTAAATATATCTGTCGGTCGCCACATCGTAAGTATATGCGTTGACAATGCTGTTTGGATTTTTAATTTCCAGCCTACCTGTTGAATAACCGGTACTGTCTATTTGAGTGGGATTTACTTGAGAGAAAACTGTAGCGCTTAGCAGCAAAACTAATCCTAAGATTAATTTTTTAAAGTTTAATAATGATTTTGTAAAGTATATTGTTTCCAAGAATTATAAATTTTTTAACGCTTGTTTGATTATTGTTTCAACTCCAGCTTCTGGATTTTCTTTTATGATTTTATCCACCACTTTTTCTGCATTTTTTCTAATGTAGCCCAAAACCTCCAAAGCAGATAACGATTCTTCTCTACTAATATTGTGTTGAGAAGAAGAAATTTCGCTTAAATCATAGATTTTTAACACTTTTTCTTTCAAATCCAGTATTACACGCTGTGCTGTTTTGCTTCCAATTCCTTTTATAGATTGAATGGTGACAACATCTGCGCTGGCAATGGCATGGATTATTTGTTTTGGATCTAAAGATGACAACATTGTTCTTGCAATGCTTGCTCCAATTCCTGAAACCGATAGTAATAATTTGAATAATTCTCTCTCTGATTTTTCTACAAAACCAAACAAAGAATGTGCATCTTCTTTAATTTGAAGAAACGTAAACAATTTGATGAAATCAGCATTGGGAAGTAAAGAGAAAGTATGCAAAGAAATATTAATATGGTAACCAACTCCATTGCAGTCAATTACTACTTCAGTTGGTGATTTTTCAATTAATTTTCCTTGAATGTGTGCAATCATTTTTTACTAAAATCTAATTCCAAATATAACAAAATTCTTCAATTGAAAGAATGTCTTTGCAATATCTCTACAATAATACAAAACTTATTTGGCAGACATCTTTTTTCTTTTCTCTTTTTCTTGTGCATCAAC
>NZ_JBDSMB010000103.1:0-42984 GCF_039916025.1 Flavobacterium sp.
AGCACAAAGACAAAATCCATGATTTAAAAGTTTCGGATGAACACTTCAGAAAATTGTTTGATGATTACCACGAACTGGAACGTCACATACAAAAAATAAATGCAGGTTCAGAAATTGTTATCGACGAATACGCACACGAATTAAAAGCCAAACTATTATTTATAAAGGACGAAATTTATTCGTATTTCTAATAAATAATTAAATTAAAAAACAAACCACGTTGAAAAACGTGGTTTGTTTTTTCTATAGGGTATTATGTCTTAAGTAAAAAATGAGTAAGTTCAAGACAAGTCCTAATTCGTAATTCCCAATTCCCAATTCCCAATTCAATTCATTTCTTTACATTTGTTTTTATGAATAAATCAGTGCTCTGTATTGGCGCCACTTTAGTAGATGAGTTGTATTTCTGTGAAAGCAACATCGTCTCTGCATCTTCAAATCCTGCAAGAAAGGCAACAAGTATCGGTGGTGTAATTAGCAATATTGCACAGCATTTAGCTATTTTAGAAGTCAATCCGGCAATCATCACAGCAATTGGAAATGATGCTGATGGCATGTATATCAAAGATACTTTTGTAAAAAACGGTATTTCCTGTGAGCAATCTCTTGTAGAGGATGATACTACTGGCAAATATGTTTCGATACTGCAACCCGATGGCAATTTATATGTTGCAGTTTGCGAGGATAACTGCGGAAAGTATATTTCTGTAGATTATTTAGAAACACAGATTGATTATATCAAAGGCTTTGACATCCTGATTATCGATACAAATCTGGATAGCAAAACGATTCAATGGATGATACATTTCGCCAAAGACTATCAAAAACAACTCATAATAGAACCCGTTTCAGTGGCCAAAGCAACAAAATTAGTTGGCTTAGATTTGAATGGAGTTTTTATGATAACACCAAATCAGGATGAACTACGCGCAATGTGTAGCAACGATACTCCAAAAGAACAGCGATTGACAACCCTTATTAACAGAGGCGTAAAATCCATTTGGATTCGAAAAGGAGCAAAGGGTTCTGTAATGTATACCGAAACCAAAAGAATAGATTTGTCGGTTCCGGAAATTCAAATCGTGGACAGTACCGGCGCAGGTGATGCGGCATTGGCAGGCTGGGTTTTTGGCTATGTAAATGGCGAAGACGAAAAGACTTGTTTGCAATTAGGACACACTCTGGCTTTGGAAATACTAAAAAGCAAAGGCACGGTTGACGCCACGTTAACACCTTCAGCATTATACAAACACAAGAAAACGTATTATAATGACTAAAAACGATTATATCATTATCAGTCCGGAAGTGCAAGATGCATTGGATAATAACTTACCTATTGTTGCTTTAGAATCCACCATTATTTCTCATGGGATGCCGTGGCCGAAAAATGCTGAGACAGCAGCAGCTGTTGAAGATGTTGTCCGACAAAATGGTGCTGTTCCTGCGACTATTGCCATTCAAAACGGAAAGTGCCTAGTAGGTTTGTCAAAGGATGATATTGATTATTTTGCCCAAACAAAAGACGTTTGGAAAGTAAGCTTACGCGATATGCCGTATGTGATTGCACAGCAATTGCCCGGTGCGACTACTGTTGCGGCTACGATGCGTATTGCTTCTATGGCTGGAATTAAAATCTTTGCCACTGGCGGTATTGGAGGCGTTCATCGCGGTGCCGAAGAATCCATGGATATTTCAGCCGACTTAACCGAAATGGCAACTACAAATGTTGCGATAGTTGCGGCTGGTGTAAAATCGATATTGGATATTGGCTTGACCTTGGAATATATGGAAACAATCGGTGTTCCGGTTGTAACCTATGGACAGGATGAATTCCCAAATTTTTATTCTTCCAAAAGTGGCTTTAAATCACCATTGCGTTTGGACACGGCTAAAGGAATTGCCCAACTCTTAAAAGCGAAATGGGATTTGGATTTAAATGGTTCAGTTTTGATTGCTAATCCTGTTCCTGCAGAATATGAAATGGAACCAGCCGTTATTGAACAACACATTCTCAAAGCACTAAGCGAAGCCAATAATCAAGGAATAAAAGGCAAATTGGTAACACCTTTTTTATTAAAATTCATTGCCGATAATACCGAAGGCGAAAGCCTGGAAGCGAATATTGCCCTGATAAAAAACAATGCTAAGATAGGAGCGGAAGTTGCTGTGGCGTTGCAAAATCTTAAATAAACCTTTTCTATCATAGTGCGAAAGTGCTTGAATAACCAGAGGTAAACAATCTAATGGAAAAACAAAGGCTATCCCGTTAAAAAAGGATAGCTTTTTTATGTTTTTAAGCCCATTATTCAAACATGTGAATGATACAATTATACTATTTTATTGTATAACGATACGGTGCGCTTTGGGGTCACCTTTACCAAGTAATAACGGCTAAGTTATTATGTAAAAATAAACAAGATGAAAACAAAATTACTCTATCAACTGTTAGGTATTATAATATCAATAACAGGATTGCGATCAAATGCTCAGGCACCGGTTTTAGGAACGGCGACAGATTTCGTAATTTTTTCAAGAGATGGTGCAGTTACTTCTAATGTTACCAATAGTTTAATGACTCACCTTACCGGAAATGTAGGAACTGATACTTCCGGCGCTACTTCAACTGGTTTTGGAAACGTTAACGGTGTGATGCATGATGATGATACTGCCAGTCATATTGCATCAGCGGATGTACTGACTGCCTACACACAATTAAACGCACTTATTCCCAATTATTTTCCGTCATCTTTATTAGGAAATGGAGCAACACTAACCGCGGGTACTTATTTTATCAATAGTGGCGCGAGTTTAGATGGAGAACTTATACTCGATGCCGAAAGTAATCCTAACGCCGTTTTTGTTTTCCAAATCCAGGGTGCTTTTTCCACTAATGCTTTGTCACAGGTTACTTTGATTAATGGCGCTAAGTCCTGTAACGTTTTCTGGAAAGTGGAAGGTTTGGTGGATATGTCAAGCGGAACCAAAATGAAAGGTACTGTAGTTGCTAATAACGCTGCTATTCTTATGGGTATTAATTCAACACTTGATGGAAGACTATTCTCTACTACAGGAGCCATTACCGTAAATGGTATTGTGGCTAAATTACCTTTAGGCTGTGCAAGGCCTGCACTTACCGGACCGACTGCTCCTAATTTAGGTACAGTAGTTTGTTACGCTCTGTTTTCAGGTAACCAAAATGTAATTAATGACGGCGTTACTCTTGTTACTGGCGATGTAGGAACCAATGTTGGTTTGACAACTGGTTTTGATGCAGCGAATGTTACTGGTACTATTCATCCTGAACCTGATACTTCTACAGCACAATGTGCCACTGATTTACTAACAGTTTATAGCTATTTAAATACATTGCCTACGGATATTGAATTATTGTATCCTGCACAGTTTGGTAATGATTTATTACTTACACCACATGCTTATCTGCTAAATACTGCTACAGTATTAACCAATAATTTGTATCTGGATGCCGAAGGAAATGCTAATGCCGTATTTACTATTAATATTTATGGTGCGTTTTCAACCAGTCCATCTGCTAAAGTTTTTCTTTTGAATGGAGCGCAGGCCCAAAATGTATACTGGAAAGTTGACGGGGCAGTTTCTATTAGTGATCATTCTGAATTCACGGGAACACTGGTTGCTAATAATGCCGCGATAAATGTAGCTACGGGTTCTACTGTTACAGGAAGAATGCTTACCACCAACGGTGCATTAACTACCTTTGCCATAACGGACACCATGCCGGTTGGCTGTACCTCATTAGGTATTGGCGATATTACGCCTAATAGTAAAAATGTTGGTGTGTTGTACCCAAATCCTTTTGCTGATAGCTTCGAAATTAAGCTTTCTGATTTGAATAGCTCAGGTGAATTTTATTTATATACTACTTTGGGCGAACTTGTTTATCATAAAGCTATTAATGAAACAACTACTATTGTTAAAACAAACCTTTCTGCCGGAATGTACTTCTACAGACTGATTAGCAGTACCGGATTGATACAAACAGGTAAGCTGTTGTCAAAATAAAACTGAAAAGTTGAAACCCGATTAGTTTTACTAATCGGGTTTTTTATTTAATAGCTCTAATCACTTCCCATGCCTTTAACTTCTGCTCAAAGCTTTTATCGGCATGAGCCGGACTTGTGGATGGCAATGTAATAAACTGATAATCTTTTGTAAGTCTGACATGCTTTTTAAAAAAAGCGGCAGCTTTTTGTCCGTTGAAGGCAATGAGTTTTATATTTGGATGCTGTTGTAAAAAACTTGTAAAATCGTTTGGGACTTCTTTAATAATGGCACTGTCTAAACTGCCCTGCCGTTCACAAGCCTGCAATACATCCCAAACCGCTACTTTATTTCGTTGCAGCATTTCTTTTTTCTGATTGTAATCTGTTGAAAATTCCTCATCGAAAATAGTATGCAATAATTTCCAGAAATGATTTCGCGGATGTCCGTAATACTGATTTATAGCCAACGATTGTACGCCGGGCATAGTGCCAAGAAGCAAGACTATAGCTTCGGGATTGGATAGAGACGGGAATGAGTAGATTTTCATATTAAAACAGTATAAACCAAATTAAAAGAATCTTTTCAATTAATAAAGGCTATGCTTTAGTTGTTTTATTTACAACAAAAATTCCACCAGAAAAAAGTAAAACTGCCAATCCCACATAGAGATATCCCTGTTGTTTTTCGGATTCGTTTGAAACATCTATTCTTAATCCTAAAAGATTAACTTCTTTTGCATTATCGTCTATTTTATTGATGCCGATATAGCCAATCAATAAACTGATAAGTATTAGTACTGCTCCTATAAATTTTGACATGTTCATTTTTTAGGTCTTAAGGTTAATAAATTAATAATGGATCTTATTTTTTACCGATTCGGCTTATAATCCATATAATCACACCGACTACTGCCAGCACTATAAAAATTCCGACTCCCATTCCGGCTTTAAAGATGCCTTCTACGACTTCACAACTTGTAAATAGAGTGAGGATAAAAATCAATACTGTGGCAATTTGCATTTGTTTTTTCATGACTATGTGCTTTAGGGTTAAGTGAATATAACCATTCCGTTGTTAAAAATAATATGATGAAATTACAGGAATTAACAAGAGTAGTTGTTATAATTTTTTTCAAATCAGTTATATAATCTGCATATTAAATTTGGTTTAATCACTGTTTATAGGGCATGAGGATGTAAATTCTATTTAAATCAAAATCATCATTATATAATTTAAAGGAATAATTATATAAATAATGCTTTCGGTAATGTTTTAATTTTGAATAAAATAAAGAAACAAATCATGAAAAATACTACCAACCGAAGCAGTGGGTTTGAAAAGTTTGCCAGTGCGGTTTCAAAAGCAGCTGGTTCTACTACGGCCTTTGTCATGGCTTTTTCAATTGTAATCATTTGGGCTGTTTCCGGACCATTTTTTCATTTTTCCGAAACCTGGCAGCTCTTTATAAATACAGGGACAACAATCATTACCTTCTTAATGGTTTTTCTGATTCAAAAAGCACAGAATAAAGATTCGCTTGCGATTCAGTTAAAACTAAATGAACTGGTAGCTTCGAACGAATTATCGAGCAACAGGCTAGTTGATATTGAAAGCATGACCGAGGAAGAGATGCAGGTGGTACAGAAGTATTACCAAAAACTTAGCATGCTGACAGAAAAAGAAGAATCTTTACACACTTCACATTCCCTTGGAGAGGCTCAGGAACAGCACAACATAAAAAGCAGAAAACAAGAAATTCAGGATACTAAAAAAGCTAAGGGAAGTGAAAACTCAGCTAAATAATCTGCATATCTTTTCATCATTTGTTGCTTAATTGCTCAGTTATACCTTGGTATTATTTGGAAGATGCAGGCTGTCGAGTATAATCCCCGGAAGGTGGTTAATCTCAGCTAGTGTTGCAGGTTTTCTGATAAATTTAACTTTGGGGCTGTTAATATATTTATTCTGTTCTGCGGTATTTATCTGGGTAGAAATGATAAACTTGTACATATCGGGTACCATTTGGCTTTCTTCCAGTTTTTTTACCACTTCTGACCCTGTCAATAATGGCATATACATATCGATGAGCAGGATGTCAGGAATATTTTTATTAACCATAATTTCCTTGACAGTCTCAACTCCTGAATCTAAGCATCCAATGAGTTCGAATTTTTCATTCTGGTTGAATAAAAATTTAAGCAATTCTCTGTCATCTTCATCATCGTCAGCTATAATAATCGTTAAGGGTTTATCTGATTTCATGAGGCAATTTATTTAGCTCAAAGTTGCAACATCTGTAGGATAAAGATGTTATAAGAATTTCGTTCCTCGTTACATAATTATATGTTTTTGACGGTAGAAATCAAAAATCGTAAAGAAGCAGAGCTTATAAATTAAATTAAAAAAGGGCTTAGTAACCGAACAAATTCTTTGATGGTATTTGGTTTTGCAACATATCCGTCAGCACCCAATTTATTAACCTTGTTAATTGTTTCCATATGTGAGGATGTTGAAAGAACAATAACAGGAATATTTAATCCGGGAACTTTTTTTAATTCGGCTAAAAACTGAAAACCATCCATTCGCGGCATGTTAAGATCGATGAAAATAACTTCTGGAGCAAGTTCACGGGACGTTATTCTTTTTAGTGCATCGACGGCGTTGTTTACTGAAATGCATTTGATTTTACTGTCAATGCTTTGAATTGCAGCACTGAAAATTTCCAAATCATCTTCATCGTCGTCAATATGAAGCACATTTTTTCTCATCCTTTTTAAATTTTATATGTAACAATTGTTAATCGTTTTTTTCAGAGTGAAAACATAACTTAACAGGACAAGTTTTTTAGGTTTGACCAAATTTAGGGAAAATAGTTTCCTAATGGATAAACGCCACTACAAAATCGTTGAAATGCAATATAATTTCGGTAAAGTCAGAAGAATTTTAAATTTAGTAAGAAAGTATTTTCTTTTTTTATTTTTTA
Source organism: Flavobacterium sp. (assembly GCF_039916025.1). GTDB lineage: Bacteria > Bacteroidota > Bacteroidia > Flavobacteriales > Flavobacteriaceae > Flavobacterium. The sequence goes on from NZ_JBDSMB010000103.1 coordinate 7,007, forward strand.
AAGAGAGCTTCCATAATCACTCCATCCGGAAATTTTCGGGAAGTGATCCGACTCATCAGTGAAGAACAATTTTCAAGAAGATTCTCTTTTTGAATACAACGATTTGGCTAATTCTTCAGTATAAAGATTTAATGAGTTTGCTGACTGAATGATAATGTTTGTCATTTCTTTTGTTTCTTCAGGTGTCATAGTTTCATCGTCAATTAAATGATATGCAATACCTAAAATATTGGCTACGGCTTTTCTTATCCTATGGGATATGGCAAAAGCTATCTCATTTAAACCGGTTTCTGCATTTAGAAGTTTCGTATTAGCTATTTTGAGTTCGGCGGTACGCTCATTTTTTAATGCTGTTTCAACAATAATTTTTTTATTAGCAGTATTCAATGCTGCTGTTTGAGTTTCTGTTTTATTGTTGGAGTCTTTTAAATGTTTGTTAGCAGTAACTAGTTCCCTATTACATTTTTCAAGTTCTTGAAGATGAAGCAGTAATTCCTGATGAGCGATTGTCAATTCATTAAAAGTGCGTTGTCTTTCCATAGTTTAAAATACCCGTATGTTTAATTTAAAGAAATATAACTTTTTGTGAATTGCCAATTTTCACAACTTATCAGCAGTTAAACAGCTACTGTAAGCACTGTTTTGTTTTTGTGCTAGTTTGCTTATAGAGAAGTCTTTTAAAGGTAGCCAAAAGTTAATGAAGTTGTTTGTAATTGTATAAAAGCGGGATATAAAGCCGATAAGCAGTAGATTTTAACGTTAAAAGGATAATTAGACATTTAAGTTGAGGTAATTTCTATAACGCTATTATAGAAAAAAGATGATGCAACTCTTTCTTTAAAAAGCAAGGAGCCAAAAGGGCTTACAATTTAATAATTTTACTTGACTGTCCAGTTTCCAATCGAAGAAGATAAGTGCCCGAAGCCAGTGTGCTGATGTCTATAGCAGTGGTATCAGTATTGATGTTTACTTTTTTTAATTGTTGCCCCAACACAGAATAAATTACTGCATTTCCTCTGTAATTTGGTGAATTGAGCGTTATAAAATCTTGTGCCGGATTCGGATATACTGTCACATTATTCAATTCGGGAGCAGGGATGCCCAAGGTTGAAGTATTGATTTTAGTAACGTACGGATAGCATGTAAAGTCAGTCGCAGTGTTATGCGAAAGTGCATCAAAAGTTACATTTCCGTATGCCATTCCAGAAAGGATAATACTGCCGTCGTTTAAGATGGATATGCCATCAGCGCGGTCTTCTGAAGTACCGCCAGCTGTTTTAGCCCATAGGACATCGCCTTGCGGGTTATATTTCAATACCAAAATATCATTGTTAAAATTGAGGGATTGCGAACTTATACTTGGACTCCATTGGATAGTTCCTCTATATCGGGCGGCTATATATGGATTTCCCTGGTTGTCTATCGTCAGGAAATTTCGGTTGCCCAACTGTACTTCACCGTTTCCGGGTACTTCTTTCACCCATTGGTATTCTCCGTTGGCATTTAATTTTGCCAGAAAGAAATCGGTGCCACCACCACCAACAGGCCCTTCAGTAGCTATGGTGCCAAAGGTATAACTGCCATTTAGATATGAACTGAAATACACTTCATCCGGAGTCCGTGCGACTACCTGCGGTTCGGGACAAGTCACATCTTCTTCAAAATGCATCCACTGCATCTGCCCTAAAGGATTGTATTTGACCAAATAAGTATTGTATGGAAGTAAATTGACAACGTCTGTGCCGTTGAAACTCACGTTCATTTCTGCGCAGGCACCCGCTGCATATATATTCCCTTGACTGTCCACACTAACAGATGACAGCGATTTTACCTGAGTTTGATTAATGGTTGTAAGGGAATTGCCTTCTGAGTCTAAACGTTCAATATGGGTGTCCAGAAAATCACCATAACCTATGTATACGTTTCCGGTACTATCAACAGCCAGCGCTTTGAAGTATTCTGTAAATTCACCTCCTATTGTTTTGCTCCACAGTAAATCGCCATTACTGCTAAATTTCAATAGTATGGGTTTGACTCCCTGAAAACTGGTAGTTATATGTAAGTCATCAATGCTTATTTCATCTATATAAGCCGCAGCGATATACAGATTTCCGGCTGTATCAACAGTCATTTTGTAAGCATTCACAGTCCCAGTGATGGTTCTGCTGAACAGCAATTCTCCAGCCGCATTGTATTTCAACAGCCAAAGGTTTCCAAAGATATCGTTATAAATTAAAGGCGAGTCTTTGAATCCGCATACGAAGGTATTTCCCTGGTTGTCAGAAGCAGTAGGGTAGCCAATGCCTTCGGGATTGAAACTGAAGTTGATAGCAGGAGTTCTCAGCCATTCAAATTGCTGGGCACTCAGTTGTTGGTTTAATAAAAGGATAACTGCCAAAGTAAATATTCTTTTCATAATTGCGTTGATTTATTACTAACACAAATTTGCGAAAAAATAATATGTGGCGGGATAAAGTTAGGTTTACATGAGGTGAACAAGTAAGAAAGCAGTAAGCAGTAAGCAGAAAGCAGAAAGCAGAAAGCAGTAGTAAGAGATAACCAAGCTGACCTTAGACCGTCTCTTTGAGTGTTCCGACTTGTCAGAATGTATCGAGAAGTTTTTATGAGTGCTCTTGAGGATTATCTCTTTTCAAATCTCCTGAAAGCACCAACCCCATAAGGAATCCTGTTACCAGTCCGCCAATATGCGCCACATTATCTACATTTCCGAAAATTCCCATTAGCAGCGTATAGCCAATGGATATACTGGCAATAATGAAAAAGAACTTGTTAATTCCCGGCGATGTTACTTTCATTAAAATTAAAGCCAACATAAAACCATACAAGCCAAAGATAGCGCCCGAAGCTCCGACAGTATTTGTATGTTCGTGCCAATAGTAACTGGCAATTCCGGCACAAATACCACTTACTAGATACACCATCACAAAGCGCCACTTGCCTAATATATGTTCCAAAAAGAAGCTTACAAAATAAAGACTCACCATATTATTGAGAATATGCATTAGTCCGCCATGCAAAAACATATAGGTAACTAAGCGCCACCATTCACCCTGAATTTCAAGATAAGGTTTGTATAAAGAACCCCATTCGATTAGCTCAGACCCATTGAACGAAACTAAGCCCATTCCGCTGAAAACCATAGCCAAAAACACTAAAAGATTGGCATACAACAAAAGTGGTGTGCTATAAAAACCCTCATGAGGCAATATCCATTCGTAGTTTTTTCGCCATCCCCGGGCTTTTTCACGGGCTATTTTTTTGTTGTCTTTACTCAGTTCTGCTGTAGTTTTGAGTCGGAAGCAGAGCAGGAGCAAGGCAAAAATAGCCAGCACTATCCCTGTAGATTTAAACACCCAGCCCAGTTTTTCTCCATTGCGCTCAGCAAAGTCACCGTGTTGTGTTTCCAGGAGTATATCGATACCATCGCGTGACCAATGGTTCAGACTGGCAGCATGTCCAAAATATTTGGCATCCTGACCATGACTGATGCGCTCCAAATAAGAAAAAGAAAAGGACTCCAGTTTAAATTTCATTTCGCTCGCGCGCACAAAATTATCAAAGGCTGCTCTTTTAACTTCTTCTGACGAGTAATTGCTTATCTCGTCGATATATTTTTTACAAAGCCAGTAATGTGTGGTTCCGGCCAGAGTATCCTGTTGTGTTTTTAGAATAGGCACTACACAATAAAGCCTAAAATCCATATACTGATTGTTTTTGCCGCTGGTTCCTATATCTTCTTTGGTGCTTACATCATTTTTATAAAAATAATATTGTTTGAGGGTGTAGTATTTGGTTTTGGGTAGGGAGTCTATTTGGCTGATGTTATCCAAAGCCGTTAGTTTTCCTGTTGCGGTTGACAAATACATTTGAGCGATGATAGTAGGAATCCCTATTCCAAGTGTGAGAATGAAATAAAAAAAATCAGAACCTTTATCGTTTTTAAAATACAAGCGTCTGACGGTAGAGCGGAGCATCGTGATAGCAATTATAAACGCAATGATTGCAGGGGCAAAGATCTCAATGAAAATGTCATCAACAGTTATCCATTCGAGCTGAATAATCAGCAGCCAATTTAAGAAGCTATAGCCTAGCAGTAAAGCAATAATACACAATAAAAAAGGCAATAAGATATAGCGGAGTTTAGTCAGGTAATTGGTCATGTATTTATTTAAAACTATAATTTTATTTAGGGTCTATTATTTCTAACTCAGCACCTCAGTACCTCAGTACCTCTTAACTATTTATAAACTCCGCCAACAATTTCATCTTATAAAACAAGTTGGAAAACTGCAGTGCTATAATTGATTTATCGATATTTTCCAAGGAGCTGTGATATTGCTTTTGGTTTCTCAAATCATCAATTTTCTCATCAATGTTTTTGAAAAGCCATTCGGCACTTTTACCCCTATATTTTTTGTTTCTATCGTCTTTGATGTGCTTGTTTTCAATGACCCCTTTTTTTAAGGTTGCAAAGGTGAATCTGGATTCTCTTGCTTTCTGTATCCTATCATTCTTCAGTAGGGATAACAGCTTATCATAATTTATAGTTTTATTGTTCTGTGCCGTTTCAAACCCTTTAATATTGAGTTTTAACTCCCGAATCAACATATCTTTTGTGGCTCGGTTGTTCTTTGCCAATTCTCCGAAGGAGCTAACAATCTCGGTTATGTTTTTAATACTGGAAAGCCATTCCCAAGCCATAGAATAAAGTTTAAAAGGGTTATAAAGGTTATAAGTTTATTGAGGTCTAAAGTAGTGAAATATTTTATGTTTGAGAAAGATGAGAGATGAAAGATGAGGGGTGAGGGAGAACTGATATCAATGTTAAAATTATGTAAATAGATTTAGTATTCGTATAAAACATTCTCAGAATTATTTCCGAAATTAGTCTTGTCAAAATTTAAACTAAACTATAATGGACCAACCAGAACCATTTACTATTGTCGTGGCCGATGATGACTTCGACGACAGAGAACTTCTTAAAGATTTATTCCTGCATAATGAGCGTTTTGAGCTTATCGGGTGCCTGACTTCAGGGATAGAAGTCTTTGATGAAATCAGCCGCAAAAAGAACATTCCGGATATTTTGCTGATTGATATGTACATGCCTTTCTTCTCGGGGATAGACGTAGTAAATGCATTGCAGGAACTGGAAGCGGCACCAGCGATGGTTAAGTTTGTAATCTCAACGGCTATCAATACGGATGAGCAGGAGAGACACCTTGATAATCCATCGGTTATATTCCTTAAAAAGCCAGTAAGCATAGAAGAAATGAAGGAGTTACCGAATAGGATACTGGACACAATGATGCAAAGGAATAGTCTGAGGGTTTACTAAACTTACCTGTAGCGAGTTTCAATCCCGAAGCCTCGGGAGCAGAGTTTTAAAGTAGATAAACAGTTAATTTTTATAGTCAATTTAAAACAATACCATTATGAAAACCGCAAGCGATTATTTAAAAAATAAAAATACAATACCAACTGATGCTGTTGAACATTCTGTTTCACAGCCCGGCCCCGAAGACGGAAGAGACCAAAATATAAAACCGGATTCCAACAGCTATGATTCAGATAATGGGAAATCAAAACGATTGATAAACCATAATGAGGAAGTGTACCGTTCTGACGAAGATGATTCGGAAAAAGTACGGGTAGAAAAAAGATAACCACTATAATTTTAATACTTAACTAGTATGATTAAGACAAAGGATATAAAATTATATTCCAATAAATTTCAGCTGCAATATTTTACCAATGACGCCATTGGCGCTAATATTAATGAAGCTAATTGTGAAGATATAATAGAAGTCATTTATGCCCCATTACCAACAAAATCAAAGAAAGAGGTTGACCAAATATTCAAAGAAAGAGAACAGCAGCTACTTAAGCAAATAGCTATAGTTCTTAATGAAAATAAAAAATTCTATTCCAAATTTTATATTTCATTAAAATTAGCCAGAATAAAATATCTTTATGAGGATAACTTGGCTTCAACCGGAAATGTGATTAAGACAAGTAGTTTTTTGAAGATAACATTGAAAAATGCACGTAATTAAATAGCTGCAAAGTTTCAAAGATGCTGATTTTCAAAGTTGCAGAGTTACAAAGTTTAAAATTAGACATACGTAGAAGAAAAATTGTCCCCTTGCGGGGACTTTGGCCTGTCATTTTCAAATTTTCAAATTTCCAAATTTTCAAATTCTTTTAGGGCTACACTGCGCTTCCGGGAAAGCCTGGTTCGTTGCTATCAGGGAAAGGGCTGTTACCTTCTGCCGGATCTACATGACCCCAGTCGCCTTTTTCATCGTCTTCATCATTATCATCGTCATTATCGTTGTCATCATCCTCATCTTCATCCTCATCATCAGGATCGGGAGCATCAATACCTGACATAGCATGTATGTGTTCGTCGTCTTCGGCTATGCTATAGCGATTGACTTCGCTAATAGGATCATTGTCTCTTGCTGCATCGCTTACTGAAGCATTGGTCTCGGCATCCTGCCAGTCGTTTTGTGGAGCAGCATCTTGTGCTGAATCCCAGTTTGTATTTTCCATGATTGTAGTTTTTAGAACGTAAAGTTAGTTCCGTCTGAAACAATATTTGTTATGGAATTTTGGAGAAATGTTGCGGAATTTTATTCAGACTGGCTTAGACTGCTTAGATTTTAGAGTTAGACATTTTAGATTAAATAGCCACAGACTGAATCGCAACTCTGCAACTCTTTTAAAATAACTCCAATTGCCATGGCTTATCTAAAGAGTATCCATGGAGCATCAATGACTTTGGTATTGCTTAGCTAAGTATTTGGCGGGCAAATACAATCTGTTTGAATAATACATCGATATCCTGCAATAATTAAATACTATCCGAATCCCTTCCATACTATCAGGCTGCGAATTAATTTTGCATTCATAAATTATCATTATGATTTCAGCAAACAGAAGGCGTTTTGCCACTTACCTTGCTCTGGCTGTAATTCCGTTATCAGGTTTTGCCACCGATATCTATATCCCTTCGCTTCCACAGATGGGAACCGACCTGAAGGTATCGTCCCTGCAGGTGCAGATGACCCTCAGCATTTTCCTGATCAGTTACGGAGTCTCGCAGCTTTTTATTGGCGCTATCCTTGACAGCTTTGGACGCTACCGCCTCGGATTGCTTTCGTTAGCATTGTTCGCCGCGGCCAGTGTCGTTATTGCCACTACCACCAATATCCATATCATTTATATCATGCGTGCCATACACGGGCTCACCGTGGCTACCGTAGTGGTTGCCAAGCGCGCCTATTTTGTCGATGTGTATCAGGGTGATGAACTCAAAAGCTACCTGAGCATCTTTACCATTATCTGGTCGGCGGGACCTATCATTGCCCCTTTTATTGGTGGTTACCTGCAGGATGTCTTTGGTTGGAATTTCAATTTTTATTTCCTTGCGGGGCTCGCGGTGCTGCTGCTTGTTCTTGAGTTGTTTTTTAGTGCCGAAACCTTACCCAAGCGGTCTGTGTTTAATCTCCGAAAGATCAGCACCACCTATTTTAAAATGATTGTGACGCCAAGCTTTACATTGGGACTTATCATGCTCGGCTTTGCCTATTCGATGGTGATGGTTTATAACCTTACGGGACCCTTTGTCGTACAGCATCACTTTGGTTTTTCGCCTGTAGCAGCAGGCTATTGCTCGCTGATTCTTGGGATGGCGTGGATGGCGGGTGGGTTTATTGGCAAAGCCACGATACAAAAGCCTTTCCTGAAAAAGATTACCCTCAACCTGATAGTGCAGCTGCTTCTGATTGCGGGTATGATTGCCAGCCTTGCCTTTGGTGAAAGCCTTTACAGCCTTGTGCTCTTTGCCTTCCTGATCCATACTTGTGCAGGCTATACCTTTAATAACTATTTTACGTCGAACCTCAGCCAGTTCCCGGAACATGCCGGAATTGCCAGCGGGCTTGTGGGCGGTGTGGTTTTTATCATCGTCTCGTTTCTGTCTTATGGCATAGTATCTGTTATCCCCGCGAAAGACTCGGCAAACCTTAGCCTGAGTTACCTGCTTTTATGTGCAGCATCGTTTGTTGCGCTTTATGCTATTTTTAGGATGGGTAAAAAGGCCTGATTAGCGAATAGACAATTACTACTATTTGAAGTTACAGTTGTTAAGGAATTTTGGAGTGATGTTATTACCACACGAAAGATTCTTGCGGGAGCGGGGTTATTGAATTTGTGTTGGATTTTGATAGGGTAGATATTTAAAAAAAAAAGCTCCATTATTGTGGAGCTTTTGTATTTGTAACACGTTTATTACTGTATTTTAGAAATCATTTTTTCCTGATCGTGTAGGCGTCCAAAGATGGTGTTAAGTGTCGATTTTAATTTATCAGTCGCTCCCGATATGGCTAATGCCTCAGAATCTGCTTTGCAGGATACCGCGATTGGCTTTCTGCCTTCTAAACGTGCTTCTAATAAACAAAGCGTATCGTTAATAGCTTCTTTTTTTCCGTTTTCGTCAGACAAGTGGACTTCAATTCGTGTAATATGGCTTTCAAATCGTTTTAGGTTTTCTTCAATTACTGAAGTAAAATGGTTTTGATTTCTTTCCTCGCCACTAATGGTCTTGTCGGTGTTGAATTGAATTTTCATGATAGTATATTTTAAATTTTATCTGTTTTCGTATTTAGTAAAGATGCTGTTTATAAGACGCCTTCTATTACAGAATTAGTACTTTTAATTACATAATGTTGCTTTACTGCCTTATGATTGTTATTTGATGTATTACAGTGGATTTCCCTGTCAACAAGATACCTAGAAATAACGGTTATGAAAAGTGTTTTAACAAAAGGATAAGAGTTGTGTTATGGGATTGTCACCGTTTGTCTTTCCTGCGAAGGCGGGAATCCAATCAGATTTGAAAGCATTTTAAAATAACTCCACACAAATCCCAATATGAAAAGGATAGCTTCAAACATATTATTTAAAATTCAAGCAAAAAACTATTTTATTTTAACTCAATGCTATGCCAGTTCACTACGCTGGCTACCGTTACATAATCGATGAACTACCTGTTTATTTAACACTACACTGCTGTACCATTAACATTATGTCGTTGTGGAATGTTATATCTTTACAGTCCCAAACTGTAACAAAATAAACCTATGTCTGTAACTACTGTTATTGAGTATTGTCAAAGCATTGATAATCCTTTATTGATAGAATATTATTTTAAAGGAGAACTAATAGATGACCCTGATTTATTTTTTGATCTCAATCCTGGTCTTTTTGAACTGGCTTTTCCCTCAGCCGAAAAAACCCAGGATATGATTAACAAGAACCTATTGTATGGTACTACCCACAAACTCGTTATCTCAGAGTACGGATTTAACTTGGTGTTCCGATAATTAGGCAGGACTTTTGTTATCACTACAGGATTTTTGTATAGCCTGGAATTCGCAGAGCTGGGAAATATGTTATTTACCACACGAAAGGATTTGTGCGGTAGCCGGGGAAATCCCCGCTATCGGATTAAAAAACTACCTAAATCGTAACCCCAAGCGCGGCAGGAACTACATTCGGGGTTTTAGCAATACCAAGAGATAAACTTCCTTCCTGAATATCGTCTAACAGCCATTTTCCTTCCGTGTATTCTAAGAACCATACGAATTCTAAATCATCGTAGCCACTTTTTCCTTTAACGATCGCTTTGGTATCTCTATCCATTAAATAATCTTCGGCAACCAAATTAATGATAATCGCAATTCTGGAACCTTCAAAATTAGGTTCGTCCGTAAGTTCCAGATAGATCGGTTTTATTTTGGTAATTTCTTTAAGATTAGAAACATTTTTTACATTTTCCCGCTTCCATTGATCTAGGAAAACCATTTGTTGATTTTGCCAATACCAATGGTTCATATAATTCTTTACTTCGCTTAAATCTTCATTTGTCCACGCATTGTAAACGCGTCTGATGATATTGGAGAACTCTTTGTGCAAATGCAACCAGCCCAACTCTTTGTGCTGCACACTAAGCTGCGCCAAAATCTTTTTAATCTTAACAGCTTTTCTATATTCAATTAATTTGATGTAAATAATAAGCGGCAGCAGAATTATAGTGAGTACTATCAAAATTATTTTTCCCCACCATGTTCTAAAAAAAACTTTTGCAACCGTACCACCCGGACCGGCATAGATGGGATCTATTGTAAAAAGGATAATAACTACCGTTAGTAGCAGTAACCACTGTTTTTTTGATAAATTCATATTTAAGTATTTAAAGAAATAATTCTAACCAAATTAACGAAACCAAAGAAACATAGCAAAATGATAAACCGATAATTTTTTCGGGTATAATAACTTTTCCGCAAAAAAAAGACACTAAACCCAAACAGCGCCAGCCCAATTCCCAAAATAAAATAAATTTCTTTAGTACTGTTTTTTATAACAACCGAATTATTTTTTAGAGATATGCTGGAAACCTCTTTGGTAAAATACCTCACCTCAAGCTGCACCGAATCACCTACCGTAAGGGCATTGTATATTTTCTCAGTAAATTGGTCGTTATTGTTGGTAAAGCGAATGTTGTAGGTGGTAGTGCCAAAACGTTGTCTTTCGCTTATGCTTTTGCTTTCAACCACCGTGGTCATTTTTTGAAATGGTAAAAACTGCTCCACCAAAGTAAGCAAGCCTGCCAGTAATGGTATAACTAAAAAGAATTTGGCTATTTTATAATAAGTTGAAGACTCCATTTTTTTTATTTTTAGTTGCTGCGAAGTCAGGAGACTTCGTAGAGTGCTGTTACTAGCACATGAAAGATTCGTGCGGCAGACTTGAGAGCCATTCCTACGCCATATGTTTTAATTTAATAGTTCAATTTTACTTTTAACTTTTTCAATAAATTTACTCCTGTTTTGCCCTATTTTAATATTAGAACGATAAAAATCACCACTACCGATTAGCCAAAATATTTTGTCAACAGCATAAGTACTAACATTATTTAATTTTGCAATTCTATCCATAGCTTTTAAAGCTTCGTAATCTTGTTTTAAAGTAGATTTTTCATTTGGATTAATTATGTTTAGAGCTTTAAAGATTTCTTTTATATGTACATCAGGTTTGCCATATTCTTCAAAACCTATTTCTTTCAAAAAATCACAAGCTAATGGGAAACCAATTCCTGATATTTCTATACTAATCATTAAAGGTAAAGCTGGTTTTGACCTAGTATCATTGGTATAAAAATGAGCCCATTCGTAAAAGTCGTTTATGGTTTTAAAGTTTGCTAAAAAATGTGCAGAGTCAATAATAGTCTTGCAATACAACGGCCAAAGACTTTTTTTAGTGTCTCTTACTTTACCAGAAGGGTTTAATTTCAATTTAATTTCTTCGAATAAATGAAATGCATCCAGACTAGAATATTTTGCTGCAACTTTATGAGGATTAAAATCAAATAATATTGGACTTAGCTTTTCAACTCCGCCAATTGAATTGCCAATAACTTTTACACTCATTTGTTTGTTTTGAGCTGTTTCACAAAACCTTTTAAAAATTATATTGAAATCATTTGGTTTTTGATGCAACGGTATCAAATGTTTTTCAATTTCCTGTTTTGAAATAGAGTCGTGAGATATTAAGTAATTTAAGGCATGATTGTATATTTTGTTTTCCATAATTATTTAAAACAGATTAATTAATTTAATTAAAATATAGCGTCCCTTTAGCATAACCATAACTACTTGTAAATTTGAGAATTACTTCTTGATAGGTAGCATATTCATAACAATATTTTGTTTCTATATATAAATCAGTGCCTTCAACTTTGTATAGATTTGATGCTTTGCGGGTAAGATTGACTTTATAAGTGTCAATATTTAGTTTTGTTGGAACTAAAATCACATCAATATCTTCAATATCACCAGATGAAGTTAAAACTTTGGTGTCTCTATCATTGGGTTCTACTGCTTTGTAAAAATTAGAAATGTCACAAGTATTTGATACTGTTAATTTTTTAGATGTAAACGATGTTGTGATTATCATTGTCATGATTAGTAATAAATAAGATACTGTTTTCATAATCAAATGTTTTAAATGTTACGCACTCTTATACAAATACTTTTGAAACCCAATAAACGTTTCTCTAATTTTATCAATTCCTCCAAGTGCGATTGTAGCATCGCTAATTGATTGGTATTTCAACATCAATAATTGTGGTAGTTTTTCCTGATCTAGTTCATCAACCCCTGTTTCAATATATTTAGACAGCACGAAGTCTAAAAAATCTCTGTGTTTTGAATCTAAGTTGCTTTCAAAACTACTCTTTGCTTTCTCTACACGGACAACTCTTGGAATAGGCGTAATACTATAGGCTATGTATTCCAATACGTCAAATAAGTCACTGTTCTCGGCTTCTATTAATTCCTGTAAGTTGAGTAGAGTGTCTTTGCCATAACCGGCAGAATCTAGTTTTTCTAATAATGACTTTCTGGTTATTGGGTCTGACCAAATTGTTCTCAATTCTTCTTCATTACTAAAAAATTCCGGTAGTTTACCGTATAAGTTTTGCATAAACTGCTCTACTGAAATAGGCTTACCATCTGCATCCCAAAACGAAGTAGAAACCATACTTTTAATAGTTCTCTCTTTTCCGTCAGCAAGTTTTATTTTTACTTTATTTCTTTTCAGAACTTCTATAGGTTCTGGTGGTGGGTCGTTGACAATTGGTTTAGGTTTTTCTATGCCACCAGTGGGTATGTCAGGTTCTGGTGCAATAGGTTCACCATCCCATTCGGGGTCAAGAAAGTTTTTATAGGCATCTACAAAGTCATAAATGGTAAAATAGTCTTTACCGTCAAACATCCTAGTGCCACGACCTACAATTTGTTTGAACTCTATCATAGAATTTACCGGACGTAGTAACACTACACTTCTAACATTTCGGGCATCAACTCCAGTGGAAAGCTTTTGAGATGTTGTTAATATAGTAGGAATAGTTTTTTCGTTATCCTGAAATTCTTTTAGATATTGTTCTCCCAGCGCACCATCATTAGCAGTAACTCTAACACAATAATGTGGATTAGTATTTTTGCTATTCTGATTAATCAAATCTCGAATAGCAGCAGCATGCTGCTGATTGGCACAAAACACAATGGCTTTTTCGTTAGGATTAGCCAACTCCATAAACAACTGCACACGCTTTAGTTCCCGGGCTTTGATTTCTATATTTTTATTGAAGTCCGCTTCTTTGTATACTTTGTTGTTTTCCACTTCGCCTTCAATCACATCATCATCGGGTGTGTAGATGTATTCATCTAGAGTGGTTTGGATGCGTTTTACTTTAAACGGCGTTAAGAAACCGTCATTAATTCCTTCTTTTAATGAATAGATATAAACAGGCTCTCCAAAGTAAGCATAGGTGTCAACATTGTCTTTTCGTTTGGGAGTTGCAGTTAATCCCAATTGTACCGCAGGTGAGAAGTATTCTAATATTTTGCGCCAGTTGCCTTCGTCATTAGCACCACCACGGTGACATTCATCTATAATGATAAAATCAAAGAAGTCAGCTGGATATTCACCAAAGTATGGTTCGGGATTACCTTCTTTATCTGTGCCGCTCATAAAGGTTTGAAATATGGTAAAGAAGATATTACCATTGGTAGGTACACTTCCTTTTTTGCTTATTTCTTTAGGATTGATACGTACTAATGCATCTTCTTGAAATGCCATAAAACCTGTAAAAGCTTGATCAGCTAAGATGTTTCTATCTGCCAAAAATAATATTCTTGGTCGTCTTGAACCATCTTTCTTTAAGTTCCATCTGGTTTGGAATAACTTCCATGCTATCTGAAAAGCAATAAACGTTTTTCCTGTTCCTGTAGCTAAGGTCAATAATATCCTTTGGGTGTCGTTGGCAATAGCTTCCATCGTTTTGCTAACAGCATTCTCCTGATAGTAACGTGCGCCTTTAGTACCACCAATTAACTCAAACGGAACCGAATTAAATTTATCACGCCAGGCATTAACTTTGGCAAAAGTCTTATGCCATAATTCTTCTGGGGTAGGAAAGGAGTCAACTAAACCTTCAGTTCCGGTTTCCATATCTATCTGATAAATTTCTCTACCATTAGCCGCATAGGTAGTTTTTAACTGTAATCTTACCGCATATTCCTTAGCTTGCATAACGCCTTCGCTAACATCTAAATCATCACTCTTTGCTTCTACAACAGCTAACTTAATACCTTTATAAACTAACACATAATCAGCAATAACTGGTTTACCACGTTTACCGCCTAACTGAATTCGCCCATCGGTAATGTTGTGTTCTCGCAATACTTTGGTATCTTCTATAACACCCCAACCACTTGCTTTTAGCTGTGGGTCTATTAGTTCGGCTCTTGTTTCGGCTTCGTTCATAAACTATTGGTTTATTTCATTTTCCCAAGCATGAATTCTGGTATCAATTTCTGCCATTGGAAGACGGTCGTTCAATTCTTTTAATAATCTCAACTTTTCAACACAAGTTATAATTGGTAATAATCCTTGCACTTTTATTTGTTCAATTATATAGATCATTCCTCGTACTTCAACTCCTGACGCACTTGCTTTTGTTCTCAATTTTCCGTCACCAGTAACTAGTATGCCATCCATTTTTTGAGCAAAATACCAAGTAGAACAATCTTCAAAACTCAAACCAGCATGTTCTTCCGTCATTTCAAAAATAGCATTCATATCTGCTTCATTTGCACCAAGTTTTACAAGAACAGCAGATTGTAATGCAGCTTGTTGTTCAAGTTCCATTTCAGCAAAAACAAAATCTGTAGTATATAATTCAAACCCCAATGCCAAAAATGCCACAGCCAAATCAAGTTTGACGATGTCCATTAATATATTAGCATCATTAATATGGAGTTTCATTTATCGGATATTGGCAGTTAATTTATTTTTTAAATCTCCTAAACTAATCTGCAATAAAGAAGATGCCTTACTCATAGAAATCAATTCTTCTGAAACAGCTCTATACACTAAATTTTCATAACGGTTAGAATGTGCCAAACCATCGTAACGACTTTGCTCGGTTACTCGTTTTAACTCGGGGTCAGAATTCAATTGCTGATAGAATCGTTTAACTCGGTCTTGTGACATTATTTTAGTTTCTCCAAGTTTATATACAATAGCAGAAATACTAATACCGTATTTTTCCTGTACGTTTTTTAATTCTTCCAAAGTAACTCGGCTTCTTTGTTTGCCAAATTCAACCAAAACATTGGCTTCGGATAATAACATTTCAGAAGCAAACACATTGCAAAATCGCTCTTGTTGTTTAGCTTCCAAGTTTCCAATAGGCAATAGCAAATGTCCTAATTCATGTAGTAAAGTAAAGCGTTTGCGTTCTATAGGCATTGCTTTAGCAATAACAATAATGTGGTATTTGCAATCAATAATAGTAGCTAATCCATCAAAGTTGCCGCTTTCATCTTCTATTTCAATTACTTTGATATGATTGTCTTCTAATAAATCAATGATGTTATGAATAGCATCCTGACCGATATTGCAATAATTTCTTAAGGTGGTTACAGCAGTTTTTACATTGACTTCGCTTTGCATTACACTATTTACTAACGGATTTTGAAAAGCATTAGATACTTCGCAAATATTTTCTATATACAAATAGTTCTCTATTTGAATACGTATTTCTTCTTTTAAAGCACTTACTTTTTTAGCGCCGAATTTGCTTTTCTTTCTGAAGTTTATTTCTCCAATAATAACCTCGGGTTTTCTAAAAAAGTAATCTACTTTTTGCTGGAACAGTTTTGATAGTGCAATAAGCTTGTCACTTGTAGGCACAGATTTCCCTTGCTCATACTTGCTTATCATTTGTTTGGTTACGCCAATAGTATCGGCTACTTCTTGCAATGATAAACCTTTATGAACTCTCGAATTTCTTATTCTTTGTCCAATAATTGCTTCCATGTTTGTTGGTGTTTGGTTGACAAATATATAAATATTATTTATTTTGTCAACCATTAAAAACAATTAATTTGTTATTTATCAGGGTTGTCAAATAATATTCTGTCGAAATTAGTAGCTATATATTTTTGAAATTGTGGCTTTACATGTTCCTTTTGATTCTTGGTATCTTTACCATTAAACCAAACTGAACGTTTTCCAATATTGTTACCTTTAATATTTTGATTAGAGTTCTCGATAAACTCTTTTGAAGATAGTATCCATAAAGTATCCATCCGCTCTGAAAAAAAAACAAACCAATAATTTTTTCTGTAATCATGTCTTAAACCAGCAAACAATGCAGCATCTCCAAATTTATTACCTGTTGACCTAGCTTTTATTTGCACTTCTACAAAACTACCATCAGGTTTTTTTACCACAGCATCAATAGCATCATCATCAACCAAAGGCAAATAAACATCTAAGCCCTGTTTGAGCATTAACCCAACAACATAAAACTCTATCCTTTTACCAAAGGCAGCGGAATGGCGGAATGTTTTTATAGAATTTCCATCCATAATTTAATTATAAAAAATTATGTTCGCTAGAACTTAAATATTCAATCCTTTCTAATTTACTCATATAAAAAACCTGCGTCATCATATAGTCCAAAGAATTAAAAACACGATATTTTAAATTTTCCTTATTCTTAATTTCATTCTCCACATCATAGAATATATTCTTTATGTTTCCCTTAGTCCAATTTATTTTATCACCTTCAAGCAATACGGTCAAAAGAGCATTTTGATCTTTTTTGTCTTCAAATTGTGGCAAATATGTAATAATAGCAACTGCTTTCTTATCATTGATGATTGCCTCAAACATATCAACGAACCCATTTTCATATTGCCCTCTATCATTAACTTTGGACCATTTAAAATTCATATCATTCATTTTTATATAATTACACTTTTACTCGTTAACTCCCCACTAAACGCCTTTTGCAAAATACTCTTTTTTAACTCCTCTAAATCTAACAACTTTTGTTCATAAATGCCTTCCAACTTTTTTGTGGCAGCGCGTAAGTTGTCTAATTTGGTGACTATGTTTTGTTGTTCTTGTAATGATAATATTGGGATTTTATATTCTTTAATCATTGGTACTGTAAGTTGTGGAATGGCACTTCCGCTTCTTAAAATTTCTAAAGTATCTATTTTATATTTTAGAAATTCTAAACTCATCAGTTTATAATTTGGAATTAAAACAATAAGCCTAACTATTGGTAAATAATCTTCGTTGCGTAGTTCGGTGTGACCCGTTCCACTTCCTCTTGCTGCAATTGTTATTGATGGTTTACACACTCGGGCAAAATTTGTAAATCCATACAAACCATTTTTCTTTACAGAGTTTGCATATATTGGAATTGTAAATTTTTGTGTTTTTTCTATTGAAAAATTATTTTTAGGAGCATCACCTCCAGCAAATATTTCATCACAAACTTCTTCAATTGTTTTCTCCTCCCGACTATTACACTTATCACTAAACACCCTTTCCAACTCACTCTTAAACAACTCTTTTGCATTGTTCAGATTATGCTCTACATTGGCTTTTGCTTTGGCTATGGCTGCAAAGACTTCATCTAAAATGACAACGATGCGTTGTTGTTCTTGAAAGGTAGGTAAAGGGACTTTTAATTTTTTCAATCCTGTATTCGATATATGTATTATTCCTGTTGCTCCGGTAATGTATCTATCTAATTGATCATAAGCTGTAAATGTTTCAAAGTAATATGGTAAATATTTCTTAGCAAAAATTCCTTGCTTTGGTCTTATAACATTAATGTCCCCACCTAAAAACACTCCATCTTCATCAATTTCACGTGCAAGAAGCATATCTTTTTTGGAGGCAGTTGAAGTACCTGGAACTAAAATATCTCCTTTTATAGAGTAAAAAGCCCCAATTTTATTAGTCCTAGAAATATTATGATTTTCAATGAGAATATTTTTATGTTTAGTATATAATTCACCATATAAAATACATTTATTCTTTCCTTCTTCATCCAAGTCAGATTTTCTAAACCCACTTCCTCTTTTCCATTCAATAGGTAAGTTTAATAATTGTTCTTGCTTCATAACAATTCTACAATTGAGTTTAAAATACTATTCGTTTCAGAATCCAATTGTCGCATTTCGCTCAAAATAGTTTTAGCATCTCGCAAAGCGGCTTCTTCTTTTTTGTTGGGGTTTTTGGCACTTAAGTCAAGAGTTGTTTTATCTAAATCTGCCACTTTTATACTCCATGAGTTCTCGCTATCGGCAAAGGTTTTCTGTAATGTTAGAAACTCAGCCAAATCTTTTTCATTTAGTGGGTTGGTTTTTCCTAAGTTTCTGTCAAGGTTTAGTTGGTAGTACCAAACTTTATCGGTAGGCATTCCTTTTTCAAAAAATAACACTACGGTTTTTACTCCGGCACCGGTAAACGTTCCTCCTGGTAAATCCAACACAGTATGCAGGTTGCAGTTTTCTAACAACAGCTTTCGTAGGCTTACAGAGGCATTATCCGTATTACTCAAAAACGTATTTTTAATAACAATCCCTGCACGTCCACCAGCTTTGATAATTTTTATAAAGTGCTGCAAAAACAAACTCGCGGTTTCTCCTGTCTTTATAGGAAAGTTTTGTTGCACTTCGGCACGTTCTTTTCCACCAAAGGGTGGGTTGGCAAGCACTACATTGTAGCGGTCTTTGTCCTGTATGTCGGCAAGGTTTTCAGTAAGTGTGTTGGTATGGATAATATTGGGTGCTTCTACACCATGCAATATCATATTCATAATCCCAATAATATACGCCAAAGACTTTTTCTCTTTGCCATAAAAGGTCTTGCGTTGCAGGGTTTCAACATCAGTTGTTGTTAAGTTTTTTGCTTTACGCATATAATCAAACGCCTCACACAAGAAGCCCGCGCTGCCTACAGCACCATCATATATTTTTTCACCTATTTGTGGATTCACTACTTTAATAATGGTTTTAATCAGTGGGCGAGGAGTATAGTATTCGCCACCATTACGCCCGGCATTTCCCATATTCTTAATCTTGTCCTCATACAAATGGCTCATCTCGTGCTTCTCAGCATGGGTTCTAAAACGCAATTCATCAATGCGGTTTATCACCTCACGCAGGTTGTAGCCACTTTGTATGCGGTTTTTTAATTCGCTGAAGATTTCGCCTATTTTGTATTCAAGAGTATCGGCATGTTCGGCACTGGCTTTAAACTTTTTGAGATAACCAAAGAGTTGGTTGTTTACAAAGTCGGTCAAATCATCTCCGGTTAGTGCCGCATGATGGTCTAGTTTACCATCTTTATCTTTAGGTGCAGCCCAAATATTCCATTTATAAGAATTAGCAATAATAGGAGTGTATTCTTTCCCAGCCAAGAGGGCGTGAGTCTTTTTATCTTCTTCTAAATCGTCCAAGTATTTCAAAAACAACACCCATGAGGTCTGCTCTACATAATCTAATTCACTCCCACAACCTGCATCCTTATGCAGTATATCATCAATGTTTTTAAAGGTTTGTTCAAACATATTTGTATGCTAATTATTTTAGGTTTGTATTTCTTCAAACATACCAAAATTCTTTCACACCACCATCCCCACTAAAGGGTAATTTTAACATTTATTATATATGCATTCTTAGACTATTGAGAAAGAATTCTTATGGGAGCGAAAACAAAAACCTAAAAAAAATTTTCACGTTTAAAAATGTACACTAAAAGTGTACTTCTATTCCATTACAATCTGTACGATAAATTTATGCGGCTCAAAAATTTTAACATATATGGAACAAAATTTTTCAAATTAAAAAAAATGTTCCAAAAATTGTGGCATAATTTTTTCTTACAAAAAAAGTGTTCCAAGTCATGAAGTTTAAAAAAATTTATAAATCAAACTTCCGTATGATGAAAAAGCAACAAACCGTAAGAGAACTATTGGGGTTAACCCAAGACGAACTGGCGCTGGTACTACAGGTAAGCCGCAGCCAATTTGCAAAGTATGAATTAGGCATGCGTGATTTACCTTTGCGTGCAAAGTACCTGCTAGCTGAAATGCTCCAATACCTCCGTGATTCGGAAACAGCATTAAAACCGTCACCTGTTGTAGTAGCGCAAAACGCCCAAAAACTGCTCTCGGTTGAACAGATGCTAAAGGAAAATGAATACCAACGAATGGCAACAGCCCGCAAAATTACTACAGACGAGGCACGGTATCAAAACAAATTAAAAGCACTGCAATTGGTGAATTTTCTCTCGCTTCGCCCTGATGGCAAGGGAATAACTGAGCAGGCTGCGCTGCGGACCATTTCAAATAAGGCTTCCAAATCGATAAAGCAACAGGGTTTGGCTTCCGTTTTTAAACTCAAAATGAAATTGGAACTATTAGAACTCGAAAAATTGCTTCTCGATGCAGAATTACGAAAAATACTGTTAAATATTGATTTTATTGGCAATACGGACTAATATGTATTTGTAATACAATACTTGTTATGTTAAATATTTATTAAAATTTTATTCTTACAAAAGCTTTGGCACACGTCTTGTCTTTCAAGGAATATTATTAACAAATTAAATATTTTTATTATGTACACGATTACCAATTTGACGCAGGTTGCAGATTGCAATGCGTTACTTGCCTGGGCAGGTAGAGAGAAAGCAGATTTAGCTTTCAAAAAATTATCAGATGAGCGTTTAACTGCGAGATTCGCAGACACGTCTCAGGAGCTTGACGCCGTTTTACAGGGCGTAATTGCCGAACTTGCGGCAACAGAAACTATCATCGCGGTTTTACCCGATGGACCTACAAAAGACGAAGCCATTAACAAAAAAACCAGACTGGAGTACAAAAAGTTCCTACTCGAAACCCGTAGAGAAAGTTACGGTGTAGTAGCCTTGCTGGAAAAAGAAATGGATTTGGCAAGAGTCAATCAGGAAATTGTTGAAGTAGACACGTTTATCGCGACTATTGAAACACACAGAGATTCTTTGTAGTATCGTTTGCCATGACGATCAAGCCGCCCTTTCGGGCGGCTTTTTTTTATGGGTTTAACCACCTTTCTCGTCGAAAAAGACGAGCCACCCCTCCTTGAAAAGGAGGGGAGCCGTGTTTACTATTTACAATAATGATATATCTTCTAATTATAAAGAATTAAAAAGCTCCCCTCCTAATTTAGGAGGGGTGGATTGGTGAAGCCAAGACGGGGTGGTTCTAATTTAGAAAGTGTGGCAGTGCCTGTTCTGCTCCCGGAGTCAACAACACATAAAGTCCTACTAAGTACCATCGTGTAATGACGGTGAAGCCGCCTGAAAGGGCGGCTTTTTTTGTGAGGTTTCTGTAGTATCAATTTGCCTTAAGCAAACATTAATGATACTCGAGGGGCAATGGCACAAGCTTTGAAAAGTGTGGCTTTACCTGTTGTGCTCCCAGAGTCAACAACGCATAAAGTCCTACTAAGTACCATCGTGTAATGACGGTGAAGCCGCCTGAAAGGGCGGCTTTTTTTTGTGGGTTTTTATTTCAATCTCGGACTATTTTTAAAATATTTTATTTAGATATCTAAGATGGCATTGCTAAAGTCATGATTTCGAAAAGTGAAATAAGCCTGAAAAATCCAGACCAATACCAAGACCCCACCAATAATTACCATTATAAATCCATTTTTTTGAAGTATCAGAAAACCCAATGTCGGCACCTGCAGGTAGAAACATTAAACTTATTTTATCTTTATATGAATAACCAATTCCCATAGCAAGAGTCATATAGGCCTGGTTGGTTGGTCGATCTTTAAAAGCAGGTTCATCAGTATTAAGATTCGTAAGAGTTTCCGAGGATATACCTCCCATTACTCCAAACATCCACCTGTGAGAGGAAGTAAGTTGGTTCCAAAATATTCTTTCAGTGTTGTAATTCCTTCCCAAAAACAAATTAATATTTTTAATATCTGCTTTAGATTCTGATGGAATATTATTAGTTGCAGGCCTGATTTTAAACGGAACAGTAAGCAAACCGACTGACCATCCCCACTTTCCTGTACTGAGAAATTCGCCTCTTACTGCGGGTGTCGCGTAGACCAAAACTTTGCTGTCGCCTACTGTAATCTTGCGTTTTTTGTCGTCCGATACCATGACAAGATGATAATTTTCTATTTTTTTATCTTCGATAAATTCTTGCTGAACGTCTGCTTTAAATTTAGCATACATTATTCCATCCTTAACTTCAAATGAAATATGTTCTTTATTTTTATAGTAAGTTTCTGATTCATAATTTTTTTCAATAACAATTGTGTCATTTATGCCTTTATTGATAATCAGAGCAAGTTTATTCTTTGCAGCAGCCTCTGCTTTTGCTTCCTTTTCTATTTTATTAGCATTCAAAATACCTTCAGTAATTAATTGAGGTAATGTCTTTTCTTCAGCTTCAGCATTTCTTTTTTCTCTTTCTTTTTGGTTGGCATATAGTATTGCCTGACTAATCAGTGCAACTTGCTTTTTTTCGGCTGCAGTTAGTACTTGTGAAAAGCTAGTTTGTGTAAAAAAGATAGCTATCAAAATGGATAAGATTGTTTTCATTTTTTTTTATGTTTTAAGGGGTTTTTATTCATCAATCGGTTTATCAAATAGGGAATAGGTTCTAAACTACTAAGGCGTATTGAAGTTATACTTGATTGTCTTTTTTTTATTTAATTTAATGAAAATGCTCTTGTCGGAGAAACCTGCACGTTGAAGCAGAATTTCGTATTTGGTAAATTTTAGCAATGCAGATTTTGCCTTCAATTTTAAAGTTATATTTCCTCCCGCCCCCTGATACACTATTTGTGAAGTCTTTAAATTTTTTACCACGATACTTTGTGCTGGAGGATTTGTATCAACCTTAACCTGATATTCTTTGCTTTTTCCAATAAAAACAGCACAGCTGTAAAATGAAAAAAGTAATGATAATGTTAGAATTTTAAAAATCGATTTCATAATCAGGTAGGGAATCTAGTTTATCTAAAATCATGGGTGTTACTACATAGTAATCGTCACAGCTTAGCTTATAGTTTGGTGACAATGAATTGAACGGTTCTTTTATTTTTTCTTTAAAATTCCTAAAATCACTGTTCATTAAGGTACAGGAAGTAAATGTTGCGAGTGCTGAAGATATTTGTGAACCTATACCATCATTGCTCATGTCAAAAGCAAATTTCACAGTTGACAAATCATGGCCTTTTTCAGGATACCAACAACCGAGAGGTTGCCAACCTTCAAAATCGTATGAATCGACAATTCGGGTTCCAAGATACTTAAATGTAAATTTTGCTTTCTTCTTTCCTGGAAGTGTGCTATTCACTATCTCTAAATCTCCCTTAGTATATACATACATTCCAAAAGATCCTAACGATGATATGATATCAGGCATTTTATTTTTTGTATACTGATCTAACATCATTTCTTTAGCTAAAAAAAGTACTAATAAAGTCGAGAGAGAATTTTGGCCAATTAAAAAAGCGGTGCCTAAGTCTCTTTCTTTCAGCATCTGATCCAGAGTTTGGACTGACAAATTTCTTCCAAATTTTTCTTTTGCAAGGACTGGTGTTAACAAAACATAATTTGGTTTGTTTAATGAATTTGTCGATATGTCTCCGAAACTTCCCTTGTATCCAATTTCTTTATCTATATATTCTTTTTTTAATTCATTTTTAAACTCAACACTAAAATCCTTTGAAGAAATCATTTGCTTCCCAACTTCAAGCGAGGTTGCTTTGAATTCTTTTACTGTCTTGGAATTAATAATTTCATTCCAGTTAATTTTAAACCAAGGCCTTTCGGCACTATTAAAAAACTGTAGACCTAGTCCGAAATCTCCCAACATCATCTTGGAGTCTTGTTCTTTCCTCATTGATTTAAAACTCACATTATTTGGTCCAAACAGCCATGTGTTATATAGTTTTTCCGCAAGTGGATTGCATTCATTTCTAAATGCGTGGCCTAATAGTAAAACTCTCCTGAATTTTTCTTTCTCCTGAGTGGAAATGTTTTTATTTTGTTCGACAACCTTATTCCATACTGAAGACAGCTCTTCATACATTAAATAGGGTGAGTTCTTCGTTGGAAATTCTGTTGCAAATCCTAAAGGAATATTTAGCGGTAGCCCCATAATTAGTATCTTTTAAGTACTTCACCAGTAACGGAATGTATCAGCATAATCTTGTTTTCAATCTCCTCAATCTCCGGAGCTGCTCCTACCAAAGAAATTAGTAAAACTTTTTTGCTGGGAGTTAAAGTAATTGATGGATTTAAAATTTCGGTAGTTCCCATAAATAACCGCCACTTACTATCAGCCGTCGTATTAAATAAATGTAACTGAATTGTATATGTATCAACCGGATTAGTATTAGCATAAAGGAATAATTCTGAAATAAAATTATTCTGAGATTGCATGATCAATTTTGTTCTGGCCCGTGTCTCGTCATTTGCTACGTTTGTTTTTTCGATTTCAGATTCAACTCTGACAGTCTCCAATCTTCTCATTCTTTCGGCGTAGTCTTCGGTTGCTGGCATTATTCCTACCAAAGAGTCTACATATAAGCCTCCAGAGGCTATTATTAGATTTTGTCTTGTAACTGCATTTTCCAAAATTTCCACATTTTCCAACCCAATTTTTAACAATTTCACTTGGTCACAAACACTGCTAAATTCATCTACTAATTCAAATAGATTATTAGTTTCTTTATACCGTTTAATTTTTTCCTCTATATTTTTCTCGCTTTTAGGCTCAGTTCCATTATTCCTTCTTAGAAGTCTTTCTGCGAGAGTTGTTAAAGACGAGGACTCATTAATCCTAATAACTCTGGCACTTTCAGGTTTGGCTGGCGTCGTAGCGTCGTATTCATTACTTATGGATGCCTTCAAAGAATTCATAATTGCGGTCCAATATAGGTACCAAGGATGATTCGGGTCAGGTGGATTAACAACAACAGGAGGTGGAACTGGATTTTTTCCCGGAAGCAGATCCGGATGTAGCTTTGCAAACATATCATCAGTTTCATTTAAACGGAAGCTGTACGTTTCGTAAATTCCGCTCCCAGCTATTAATTCTACAGTTGAAGATACCAGAATCTCCAAGCCTGTTAGATATGTAGCACTATCATATTTATTATTAACCTGATAAAAGAATAGATTTAGGGTGCTGCCCTGGTTAATATTTGAAATTGTTATTGTTTTACTTGTATCTTGCGTTACCTCTGTGGAAATGCTGTTTGATGAACTTACTTCCTGGCTGAATTTACGGTTAATTGACTGAGCAGATTTTTTTGCCACTTTGGCCATTTCTCTTGAAAATGTTTTAAGGCTAGAGGACCTGCTTCCCGAAGCGCTAGCACTAGCACTAAATGGACCTACCCCGTAGCTGCCGCCAACAGATGCTTGAAAGCTATCCGATTTTGAAAATTCCTGACTAGCTTCATTTTGAAATTCTGTCGCCAAATCAAAACTTTCACTTGTGTTAACATCATTAATGCTTTTAAAAGAAGCTGTCTGAGAGGTAGTCTGTTTAAATTTTGAAGACACATTTATCGTTCTGGTTTCTCCTGGTGCTAAATTGATAGAACTAATTAACTGTCCTATCTCTGTACCGTTCCAGGACAATCTATAAGATAATTCTTCTCTTATTCCGATTGAAGGATGCTTTGTGGGATATAAACCCGGAATGGGATGTAAGAAGATAAATGCGCCTAAGTAGTAGGTCTTATTTGATAGCAGATAATCATATTCAGGAATTACAATGCAACATCTCTTACGGAAGCTTTCATCATTTTCACATCTCTTTAAAATATCCTTCAAGGGAAGGCCATC
This sequence comes from Flavobacterium sp., assembly GCF_039916025.1. Taxonomy (GTDB): domain Bacteria; phylum Bacteroidota; class Bacteroidia; order Flavobacteriales; family Flavobacteriaceae; genus Flavobacterium. The sequence goes on from NZ_JBDSMB010000103.1 coordinate 32,840, forward strand.
CTCTGTATAATATCCTCCATTTTTTTTCTCTGCGATGTATACAACATAGTTTTTCAAAGCACTTATTGCTGTTTGAACAGGATCAATATCTAAATCTACCTCAATATAGTTGGCGAAACTCACTGTAGTCCATATTGGTTCTTCAACCCATTCTCTAACCCAATATGAGTTTTTCCCATCTTTTATTTTTCGCCATTCCTGACGTCTGGTGACATCTTTTCTTTGATAGGTATCCTGTCTGATCTGATAGATTTTCCCCTTTTTTAAAGCAATGTTAGTAGTTGGATCAGCCGGATTAACAATAATTGTTTCATCTTTAAGTGCTAAGTAGTAGCCCATCTCTTTTACCTTGGCGGCTAATTGACGCAATTTTTGAAGTACCGAAAATGATTTTGTCTTTAAATTAGAGAAAGTACTTGCTGTTTTTTCCAACTCTTCTTCATCATCCCAAAACATTTTAAAAGTAGCATTATCGTTTATAATACCTCGCACATAGTCTGTAGATCTTGTATTAAACATTTGTAAAAAATCCAGTTGGGAAGAGAGTCGTTCGAATTCTTCTTTAAAAACGATAGCCTCTCTTTTAACATATGATGTTTTAAATGCTGACTTATCTGCATTATCAGTCGAGGTATGGGCAATTGCTAAACTGTAAAAATCGTGTGCATAGAAACTTTCCCAGGCATCCCTATTATTTATTAAGGGAGTCCATGCTAAAGCAACTTGTGTAGCAGGTTTTTGATTTCTATCTAAAAAGACGAAATACCTGCCTGATGGTTTGTGAATTAAGCAAATTGTATCTCTGTATAGTTGACTGTCGCCACTAAGATAAATATTTGCTATGGACCAAAAAACGATTGGAGGATTTGTTGCTGGAACGTTCAATCCGGAAAAAAGTTGGGTGTCATCAAAGATGTTATGCTGAGCAAAGGGTAATGATGATTTCCATGAAGAAATAAAATAGGACTTAATGTCGTCTATAGGATCAGCACTGGCAGTATTTTGATCCTGAGAAGTAATTTTAAACCAATCTATACTAACTTCACGAAAGCGCTCAAATTCGAAGATAGAATTTGATCCTTTTGAAGATGTTGGAGTTTGAAGGGAGAGGAATTCAGGAAATTCACTTAAATACGGGTTCGGATTGTTTGTTTCTGTTGTCATGATGTTGATTTTAATATTACGTAAGGTGGGTCATTTGGATCTGGATTAGCTCCGATTTTCTCTATTCTAATACTATAGCTATCCAATGCTAGTTTAAATTTACCTTGTGTGAAGGTCTTGCTTTCATTGATATTGAAGATGTTTGCTGACTTTGCCCCTTTGTAACAAATAATTTCAATATTTGGATTACTATTATTTGTAATAGTGAAGTCTAAGACTTCGGGATCTTTTCCCATAAAAACTTTTAGTTCCATTTTTTAATGATTTAAGTTGATATTCTATTGTTTCGCTAATGTTATAGCTAGTACACCAACTAACACCCCTAAGAATGTTTTAGCCTGATCTGGAAGTGTCGGAACAATTTGCGTGGAATCAGTGGTGAAATTTTTTATCCCCCAAACTACAGATGATACAAGTAATGCTAGTAAATAAATCAAACACGCAGTAATTTGGAAATTTGTTACGGTTGGTTCAATAAAAAATGTGAAAGGTGATAATGATGGTGTTTCAGTTTTTGGTAATCCCAAAATAGCACCCAGATTTGTTGCCAAAACCGCACCTATCGTTGTGATTAAATTTGATAAAAATGCTGGCATTTTTGAAACATCGGGTATTTTTGCAAGCGAAATGAAGCATGCCTTCAAAATACCATACGCATAGCCAAAACATCCTATTGCAAATAAGGCTATGATTATAATTTCGACCGGGTCTTTAATGATTTTGTTCATATGATTTGTTTTAGAATTTATAACCGTGAATTTTATTTGTTGTTAGAATAAATTACTTCGTTTAATGTGCTGGATTCTAAAATTTCTAAAAGTCTTCAGCCCTTCGTTTTATTTTGAAATCGGCAATCTATTGTTCTTCAAAATTATTTCACAGTTTGTTCAAATCACTTGGGTAAATACCCCATCACGATCAGGTTTTTTACCTAGCAGATTGATTTACTAACATTTATAAGGACTGTAAGAAAAAAATTGTTATTTTAGCTTATGAATGCAGAATAGGGGTATAACCCTATTAAAATAGAGTTTTACCCCAATCTACATGCATCAGTTATCTTGAGCTTTGGTCTTTATTAACCCTTAAAATTTAAAGATTATGAACAATGAATCATTTTTGGAAAAAGCTAAAATTTCAGTGGGCGTATTGGTTTTACTTATAATAGGTGCCATATTGGGGTATTCATATTATAAAAACACACATCACGCTTTTAAGCCGAAGACAATTGCAGAAATAGTAAAGGAGTCGTGTGAAGATGCGGATTACGACCGCGTTATAGAAGCGCATATAATAGATGAGGTGGATTTTGATTATTATGCCGAGGCATTCTGGTATCAAAAACCGCCATTAAAAAATGATTTGAGCTGCACTCGCATGGTCAATATAAGTGTAGAGGATATGAAAATAATAATTGCCGGGAAAACCTGTGATGATTTTCTTCAGTTTAAACCAACCCCAATAAAAGATATGGGTGATTTAAAATTTGACATCTTTACTACTACTCATAAACCAGAAAACTCATGCCATGCCGTTTCTCTTTTTTTGGGTATCCTAAAGAATAATGAAGATAGAATTGACGAAAATACTATGTTCTGCTTTACAAAGGGATTGAAAATAATTGAAACCTCTTTTAATAAAAGGGAAATTAGAACTATTGTCATGTTCTCTATTACCTTTACCGACAATAATACCATGTATTGCGATATAGCCGATGATCCTACACATAGAAAATAAAACCTGTAAGGCAAAATAAAATTGCTCGTTAAAATATACATATTATTGACATTGGTGCATTATTTGTTTTTTAACAAAAACAAGGAACTATTAGTGGTGTTGGTATTAGGCGCTGCTAATAGTATCGTTTCGACTGTTTTTAAATGTTATGATATCTCTATTGCTTTCAATTCCTATTTGTATATATTGTTCCATACACTAGTTTGGCTGTATGTGATAAAAAGGGAAATGCAGTCAAAGAAATTTGCAACTATTGGGATAGTGGTTTTTTTTATTTTTTCAGTGTATCTTTTGTTAATCGCTGAAAGCATTATTAAAGTCGATAGTCCTCTCTTGTTTATAGTTGGCGCTTTATTTTATCTGATATTTTTTCTTTTTCTCAGCTTTAAACAACTTAGGAATGAAAATTTGGCTTTTTTTACCAACAATAATTTCATTTTGCTTTTCAGTCCTATTCTTTTTTTTATTGGCTTTAGCTTTGTTTTTGCTTTTAAAAATAGAAATCTGAATGAAACCATTCTTTGGGAAGATATCAGTTTATACAATTTAATAAGTTATTTTATCAATATTATTTACTATTCTTTAATTAACCTTTATATTTATAAAGAAAGAAGTAAGCATGAATAAGGAAATTGCTTTAGGAATTATCATTGGATTATTATTTGTTACCTTGGTAGTAATGTTTTGTGTATTGCTTGTCAAACTCTATATCAAAAAAATAAAAGAGCATAATCAAAAAGAAATAGCATTTCAAAAAACACTGAATACAACCATCATCGAAACTCAGGAACAGGTATTAAACAATATCTCTCAGGATTTGCACGATGATGCCGGACAACAGCTTACCAGTATCAATTTCCAGTTAGAAAACCTCAAACTGGATTCGCCGGAATTGGCGAAAACATTAGCGCCAGTTTCTAAATCAGTGGGTCAGTTATCACAATCAATCCGAAGCATCAGCCACTCGTTGAACAATCAATTGGTTATGCAGCAGGATGTGATTAAGGCTATTGCCACTGAAATAAAACGCCTCCAGAAAAATAAGAAAGTGACAATTCATTATTCTTTTGAGGAGTTGGTAAGTAAAAAGTTTTCAGATCATGAGAAAATATTTATTTATCGCATATTTCAGGAATGCATCAACAATGCTCTAAAGCATTCCAAAGCGAGTATCATCAATATTACCATTCGAACAAAGCCTGAGTATGAAATGGTATTTAGTGACAATGGTGTTGGGTTTGACTTAAAAACAAGCCCGGATAAAATATCGATGGGACTTACCAGTATGAAGAACAGAGCGCTCGACATTCATTATATCTTAAACATTGAATCTGAAATTGGAGAAGGTACAACGATAACCCTTAACGAAATTAAACCTGATTAGATATGGAACACACTACGATTTGTATTATTGATGATCATGCCATAGTGCGTCATGGCTTAAAGGAATTATTGCACAAACTGGGCAGTTATAGAATCATACATGAATATGACAATGGAGAAGAATTTTTAGCTTCATTGCCATTGAATCCAATACCGGATATGTATATATTAGATTATTCGATGCCACACATGAATGGGATTGAAGTCCTTAAGTCGCTTGAAGAAAAAGCTGAAGAACACAAAGTGCTACTATTGACACAGCATTTTGATGAAGAAATTATCAATGCTGCTTACCACCATGGTGCGCGAGGTTTTTTGCATAAAAACTGCACAGCTCACGATTTGAAATTCGCTATCGATAATATCATTAAAATCGGATACAATAATGTTTCAGAAATACTAAAGCGTATCCGGAATTATGAAAATGGCGATGGCAAAAAGAAAGATGCCATCGTTTTGTCACAGCGTGAGCTTGACTTTCTAACCTTAGTCTGTGATGAGCGTGAACTGACTTATGAGCAGATGGCGGATACGATGAATCTTTCGGTAAAATCAATTGAAGCTTATCGTGCCGCAATGTTTGAAAGATTCAATATCAAATCAAAAGTTGGGCTGGTTTTGTTTTCATTCAAATACCGACTAACAGAACCATTTCTATAAAAAAAATGCTCCCCAAAGTTCAAAACTATGAGGAGCAAAACCTAATCTATATTTTAATTTAAGAAGTCTAACTATCTAAGCAGTCTAACTAATCTAAATTATTGTTTCACAAACTGTACTTCAGAAGCTAGTTTAATGTCTTCACCAACCAATACACCACCGGTTTCCAATGCGGCATTCCAGGTTAAGCCAAAAGCAGCACGGTTTATTTTACCATTTAATGACAGACCGATTTTGGTGTTTCCCCATGGATCTTTCATCAATCCGCTATATTCTGCTTCCAGCGTAATGTTTTTGGTTACGTCTTTAATTGTCAAATCACCATTGATTTTATATTCTCCTTCATTTTCTTTTTGAATTGAAGTGCTGTTAAATGTCAGTTTGGCAAAATTTTCTACATCAAAGAAATCGGCACCTCTTAAGTGATTATCTCTATCACCATTTCCGGTGTCAACTGAATTTACTTCAGCACTAAAGCTGATTTTTGAAGTTTCAAATGCGTCGTCTTCATTTTCGATAGTAGCTTCAAACTGAGTGAATTTACCGGATACATTAGTAAACATCATGTGTTTTACTTTAAAACCTATTTCTGAATGCGTTGGGTCTATTGCCCATGTTGATTTTGTCATGATTCTTATTTTTAATTAGTTATTTAATTTTTACACGACAAAGGTACAGCGGGTATTTCGCTTATACACTTAACCTAGATTAAGAAATTAATTGTAGGTTGCAAAGTTGCAATCGTGTGTTACAATGCCCATTCATCCCCAAAGAGGATCGTTGGGCATTCACTGTCATTAGCAATCAACCCTTTTTGTTTTCTGTTTTTATAAGCAAGATATGCCAGCGAATTGACTTTGCTTAGCGTTGCATTTTTTGTATTTGTAATAGTTTCGCTGAAACTAGTTGTTGTTACTACCGGTTTTATCAAACCAGTCAGGAAATTCTTTTTAAATCTTAATACGTTGATCATGGTTTTATTGATTAATAGTTTATAAATATTTTTTAAAATCAGTTCATTTTGTTGTGGTAAAGCGAGGCAACTCCAATAATTACTATCGGTATAAAAATGGATTGCAAACTCCAATGACCTAAAAAAAGAGCGACAAATTGATTGACAATAAATACACTGAAATAGATGTATAACGCCAGTTTCTTCATACTCCAAATGCCAATCAGGCTTGCGAGCGTTACTATAGAAGTGAATCCGGCATAAGAATCATCCAAAAAATAATTGCTATTACTTATATGAAATGAAAACAGTAGAAATAAAAATCCAATGCCACAGATTATGGTTATTGGAAACGGTCTTTCAGATGTTGCAGCTACTTTCATTAGTTGTTATATTCAATGCTGTATAACAGTAATCTCATTTGTTTTTTCTTTCCAAATCAAAGGAGTACGAAGCCAAATAATCGTTGCGCTCGACAATCCATACATCACTTTCAGCCGGAGCGTATTCCTATCGATTAGTTTTAACTTTGCTTCGTATTCGGTTTTTAATTCGTCCTTATAAAAGGTGCCGCCATACAATTGGGTATCCGACTTCTTTATCATCTGAATCAGTACCACTTTGTTATCCATTTTTCCGTAATAAGACGAATCCTGTATGTAGATTTCAAGTATATTTCCCTCATTGGTAACCCACTTTCCGATAAAATTGTCCTGCGTCTGAGCCTGCAATGCGGAACCAAACACTAATAGAAATAATATGATATGTTTTTTCATAATGATGTGAATTAAATTATTCCCAACCGCCGCCTAAGGCACGGTATAATTCTACATTTGCGGCTAACCTGTCTTTTTTAAGCGAAGCCAATTCGAGTTCTGCCTGAAGCAAATTGCCTTGCGCCAGAATGACTTCAATATAAGTAGCCAAACCGTTTTTGAATAGAAGATTAGCATTGTTAACCGCTTTCTGAAGTGTTACAACACGTTCATTTCCTAACGTATATTGTTCTTTCAGTTTGTCAATTTTGACTAATGCATTCGTTACTTCGCTTACGGCAACCAAAACAGTTTGTCTGAATTGAATGGCTGTCTGGTCGCGCTCCACTTTGGCTATTTCATATTGTGTTCTGATTTTTTTGCTGTTCAGAAGTGGTGCTGTCAATCCACCGGCAACCGAACCAAATAAGGAAGCCGGAATTGTAAACCAATTGCTCGATTCAAATGAATTTACACCACCAACTGCCGTAATATTCAAACTAGGATAGAAGTACGCTTTGGCAATTCCAACTTTAGCATTGGCTGCCTGTAAAGCTAATTCAGCGCCTTTTACATCCGGTCTTTTGCTTAATAACTGCGCCGGAATTCCAGATGAAAGATTTTCAGGTACCACTATCGAATTCAGGTTGCTGCTTCTTTCTTTTGCTTCCGGAAAAGTGCCACTCAAAACACTGATAGCATTTTCCTGAAGCTGGATGTTTTGCTCTAACTCAGGTATCAATTTTGCTGCGATTAATCGCTGTGCTTCTGTTTGCTGTTTGGCTAATAAAGTAACCTGACCAGCTTCATACTGAAGATTTACAACAAACACAATGCTGTCGTTTAAAACCAATGTCTTCTTAGCAATATCCAATTGAGCATCCAGCATCAGCAAATCATAAAACCCTTTGGAAACATTCGCCACAACGGCAGTTTGCGTTGCTTTTTTAGCTTCTGTTGATTGTAAAAACAACGCTTTTGCCTGCTTTTTCTGGTTTCTGAATTTGCCCCAGATATCTGCTTCCCATGAAAGATTCAATCCAGCCGAATAATCATCAACATGATGCTGTCCCAAAGATTGGCTTGCGTTCATTCCGTTCAGACTGTTATCCGAAAGACGTGTACTTGTTGCATTAGCAAAAGCATTGACCTGCGGAACCGAATTCCATTTGGATTGTCTAAACTGCAGGCTTGCAATATTGATATTCTTTTCGGCAATCTGCAAATCATTGTTTTTTGTCAAAGCGTTATCAATCAGTTTCACCAAATCTTTTTCGGCAAAGAAAGCCGCCCATTTGATGTCTGCGATAGAAGCCGTATCAGTCGTAGTCGTATTTCTGTAATTATTGGGTACAGGTTCTGTGACTTTGATCTTCTGTGCCATTGTGCTGAAAGTTACTGTCAGCAAAGCGATGGCGATATATAGTTTTTTCATAATTAGATTGATTTATTTTCGTTATTGATTACGGCTAAAGGTTTACCCGAAACTAATTCGTGTAAATACTGGAACGTAATGAACAGCACAGGAATTATAAAGATTCCAAGTAAAACTCCGGATACCATTCCACCAGCCGCACCAATACTAATCGAATGATTACCCAAAGCTGATGGTCCGGTTGCGCGCATCATCGGTGTCAAACCAACAACAAAAGCAAACGAAGTCATGATAATCGGGCGCAAACGAAGTTTGGCCGCTTCCAATGCTGAAGCCAATAATGATTTTCCGGCACGTCTTCTTTGAATGGCGTATTCGACAATCAGAATGGCATTCTTGGCGAGCAATCCGATAAGCATAATAAGGGCAACCTGAACATAGATATTGTTTTCAATTCCGGTTATGCCAATGGCAAGAAATACTCCGAAGATTCCCGTTGGGATGGATAATAAAACTGCTCCCGGAAGAATGTAGCTTTCATATTGCGCTGCCAAAAGGAAGAACACAAACAGTAAACTCAGTCCAAAAATCACGGCAGATTGTCCCGATGAGGTAATTTCTTCTTTAGTTATTCCGGAGAATTCGATAGTATAGCCTTTTGGTAATTGTGTTTCGGCAACATCCTGAACAGCTTTGATGGCTGCACCTGAACTGAATCCTGGTTTTGCAATCGCATTCACTGCAATAGAATTGAAAAGATTATATCTCGATGCTGTTTCCGAACCATTAACAGGTACCAATTTTACCAGTGTTGATACCGGAACCATTTCGCCTTGTCTGTTTTTAACATAGATATTATTAAGCGAAGCCGGTGTGTTTCTGTCGGCTGTGTCGGCCTGAACCATTACACGGTAATATTTCCCGAATCGGTTGAAATCAGAAGCCTGAGCACTACCATAATAAGCCTGAATGGTTTGCAGAACATCACGCACGCTAACACCTAATTGTTCGGCTTTTACATCATCAACTTCCATTTCCAATTGTGGATAATCGGCTTTGAAACTGGTAAACGCAAACGCAATTTCAGGACGTTTCATTAATTCGCCAATAAACTTCGTGCTGATGCCGCTGAACTTACTGATGCTTCCTCCGGTTTTGTCTTTCAGTACAATATCCAAACCGTCAACATTGTTGAAACCCGGTACTGTTGGGAAAGTAAACACAAAGAAATTGGCACCTTTTATCCCAGCCAGTTTACCACGCACATCGTTCATAATGTCATTGATATCCTGATGCTCACCACGTTCTTTTGTTGGTTTCAATAATATGAAAGCAACTCCGGCAGATGAACTGGTAGAAGATGTTAGCATATTAAAACCTGAAATAATATTCAGCACTTTTTTCGATGGCAGGTTGCCTAAAGTTCCTTCAACTTCTTTCATTACATTTTTGGTGCGTTCCAATGAGGAACCCGCTGGCATTGACAATGAAATTGCAATAAATCCCTGGTCTTCTGATGGGATGAAACCTGTAGGTGTGGTTTTCACCATATAAACGGTTGCCACAATAACGACAGCCAATCCACCAAAACTCAACCATTTGTTTTTGATTAAAAAGCGAAGACTGTTTACATATTTATTAGTCAGTTTGTTAAAGCCAGAGTTGAATCCGATAAAGAATTTCTCTTTAAAGTTCTTCGGTGCTTCTTCGCCTTTATGGCCGTCATTCAGATGTGTATCTTTTAGGAATAAGGCAGCTAAAGCAGGAGAAAGTGTCAATGCATTTACAGCTGAGATTACAATCGCAATGGCCAAAGTAAAGGCAAACTGGCGATAGAAAACTCCGGTTGAACCCTGCATAAATCCAACAGGAAGGAACACTGCCGACATTACCAAAGTGATTGATATAATCGCTCCGGTGATTTCGCTCATGGCAGATGTAGTGGCAGCTTTCGCTGAAAGTTTTTTACTGTGCATTTTTTCGTGAACTGCCTCGACGACGACAATCGCATCATCGACGACAATTCCGATAGCTAAAACCAGGGCAAAAAGGGTTAGCAGGTTGACTGAGAATCCGAAAATATACATAAAGAAAAACGTTCCCAGAATAGAAACCGGAA
>NZ_JBDSMB010000104.1:0-4642 GCF_039916025.1 Flavobacterium sp.
TTGAAATGTCTAATGATGATGAAGCTCAAAAAGCTATCGACGAATTAAACGGTGCAACAGTAGAAGGACGTACGATTGTAGTTAACAAATCGGAACCAAAACCAGAAGGAGAAAGAAAATCATTTAATAACAACCGTTCAGGTGGTGGTGGTTATAGTGGTGGTGGAAATTCTCGCGGTGGTGGAGATAGAGGAAGATACTAGTTTACATACTAAGATAAATAATGAAAGCCATCTCAATTGAGATGGCTTTTTTTATTGATTGTTGATAACTAAAATTGATTTCTTGGCGGCTAAAATGTATTTTTGAAACGTTACTTTTTTAAAATCCCAACAGCAATATGTATTTAATTTTTGATACCGAAACAACTGGTTTACCAAGAAATTGGTCGGCACCAATTACAGATACTGATAATTGGCCAAGATGCATTCAGATTGCCTGGCAGTTGCACGATGAGTTGGGAAATCTTATTGAGCACCAGGATTATTTAGTAAAGCCTGAAGGTTTTAATATTCCTTTTGATGCCGAAAGAATTCACGGAATTTCTACCGAATTAGCCGAAGCGCAGGGAATAGCATTGAGTGAAGTTTTAGAAAAATTCAACATCGCTTTATCGAAATCAAAATTTATTGTCGGACAAAATGTTGGCTTTGATGTCAATATTATGGGTTGTGAATTTCACCGAATGGGAATTCAATCTCAAATGAATTCGATGCCGGTTTTAGATACGTGTACCGAAGTTACGGCATCACTTTTAAAATTGCCAGGCGGTCGTGGTGGAAAATTCAAATTGCCAACATTAACCGAGTTACATAGTTATCTTTTTGGAGTTCCATTTTCAGAAGCGCATAATGCTACTGCAGATGTTGAAGCAACAACCCGTTGCTTTTTAGAACTGATAAACAGACAAGTTTTTACCAAAGAAGAATTAGACGTTCCGGCTGATTATTTCGATAAATTCAGCAAAAACAATCCTCAGGAAATTAAGCTTATTGGGCTGAAACACATCAATCTGAAACAAGCTTCGGAAGAAATTCGGAAACAATTTCAAAAGAAAGAGGAAGTTGCAACACCAACTCATCAAGAAAAGGAAGTTCACCACACTTTAGCCGATGTTGATTTTGTTCACTTGCACAATCACACCCAATTTTCTGTATTACAATCGACGATTAGCGTCGCCGATTTGGTAAAAGCAGCTGTGGAAAATAAAATGCCTGCGGTGGCGATGACTGATCATGCCAACTTGATGGGTGCTTTTCATTTTGTTCGTGATATTTTATACCATAATAAATCGGCTCAAGCCAAAAATAAAGTTGCAGAAGAAGCCGGAGAAATACCAACAGAAAACATAATCAAACCTATTGTAGGCTGCGAATTTTATGTTTGTGATGATTTAAAAGATAAGTCTCGTAAAGACAATGGTTACCAAATTGTCTTCTTAGCCAAAACCAAAAAAGGCTATCATAATCTGGCCAAATTATCTTCCATTGCTTATACCGAAGGCTTTTATTATGTGCCAAGAATTGATAGAAAAATCATCCAGCAATACAAAGAAGACATCATTGTGCTGTCTGGAAATTTATATGGAGAAATTCCAAGTAAAATTTTAAATATTGGTGAGAACCAAGCCGAAGATGCATTGCTTTGGTGGAAACAGGAATTTGCAGATGATTTCTATCTCGAATTAATGCGCCACAAGCAGGAAAATGAAAATCGTGTAAATGCGTCATTGATTTCATTAGCCAAAAAACATGATGTAAAAACCGTTGCAACCAACAACGTTTTCTATATCAATAAAGAAGATTCAAATGCTCACGATATTTTATTGTGTGTTCGTGATGGTGAAAAACAATCTACGCCAATTGGCCGCGGTCGTGGTTACCGTTACGGAATGAGCAATCAGGAATATTATTTCAAGTCAGGGGAAGCAATGAAAAAGCTTTTCCATGATTTACCCGAAGCCATCACCACTACTGAAGAAATCGTCAATAAAATTGAAATCTACGATTTATCTCGTGAAGTTTTGTTGCCAAAATTTGACATTCCAACCGAATTTTTAATCGCTGAAGACGAAGCTGATAAAGGAAAACGTGGAGAAAATAAATATTTGCACCATTTAACATTTGAAGGCGCTAAAAGAAGATACACTGAAATCACTACCGAAATTCAGGAACGAATCGATTTCGAATTACTAACGATTGAAAATTCTGGTTATCCGGGTTATTTCTTAATTGTTCAGGATTTCATTGCCGAAGCCCGAAAAATGGGAGTTTCTGTTGGTCCGGGCCGTGGTTCTGCTGCTGGTTCTGTAGTGGCATATTGCCTCGGAATTACCAACATTGATCCGTTGCTGTATAATTTGCTTTTTGAGCGTTTCCTTAATCCTGATAGGGTTTCACTTCCCGATATTGATATAGATTTTGATGATGAAGGCCGAAGTAAAGTAATGGATTATGTAATTCAGAAATACGGTTCCAAACAAGTAGCACAGATTATCACTTATGGAACAATGGCGACCAAATCGAGTATTCGTGACACCGCCAGAGTTATGGATTTACCGCTTTTTGAAGCCGATAAAGTAGCTAAATTAATTCCAGGATTAATGCCTTCAAAATGGAATTTAGCGCGACTTTTATCAGAAGATGAAGCAACAATAAAAAAAGCATTACGACCTGAAGAATTTGAGAGAGTCAAAGAATTAATATCACTTTCAAAAGAGGGAAATTTATGTTCCGATACTATAAATCAGGCAAAATTTCTGGAAGGAAACCTTAGAAATACTGGAATTCACGCTTGTGGTGTTATCATTACGCCAAGTGATATTACCAATTTTGTTCCGGTAGCAACTGCCAAAGATTCTGATTTGTATGTAACCCAATTTGATAACTCGGTCGTAGAAAGCGCGGGATTATTGAAGATGGATTTCCTGGGATTGAAAACCCTGACCTTGATAAAAGACACAGTAAAACTTGTAAAATATAGAACGGGAAAAGACCTAAATCCAGATGAATTTCCGATTGATGACGTGAAGACATATGAGCTTTTCCAACGTGGAGAAACGGTTGGGATTTTTCAGTATGAAAGTGCCGGAATGCAAAAGTATATGAAGGAATTGAAGCCAACAGTCTTTGGCGATTTGATTGCGATGAATGCACTTTATCGCCCTGGACCAATCGCTTATATACCGAGTTTTATCAAACGTAAAAACGGAGAAGAAGAAATCACATACGATATTGAAGCTTGTGAAGAATTGCTTAAAGAAACATACGGAATTACGGTTTACCAGGAGCAGGTAATGCTTTTATCACAAAAATTAGCCGATTTCTCAAAAGGTGATGCCGATGTTTTGCGTAAAGCAATGGGAAAAAAGCAAAAAGATGTTTTGGATAAAATGAAACCAAAATTCATTTCACAAGCAGAAGCCAAAGGACATTCAGCCGATAAATTAGAAAAAATCTGGAAAGACTGGGAAGCTTTTGCAGAATATGCTTTCAACAAATCGCACTCGACCTGCTATGCCTGGATTGCGTATCAAACAGCTTATTTAAAAGCCAATTATCCAGCGGAATATATGGCGGCTGTTTTGTCCAATAACATGAGTGATATCAAGCAGGTTTCCTTCTTTATGGAAGAATGTAAGCGAATGGGATTAGAGGTTCTTGGACCTGATGTGAATGAGTCATTTTATAAATTCACGGTTAATGATAATTATGCTGTTCGTTTCGGAATGGGCGCTGTTAAAGGTGTTGGTGCCAATGCGGTCGATACTATTGTTCAGAGCAGAAAAGAGGAATCCTATAAATCAATATTCGATTTAGCAAAAAAAATAGATTTGCGTGCTGCCAATAAAAAAGCATTTGAAAGTCTGGCATTAGCCGGCGGATTTGATTGTTTTCAAAACACACACCGTGCGCAGTATTTCCACATTGAAGGCGAAGGAATTACATTTTTGGAAAAAGCGGTTCGTTATGGTTCCAAATTTCAGGAGAATGAAAATTCGTCGCAAGTGAGTTTGTTTGGCGATGCCAGTGAAGTTCAGATTGCTGAGCCTATTGTTCCACCATGCGAAGAATGGGGCACGATGGAGAAATTATCACGAGAAAAAGAAGTGGTTGGAATATACATATCAGGTCATCCGCTAGACGATCATAGATATGGTATTGAGAATTTTTGTAAAACTAAATTAGAAAGTCTGAAAGAACTGGAACCCTATGTTGGCAAAACTTTGGCTGTGGGGGGAATTGTTACAAAATTTGAGCACAGGACTGCTAAAAATGGCAAAGGATGGGGGATTTTTTTATTGGAAGGATATGATGAAAGTTATGAATTTAGGATTTTTGATAAAGCCTATTTAGATTACAGAAACCTATTAAGTCATAATCAGTTTGTTTATATCAAAATTGCTGTTAAGAGCGGCTGGGTAAATCAGGAAACAGGAAAAAAATCCGAACCAAGAATTGAATTTTTGGATGTACAGCAACTGCATGATATCTTAGATAAATTCTCTAAAAAAGTATCGATAAAACTAGATATAGAAGATCTTAATGAAGAATTGATTGGCAAGTTTAATGAAGTTTTCAAAAAAAACAAAGGTGATAAGTTATTGGATTTTGAAATTTTTGAAATCGAGAAAAACACCCCC
>NZ_JBDSMB010000105.1:0-7699 GCF_039916025.1 Flavobacterium sp.
TTATCAGCATCAACTTTGTGCAGGACAAATGTGATTTGTTGAATAATTACAATGTTGGTGATGCAGTAAAAGTGTCAATCAATTTGAGAGGAAGAGAATGGACAAATCCACAAGGAGAAACTAAATATTTCAACGATATTCAGGGTTGGAGAGTTGAAAAACTACAAGCTGAAGCACCAAGCGCAGCAGGAATGGCTCCAATGCCACCCGCAGAAGCGTTTGCGCCAGCAACCAACTTCAATGAAGAAGAACACGACGATTTACCTTTTTAATCAAGAGAAAAGAACAAAGAGTATAGAATATAGATTGTCATTCTAAATGTAAAACCAAAAAGGTAATTTAGAATGACTTTTTTATTGCTCTTTTTTCTATTCTCTATATTCTATTTTCTTAAAAATGTATTTTCTAACCAAAGAACTATATTTTCCACCAGTTGAAGAAGCTTCGATAGAAGGCGTTCTTGCTATTGGTGGCGATTTATCGATAGAGCGATTGCTTTTAGCGTATCGCAACGGAATTTTTCCTTGGTTTAATGAAGACGAACCAGTATTATGGTGGTCGCCACCGGAAAGAATGGTGGTAGTTCCGCAACTGTACAAAGTTTCAAAAAGCATACGGAATCTGCTGAATCAGAATAAGTTTAAAGTCACTTTTAATCAAAATTTCAAAGAGGTAATTGCGGGATGTCAGGAAATAGAACGTCCGGGACAAGAAGGGACTTGGTTGTCCGATGATTTCAAAGTTTCTTATACAAAACTCCATGAAATGGGAATTGCTAAATCCGTTGAGGTTTGGCAAAATGACGAATTGGTTGGAGGTTTATATGGTGTGGATTTGGGACACATATTTTGCGGCGAAAGCATGTTTTCCAAAGTGCCAAATGCAAGTAAGATTGCGTTTGTGAGTTTGATTCAATACTTAAAAGAAAACAACTATAAACTGTTAGATTGCCAGGTTCATAACGACCATTTGGAAAAACTTGGCGCTTTTGAGATTTCGAGAGAAACGTTTATCAGAGTTTTGAAAAGTTAGTCTCAGTTTTCAGTTTTTTCTGCCAACTGCGATTGAACACTATTTCCTCTTCCAGCAATCTTCCACATGGTCATTCACCATTCCTGTGGCTTGCATATGAGCATACACAACCGTTGAACCAACAAATTTAAATCCGCGTTTCTTTAAATCTTTGCTCAAAGCATCTGAAATTTCGGTGACAGCAGGAACATCTTTTAAGCCTTTTGGGTTGTTGTCGATTGGTTTTCCGCCTGTAAATCCCCAAATGTATTTTGAGAAAGTGCCAAATTCTTTCTGCACTTCCATAAAAGCAACTGCATTAGAAATCGTAGCTTTTATTTTTAATCCATTTCGAATAATGCCTGCATTCTGCATCAGTGTTTCGATTTCTTTATCGTCATATTTTGCAATTTTTTTATAATCAAAATAATCAAAAGCTTTCCTGAAATTTTCCCGTTTGCTCAAAATCGTATACCAGCTCAAGCCTGCCTGAAAAGTTTCCAAAACCAAAAACTCAAACAGTTTGTCGTCATCATAAACCGGAGTTCCCCATTCGTTATCGTGATAATCTCTGTACAAATCATCTTTTTCACACCAGCCACAACGTATTTTAGTTTCCATCTTTTGCAATATATTTATCAATTAAATTATGTCCCAAATAAATCATTGGCGTCATTAAAACCGCAATCGCCAGTTTAACGCTGTAACCTGTCATTGCCGAAAGCAGAAAAGTTTTTGTATCCATAATTCCAGGCAGCCAAAATGCAATTCCCAAAACGATAAAACTATCAAACAATTGCGAAATTACTGTTGAGCCAGTACTTCGCAGCCAAATCTTTCTTTCTCCAGTTCTTCTTTTAAAAAAATGAAAAATGCTAACGTCTATCAGTTGCGAAATTAAAAAGGCAGTAATGCTTCCCACAATAATCAATTGGCTTTGTCCAAAAACAGCATTAAACTGCGAAGTCGAAACCGTACTAATTCCAGTCGATGGAATTTTCATCGCAAAAAACAAAACGATAAAAGTGTAGGCAATTAAACAAGCTGTAATTATAGAAAGTTTGCGAACGCCTTTTTCTCCAAAATATTCATTGATTAAATCGGTGGTGACAAAAACAATAGGCCAGGGCAGAATTCCAATGCTCATAACGGCAGGTCCAACATCAATTAGTTTTCCACCAATTAGTTCTGCTAAAACAGCATTCGTGATAAATATTCCGGCAAGAACAACATAAATAATATCTTTTCTGGATTGAAACATAGGGTTACTTTTTCTCAAATTTATGCAATTTTGGTTAATGATTATTATAGTAGTGAGATGAATTGAATTTTCATTACTTTTGATAAAAACAAACAAATAATGAAAAAAATAATTTTAACATTGATTATGATTGCTCCAACGGTTATGGTAAATGCACAAGCAAATCGCAATTCTTTCCTTAATGATTGGGCTGGACCTTATGGTGGCGTTCCAGCATTTACAGACTACAAATTAAAAGATTTAAAACCTGCACTTGAATATGCTATTCAGGAAAAATTGAATGAAACTTCTAAAATTGCCAACAATCCAAAACCGGCAACTTTTACTAATACGATTGTGGCGTTAGAAAAAACAGGTAAAAGATTCAGCCAGGTTTATGCTGTTTTTGGAATTTACAGTTCCAATATGAACAGCCCTGAATTTGAGCCTATAGAAACTGAAATGACACCTAAGGTATATGACCTTTCTAATAAAATATATCAAAACGCAAAGTTGTTTGCCAGAATTTCAAAAGTGTATAATGCGCCATCAACTAAAAAACTGACCAAAGAACAACAACGATTGGTTTGGTTGTACTATTCCAACTATGTTCGCGAAGGTGCAAAAGCAACTGCAAAAAGCAAAACAAGAATTGCTGCAATCAATCAGGAATTAGCTGGTTTATTTACAAAGT
The DNA here is from genome assembly GCF_039916025.1 of Flavobacterium sp. Classification (GTDB taxonomy): domain Bacteria; phylum Bacteroidota; class Bacteroidia; order Flavobacteriales; family Flavobacteriaceae; genus Flavobacterium. Next base: position 2,946 of record NZ_JBDSMB010000105.1, read on the forward strand.
TCAGTCAAAATCAATTGGCAGACGAAAGCAATTATTATTTAGAATTAAAAACTGAAGCAGATTTTGATGGTTTGCCAGATGAATTGAAAAATGCTGCTAAAGCTGATGCCAAAGAAAGAAAGCTAAGCGTAATGGGTTGTATTGCCAATACCCGTTCTTCTATGGAACCGTTTTTAACGTTTTCAAGTCGTAGAGATTTAAGAGAAAAAGCGTTTCAGATTTGGACAAGTCGTGGCGATAATGATAATGCCAATAACAATAATAAAACATTAGTTCAAATTTTAAAATTGCGTGCGGAGAAAGCCAAACTACTAGGTTTTAAAACTTTTGCCGATTGGAGTTTGTCAAATACTATGGCCCAAAAACCTGAAAAAACAATGGATTTGATGATGTCTGTTTGGACGCCGGCAGTTGAAAAAGTGCATGCTGATGTTGCCGAAATGCAAAGATTGCTTGATACAGATGGACAAAATTCGAATACGATGGCTTGGGAAGAAAAGTTTAAAATAGCCGCTTGGGATTATCGCTATTATTCAGAAAAAGTTAGAAAAGCAAAATACGATTTAGACCAAAACGATTTAAAACCGTATTTGCAATTAGAGAAATTACGTGAAGGAATGTTTTGGGTTGCAGGAGAAATTTTCCATTTAGGATTCAGACAAGTAACCAATGTTCCTGTTTTCCATCCGGATGTTAGAACCTGGGAAGTTTATAATAAAGACACAAAAAAACTTGTTGGACTTTGGTATTTTGATCCTTATGCGCGTAAAGGAAAACGTTCCGGTGCGTGGATGAATGCAACCAGAGAACAAAGCAGAGTAAATGGCGATGTGATTACTATTGTGTCTAACAATTGTAATTTCATTAAAGGAAAAGATGGCGAGCCAATATTGATTTCATGGGACGATGCGAGTACGTTGTTTCATGAATTTGGACATGCATTACACGGTTTGAATTCGGATGTGACTTATCCAAGTTTATCAGGAACAAATACTCCAAGAGATTATGTTGAGTTTCCTTCCCAAGTTATGGAGCGTTGGTTAGCAACACCACAAGTGTTGAATCAGTTTGCGTTGCATTATAAAACAGGGGAACCAATGCCAATGTCATTGGTAGAAAGAAATAATAAAGCAGCAACATTTAATGAAGCTTTTTCTACTGTAGAAACTATTGCAAGTGCTTTGGTAGATATGAAATTACATTTATTAGAAAATCCTGATATTGATCCAAAACAATTCGAAAAAGAAACGTTAGATGCTTTAAAAATGCCAAAAGAAATAGTAATGCGTCACCGTATTCCACAGTTTGGACATATCTTCTCTGATGATGCTTATGCTGCAGGTTATTATGGTTATTTGTGGGCAGATGCTATCAGTGCGGATGCGACGGAAGCCTTTACCGAAACCAAAGATGGCTTGTATGATAAAGAAGTTGCCAAACGATTACATGATTATGTTTTCAGTATAGGAAACACAATTGACCCTGCAATTGCCTATAAAAAATTCAGAGGCAGAGATGTTAATACGGATGCTTTGATGCGGGCAAGAGGCTTCGCTGTTCAGAAGAAATAAGTAAAGTTTATAAAACAAAAAACCGATTCATTTGAATCGGTTTTTTGTTATTTTAATGCCTTTAGTATTTCATTATATAATGGTTGTTCTTCAGAAGGCTTTTTTGTGTTTGGCAACACCAATTCACCTTTTGAATTAAATAATAAATACCTCGGAATATAAACGCCATTCGGTTCTTTTAATAGCTTTTGTAAAGATTTCTGAATTTTGTCTGAAGCAAAAATATGATTGCCTTCCAAATAACTGCTTTTTATATTTGGCTGCCATTTGGCAATATCTTTTTCCCTGTCAATGTTGATGTAAAGCATTTCAATAGCATTGGTTTTTAAAAAGGAAAAGAGTTTTTGAGAATAGGAAAACTCCTGAAAGCAAGGTCCACAATAACTTGCCCATAAGTCAACAAAAACAGCTTTTCCTTTAAAATTATCTTTTATTATTGCTTCGATGTCAATACTGTTTACCTGGCTGATATACTCAAATTCATTATTTAAGAAATAACCAAAAGCATAGGGTTTATAAATCGTTGCTTTCTTGTTTTTCAGATATTTTTCTAAATACGTTGTGTATTTGCTGTTGGGAAAAACCAATTTGAATTGTTTGAAATCATTTTCGTCTAAACGGTCATTAACAAACAAATGAGCAAACAGCTTTTCCTGATATTGCAGCGGAATAAAGTTATAATACTCTCTGGCATTTTTGTTTTTCCACAAACCATTATCATATCGTTGTTCATCTGAACCACTTTCATTTATAAATTTAGATGCAGCCTGTAGGTTTTCTAAAGTTGCATAGGTTGTAAAGCCCTTGAATTTATTATCAAACGGACTATATTGGTGCATCAGATTGTTTAGTAAATCGACAAATTCACTTTTAGGAAGTTTAGTGTTTACATATTCCTCTTCAATTCTGAAAATATCTTCAATTATGCTTTTTGAATTATTGGATAAAGTGGCTTCCAAGTACAATCTGGAAGCATCAAACATTTTTTTAGAGATTGTTTTGTTATCGTAGAAACCCTGAAGTTGTTTCAGCCCTTCTGCATATTGGCTTTTTATAAAGGTTAAAATATCCGAACCTTTCTTTGCATTAAAAATTATCGGTCTTAATTTTTTGGCAAACTTTTGATATTTATAAATGGTATCAAAATTTATCGCCAACAAAACATCGCTATTTTTTCCGTCATATTCAATGGCGTATTTATTATCCTGATCTTTTGTGATTTTTAACTGAATAACTTCATTTGGTTCGTATAAAAGATTGATGACCGGATTTGCTTTAGAGAAAGTGAAATACATATAACCTGGATTGACAGCATTAAACTTTAGCTCTGCCTGATTGTTTTTGGTATAAATGGTATCAGTATTCATCAAGAAATAACCAGCATCATCATTAATACTTTTGTTGGCTGTAATTGGTATGGAATCTGAAGTGTTTTCAAACTTGAGTTTGATTGAGACATTCTGGGCGCTTACAAATTGGATAAGAAAAAGACAAGATAAAAGATACTTCATTTTGGATGGGTTAGAATAAATAAGTAAGATTTATATGTATAACGTAAAAAAAGTGATATTAGTATAAAACAAAAAACCCCGTTTCAATAAAGAAACAGGGTTTTAATATTTTATACTTCGTACTTTGTAAATCGTACTTCGTATTTCAAAAATTATCCTAGGGCAACTCTTCTGAAACCAGTTACAGTCAAACCTGCATCAACAGATTTAATGTAGTTAGCAACACTCATTGAGCTATCTTTAATATAATCCTGGTTTACCAAAGTATTGTCTTTAAAGAAACGACCTAGTTTACCTTTAGCGATGTTTTCAATCATAGCTTCCGGTTTTCCTTCCTGACGAAGTAAATCTTTAGCGATTTCAATTTCTTTTTCAACAATTGCAGCGTCAACTCCGGCTTCATCTAAAGCAATTGGAGACATAGCAGCAGCCTGCATTGCTACGTTTCTTGAAGCTTCTTCAGCACCAGCAACGTTAGCAGATAAAGAAACTAAAGTAGCAATTTTGTTACCAGCGTGGATGTAAGAACCAACAAAAGCACCAGACAATCTTTCGAAAGAAGCGATTTCAATTTTTTCTCCAATAACACCAGTTTGCTCGATTAATTTTTCAGCAACAGTAAGTCCGTTAAAATCTGCAGCTAAGAATTCTTCTTTGTTATCGAAGTTCATAGCTAAGTTAGCTAACTCAGTAGCCAATTTTACGAAACCTTCATTTTTTCCAACGAAGTCAGTTTCGCAGTTTAATGTAATAACAACACCAGAAGTCTTGTCTGCATTAACAACTGCAATAGCAGCACCTTCAGTAGATTCTCTGTCTGAACGGTTTGCAGCAACTTTTTGACCTTTTTTCCTAAGGTTTTCAATTGCTAAATCAAAATCGCCATCAGCTTCTACTAATGCTTTTTTACAGTCCATCATTCCTGCACCGGTAATAGTTCTTAACTTGTTTACGTCTGCAGCAGTAATTGTGATTGTTGACATAATATTTTTTATTTAAAATTTAAAAATCGTTTTAAAAGTAAATTACGAATTACAAACTGGAAATTACGATTGAAAATAATCCGTAATTCTTAATTCATAATTCGTAATTATTTTGTTTTACTCTTCAGTTTTTGTTTCAGTAGCTTCAGCTTCTGGAGCAGCTTCTACTTCTACAACTGCTTCTACTTCTGGAGCAGCTTCTACTTCTGGAGTTTCAACTTCAGCAGCTTCTTCAGCAACCGGAGCTTCAACTTCAGCAACAGCTTCTGTTACTACTTCAGCAGCAGTTACTTCTTCAACAGCATCAACTTCAGTAGTATCATCACCTTCTTTATCAGAAGTTCTGTTAGCTAATCCGTCAATAACTGCAGCAGTTACTAAAGATAAAATTTTATCAATTGATTTTGAAGCATCATCATTGGCTGGAATAACGTAATCTACTTCACGTGGATCAGAGTTAGTATCAACCATTGCGAAAACTGGAATGTTTAATTTTTGTGCTTCTTTTATTGCGATGTGTTCAGCCTTGATATCCACTACAAATAATGCAGCTGGAAGTCTAGACATATCAGCGATAGAACCTAAGTTCTTCTCTAATTTTGCACGAAGACGATCAACTTGAAGACGTTCTTTTTTAGACAATGTCATAAAAGTTCCGTCTTTCTTCATTTTATCAATAGTAGCCATTT